>JAHEAZ010000047.1 GCA_024642505.1 Gammaproteobacteria bacterium
GTCGCGGCGCGCGTTCCTCGCCGGGCTCACCGGCGCGGGATTGCTGGCGGCGTCACCGGAGCTCCTCGCCCAGGCCATGGTCAATGTATCGCTGGTAGCGCCGCCGCTGCGCTACCAGCCGAATCCGCGTCATTCCACCACCGAGACCCGGAACACCTACGAGGAAATCACCGGCTACAACAACTTCTACGAGTTTGGTACCGACAAGTCTGACCCGGCCGCCAACGCGGGCCGGTTCCGGACGCGGCCCTGGCAGGTCGCCGTCGAAGGCGAGGCCGAGGTGACCGGGAGCTTCACACTGGATGACATCCTCAAGCCGCATGCGCTGGAGGAGCGGATCTACCGGCTGCGCTGCGTCGAGGCCTGGTCCATGGTCATCCCCTGGGTCGGCTTCCCGCTTGGCAACCTGATCCAGCGCTTCAAGCCGACCTCCAAGGCGAAGTACGTGGAATTTACCACCCTGCTCGACCCCGAGCAGATGCCCGGGCAGCGCTACGCTGTGCTCGACTGGCCGTACGTAGAGGGACTGAGGATGGACGAGGCGATGAACCCGCTGGCCATCCTGGCCGTCGGACTTTACGGCAAGGCGCTTCCCAACCAGAACGGGGCACCGCTGCGGCTGGTCGTGCCCTGGAAATACGGCTTCAAGAGCATCAAGTCGATCGTCAGGATCCGCTTCACCGAACAGCGTCCCCGCACCAGCTGGGAGAAGTCCGCCCCGCGCGAATACGGCTTCTATGCCAACGTCAACCCGGAAGTCGACCACCCGCGCTGGAGCCAGGAGCGCGAGCGACGCATCGGTTCAGGCGCGTTCTGGGACCGGCAGCCAACGCAGATGTTCAACGGCTACGCCGGGGAAGTTGCGTCGCTGTACACTGGAATGGACCTGGCGAAGTACTTCTGATCATGGCCGCGTCACAGGAACAACTGGCCCGCTTCGTTCTGAAACCACTCGTCCTGCTGGGCTGCCTGGCGCCGCTTGGCTGGCTGGCCGCCGGCGTAGCGGGCGTCGGTGGCATGTCGCTCGGCGTCAATCCGGTCGAGGAAATCCTGCACACGCTGGGCAAGTGGGGGCTCAACTTCCTGCTCATTACGCTGTGCGTGACACCACTGCGCCAGATCACCGGATGGGTCTACTGGATCCGCTTTCGCCGCATGCTGGGCCTGACCGCATTCTTTTACCTGCTGGGCCACTTCCTCTTCTACCTGCTGGTCGACCAGGGGTTCTACCTCCGCGTCTTGATCGAGGATATTGCCAGGCGTCCGTACATCACCGTCGGCTTCGCCGGTCTGATGCTGCTGGTCCCGCTGGCCCTGACGTCGACGAAAGCCGCCATGCGCCGCCTCGGCCGGCGCTGGCAGAAGCTCCATCGGCTGGTGTACGTGGCGACCTTCCTTGGATGTGTCCACTACTACTGGCAGGTCAAGGCAGACGTACGCGAGCCGTTGTACTACTTTGCCGCGCTGACGCTGCTGCTGGGCTGGCGCTGGTGGAAACGTCGCGCCCGGCCATCGCGGGAGATGGAAAGTACTGTGCGTCGACGCCGCCCGGTCAGCGACGACTACCCCCAGTCGCAACCAGAATTCCGCCAAGCACCAGCAAACCCCCGCCCATAGTCCGCGCGCCCAGCGGCTCGTCGAGCAGCCACCAGGCAAGCACCGAAGCCAGCACCGGCTCGCCGGTCAGGGCGATGGAGACGAACGCTGGTTGCAGGTGCCTGAGGGACCAGTTGTAGCCACCGTGCCCGACCAGCTGCGAGACGAGCGCCATGGCAACGAGCACGGCCCAGGTCTGCTGCGAAAACCCATGCCATTGGGTGCCGGAGACCAGCACGGCCGCCCACAACACCAGCGCCGCCGTGACGTACGCCACCGTGACGTAGGGCAGATAGGCAAGTCTTCGCTGCGCCTCGCGCGCGAGCATCAGGTACCCGGCCATGGCTACCGCCCCGCCAAGTGCCAGCAGGGCGCCCATCAGCGAGGTCCGGTCATCCATTCCACCCGAGGCGATCACCGCAGCGCCAGCGCTGGCAAGCGCGACGGCCGCCCAGATGCGCACCGTCGGGCGATCGCGCCCGGTGAGCCATGACAGCAGCGCCACGAAGACCGGTGCGGTGTTGACCAGCAGCACACTACTCGCGACCGAGGTGAACTGCAGCGAGGTCATCCAGCTTCCGAAGTGAAGCGCCAGCAGTCCGCCTGCCGCCGCAGCCAGGACCTGTTCGCGCCAGGGCTTGTGAGCGCCCCGCCTGCGGGTCGCGAGCGCTGCGGGCACTACCACGGCCGACGCGAGCGTCATGCGCCACAGCGCAATGGCCATCGCGGGCGCGGCAGCAAGCCGGACGAAGATCGAGCCAAAGGAGACCCCCGCCAGCGCGACGGCCAGCACGACGAGGGGAAGAAATCTGGCCGGGGGCACGTGCATGCCGCGCGCTCAGCGGGTACCCGACCTCGGCGACGCTGGCGGGGCCAACCGTGGACAGGCCAGGAGCCGCTGATGCAGATCCAGCAGCAGCTTCTCGGTGGTGGTCCAGTCCATGCAGGCGTCGGTAACGGAAACACCGTAGCGAAGCTGCCTGAGGTCCGCCGGTATCGGCTGGTTGCCGGCGCCAAGGTGGCTCTCCAGCATCAGGCCGACGATCGAATCATTGCCCTCGACAACCTGGTTCACGCAGTTGCCGGCGACAAGGGCTTGAAGGGTATGGTCCTTGTTCGAATTACCATGGCTGCAGTCGACCGCGATGTTGACAGGCAAACCGGCCCGGCGCAGTTCCTGCTCGCACAGCGCGACGCTGACCGAATCGTAGTTCGGGCGCCCGCCGCCGCCGCGCAGCACGATGTGGGCATACGCATTGCCGCGGGTACGGAACACTGCCGACTGCCCCCGCTGGGTTATCCCAAGGAAGTGGTGCGGGCTGCGCACCGACTGCAGCGCGTTGACGGCTACGGCAAGCGTACCGTCGGTGCCGTTTTTGAAGCCGACCGGCGTGGACAGGCCAGAAGCCATCTCGCGGTGCGTCTGCGACTCCGTCGTCCGCGCGCCGATCGCGGTCCAGCTGATCAGCTCTCCAAGATACTGCGGCATGATCGGATCGAGCGCCTCGGTGGCTGCCGGCAAGCCCTCCTCCGCCAGTTCGATCAACAGCCGCCGCGCGAGCCGAATACCCTTTTCGATATGGAAGGAGTCGTCCATGTCGGGATCGTTGACCAGGCCCTTCCAGCCGACGGTCGTGCGTGGCTTCTCGAAATACACGCGCATCACCAGGTAAAGGGTCGATGCAACCCGCGCAGCCAGCGTACGCAGCCGCCCGGCGTATTCGCGCGCGGCGTCGAGGTCGTGGATCGAGCAGGGGCCGACTACGACGAACAGCCGGGGATCGCGCCGATCGAGGATGTCGCGGATCACCCCACGTGCACTGAGCACACAGTGCCCGGCCTGCGGCGAGACTGGCAGTTCACGCTTGATTTCCTCAGGCGTCGGCAGCAGCTCGCTGGACGCGACGTTGACGTTCTGCAGCCGGTCGGTCATCTGGTTGTCGCCACATTTCGAAGGGCGCGGGAGTATAGCAGGCGACGTACGGCTCAGCCGATCGCCCAGTTCGGCACATGGCGCCAGCCCCGGGACAGCTCGCGGTCGAGCGACTGCCAGCCCGGTTCGAGTTGCGCGACCAGGCGCCAGAACCGGCGCGAATGGTTGAGGTGCACCGTATGCGCCAGCTCATGTACGAACAGGTAACGAACGACGTCGGCGGGCTGGAACATCAGGCAGGCATTGATGCTGATGGTGCCCGATCGCGAGCAGCTGCCCCAGCGGGTGCGCTGGCGCCGGACCTGCGTCCGGACGAAACTCATCTGGTGCCGCATGGCGACCGCCTCCAGCCACGGTACGAGCTGCGCGTGCGCGGAATGCAGCAACCAGCGATGCAGCGCATGTCGAACCAGCGGCAGCCGGGCCAGGTCGCCGCTGATGAGTACCTCGCAGCCTGACTGCGACGCCTTGGGGATGCCGGGCGTGTCGAGGTAACGAATGGAGACTTGTTGCCCCGTTGCCTGGAAGAACGCCGCCTCGGGCAACGCATCGGGAGCCTCGACCTGCAGATGCCGGAGTTCCTCGACCTTGCGATCGATCCAACCGCGGTGCCGGGCGACGAACTGCTGGACGGTGCGTGAACGGGTACCGACCGGCACCACGATTTCCACCCGCCCGCCCGGGAATACCCTCACGGTCAACCGTCGTGCACGCTGCGACTCGCGGACGCGCCAGTCAGGCTGCGCCTGTTCAACGTCAAGCAATGCCAGCTGTCCAGCTACCGCGCCCATGAACTCAGAATGACGCGGCGAGCCGCGCCCCCTCGTCGATTGCGCGTTTCGCGTCGAGCTCCGTGGCCAGCTTGGCGCCGCCTATGACGTGCGAGTTGCGTCCGCCGGACCTGAGCTGCTCTGCCAGGTTCCGCAGCGAATCCTGACCCGCGCAGATGATCACGTTGTCAACTTCCAGCAGCTGTGGGCCGGCATTCGTAGTGATGTGAAGACCGGCGCCGTCGATGCGCTCGTAATTAACCCCTGCGATCATTCTCACCCGGCGGCGCCTGAGCTCGGTTCGGTGTATCCACCCGGTTGTCTTGCCGAGGTCCCTGCCGGGCGGCGTCGCCTTCCGTTGCAGCAGGAAGATCTTCCGCCGCGCCGGCTGCATTGACCCCTCTTCGGCCACGAGACCGCCACGCCGCTCGAGGGACATGTCCACGCCCCACTCGCGCATGAACCGGGCCAACGTATCCTGCTCCACGCCGCCGTCGACGTCGTGGGACAGGAACTCCGCGACATCGAAGCCGATGCCACCTGCGCCGATCAGGGCCACCGAATCGCCCACGGGGCGCCCATGCAACAGGACGTCGACGTAGGACAGGACCTTCGGGTGGTCAATCCCGTCGATGGCCGGTGTACGCGGCACGACCCCGGTCGCCAGCACGATTTCGTCGAATTCGCCCGCAAGCAGGCCAGCCGTCGTGGCCCGGGTGCCAAGCCGCAGGTCCACGTGCTGCAACTCGATCTGGCGACCGAAATACCTGAGCGTTTCGTGGAATTCCTCCTTGCCGGGGATTTGCTTGGCCATGTTGAATTGACCGCCGATCTCGCTCGAGGCCTCGAACAACGTCACGGCGTGACCCCGGCCCGCGGCGATCGTCGCGCAGGCCAGGCCGGCCGGTCCTGCCCCAACGACCGCGATGCGCTTGCTACGGATGGTGGGCGTGTAGAGCAGTTCCGTCTCGTGGCTCGCGCGGGGGTTGACCAGACATGAGGCCACCTTCTGTTCGAACACGTGGTCCAGGCAAGCCTGGTTGCAGGCTATGCAAGTATTGATTTCGTCGGCACGCCCTTCGGAAGACTTCCTGACAAACTCCGGGTCGGCGAGCAGCGGCCGCGCCATGGAAACCATGTCTGCGTCGCCGGCACTCAGCACGGACTCGGCCACTGCCGGGTCGTTGATGCGGTTGCTGGTCACCAGCGGGATCGACACCTCGCCCTTGAGTCGCCTGGTGACCCAGGTGAAGGCCGCGCGCGGGACCATTGTGGCAATGGTCGGGATCCTGGCCTCGTGCCAGCCGATGCCAGTGTTGATGATCGTGGCGCCAGCCGCCTCGGCGGCCTTGGCCAGTTGCACGATCTCGTCCCAGCTGCTGCCGCCATCGACCAGGTCAAGCATGGACAGGCGGTAGATGATGATGAACTCGCGGCCGACCGCCTCTCGAACGCGGCGCAGGATCTCCAGCGGCAGCCTGATGCGGTTCTCATAGGATCCGCCCCAGTCGTCGTCGCGGCGATTGGTTCGCGCAGCGATGAACTGGTTGATGAAGTAGCCCTCGGAGCCCATGATCTCGACGCCGTCGTAGCCCGCCTCTTGCGCAAGACGGGCGCAACGCGCAAAGGCCGAGACCTGGCGCGAGATGCCGAAGCGGGTGAGTGCCCGCGGCGTAAAGGGAGAAATCGGCGCCTTCAGCCGTGACGGCGCGACTGACAGAGGATGATAGGCGTAGCGGCCGGTGTGGAGAATCTGCATGCAGACTTTCCCGCCTTCGGAATGCACTGCCTTGGTGATCAGTCGATGACGTGCCACCTCACGCGAATTGGTCAACTTTCCGGCAAATGGCTTGGCCCATCCGGCGATATTCGGCGCGATGCCGCCGGTGACGATCAGCCCGACGCCGCCGCGTGCGCGCTCGGCAAAATACGCGGCCAGACGCGGATAGTCCTCGGCACGATCCTCGAGGCCAGTGTGCATGGAACCCATCAGCACACGGTTGGGCAGGGTCGTGAAACGGAGGTCCAGCGGCGCCAGCAGATGGGGGAAAGGTTTGTCGGTCACGCGCGCGATGATACCAGCCGGCAAGCACGCATTCGATTACTGTTGCGTCGGAAGGACGGCCCCATCCGCGATAGCCTCCAGCCGCAGTGCGAGACCATTGACAATCCAGCTGGACCATTCTGCGCAACCCTGCGCCCCAGGATGGAAGCGATCGCGGGAGAACGCGGCGCGGCCGAGTCGCGAAGGAAAGACGACCACCCTCATGCCGCGGTATCCCGTGAGTTGCACCGCCACCTCCTGCAGCGCCCGGGCACGCTCCCCAAGCAGCCTCGACAGCGGCCACGGCAAGGCAGGAAAGCTCTCGAGCGGAGGAATTCCACTGAAGACGACTGCAGGCCGGCGCGCACTCGTCGCTATAGCATCGACGATGGCGCGCAGTCGCTCCTTGAAGTCGTGAGGTTGCACACCAGCCACTGCATCATTGACGCCAATGGAGAGCACGACCAGTTCGGGCTGGCAGTCAATCGCGGTGTCGAGCATCGTCTGCATGACCGACAGGCTGGTAGCACCGGACTCGCCTATCGCCTGCCATTCCACCGTGACGCCGGTCCGCGCGGCAACTGCAGTGGCGACCTGCCCTACCAGGCCCTCCGCCTGCGTCTCGACGCCAATGCCGGCGATGATCGAGTCACCCACTCCAGCCAGCCGCAGCACTCGTTGCCCGCTGCCGACCCGCCCTACCGGATCCCGTGCCGGCGGCAAACGAGTCGTGGCCAGGCGCGCGTACAGGCCCTCGGCCAGCAGCAACGGTGCCCAGGGAAGCCAGCGCAGTTCGTCTCGTGTCAGCATCGTCACAGTTCCCTCAGACCCTGGGTTACCGGCAGCCGCGCAGCGCGGATTCCGGGCAACAGGCCACCGATCAGCCCCAGCAGCAGCGCGTACGCAATGCCCGTCAGCATGAGCCTGGGCGTGACGGTGAAGGCAAAGGTGATCTGGCTGAAGCTCTGGAAGTTCAGGGTCGACGCGCGGAAGCCGTTGAAGCCCAGGTACGCCAGCACACCGCCAAGGATGCCGCCGAACAGGCCCAGCAGCATCGCTTCAGCCAGCACCGATGCGACCACCGCGCTGGCGCCAAATCCGAGCGCCCGCAAGGTGGCAATTTCGCGTGTACGCGAAGCAACCGCCGCGTACATGGTGTTGAGCGCTGCGAATACGGCGCCGACGCCCATCGCCACTGCAATCAGGATACCCAGCGTCTGGACGATGGCAATGAGCACGCGCGACTGACTCTCGAGAAATTCTTTCTCCGTTCGAACCGTCATGTTGAATCGCGGATCCGATTTGAGATGGCGTGTAAGCGCCGCGGTCTGACCCGGCCCGGGCAACCGTACACGAACGGACTGGTAAGAGGTGCCGCGATTGTAGGCGCCCTGCAGGACCGCTGCATCGGTCCAGATCTCCGACTCGCTGACGCTGCCGGCGTCCTCGAATACGCCGGTGACCGTCCAGGGCGTGCCGCCAAAGGAGACGACCTTGCCAACGTTCAGGCCACCGAACTGGGCGGCAGCGCCACGCCCGACGATGACCTCGTTCAAGCCACGCTGGAATGGCCTCCCCTCCACTATCCGGAAAGCCTTCCGGACCTGGAATGCATTCGGCCCGACGCCGCGAAACGGCACGTTGGCCTTGGTGCCGGTGCTGCGCATCGGCACGTCCACGATCACGTAGAGTTCCGGGGAAGCCAGCGGACCGTGAGGCCCTGGCACGATCGACGGCGCGTCCATCACGTGCTTGACCGCCTCGAGCGCCAGGCCGCTTGAAAGCTCGTCGGCCGATCCGCCGCGCAGCACCACACCCACGTCCTGCTGACCTGAGAGCGACATCGCCGCGCGAAATCCTTCAGTCATCGACAGTGCTGCGACCAGCACCGCCACCACGCCACCGATACCCACAATGGCGACCGTGGCGGTTCCCAGGCGCTGCGGGACACTTTGCAGGCTCATCAGGGTGATAGCCAGGACCTGCCGCCAGCGGTGCCTCCTGCTCATGATTCAGGCCTCACGCAGCGCCTGCACGATGGGCAGGCGCAGCGCATTCAGTGCCGGCACGGCACCGGCCAGCAGGCCGAGCGCCAGCATCAGGCCAGCGGCCGTCAGCCAGGCGTCCGGCGGCACCTCCCAGACCGGCAGGTATTGCCGGACCAGCCCGCCGGCCGCCTCGACGGTCAAGTAGGCACCAGCCATGCCCAGCACACCACCGATTGCCGTCAGCAGGATGGATTCGGCCAGGACCAGCATGGTCACCAGCGGTCCGGTAAAGCCGAGCGTCTTCAGCACTCCAATTTCAGGCGTCCGCTCCCGCACCGACTGCGCCATCGTGTTGGCGGTGACCAGCAGCATCGTGAAGTACACGGCAGTTACCACGCCGGTCATGATCACGCCGATGTTGCCGATCTGGTTGACAAAGCTCTGGGCAAAGGCCTTCTCGGTGGCAGTTTCGGTTTCGTAGGGCGAATTCGCAAACTGCGCGTCGATTTCCCGCGCGATCCGCGGCGCCGCCGCCGCGTCAGCAACCTGAACGATGTACCAGCTGACCAACCCTTTGCCGAAGCCACGCGACTCCTCGAAGTAGTCGTAGTGCATCAGGATATTGCGCGGATCGCCGCCAGCCTCGGGAACGTCATACAGCGCGCTGATATTGAGCTCCCAGGTATCGGAACCGTCCGCCTGCCGCCAGATGTTCGACCTGAGCGGAATCGTATCGCCGACCTTCCAGCCGAATTGCTCGGCGATCGGACGTCCGACGATGGCGCCGCGCCGGTCCGCCAGCCAGCGCTGCCGACCTTCGACCGGGATGACGTACTCCGGATAGATATCGAGATAGATCCCGTCGTCAACGGGGAAGGTCGGCAGTTGATTGCGGTCATCCTGGTAAACACCACCAAACCAGGTTGCCGAACTGACCCGGAGCACCCCGTCAATTTGCCGGATGCGGGCGCGATAGCTCTCGGGCAGCGGCTGGACCAGCGACACCTTGTGGATCACCAGCAACCGGTCCGCACCGGCCAGTTCGGCGCCGGCGCTGAAGGCGCGTGTCATCGCGCCCAGGACTCCGAACATCAGGAACGCGACCAGGATCGAGCCCAGTGTGAACACGGTCCGGAGCGGTCGCCGGCGCAGGTTGGCCAGCACCAGGGGAACATAGCCGATCACACTGTTTCCTCGACCAGCCGGCCTTTCTCGAGATGCAGCGTCCGCGTCGCGCGCTCGGCCGCGCGCGGGTCGTGCGTGACCATCACCACCGTCTTGCCCTGCTGGTTCAGCGCCTCCAGCAGGTCGAGAATTTCGTCGCCGGACTTGCGGTCGAGATCCCCAGTTGGTTCATCGCACAGCAGCAGGGCAGGATCGGTAACGATCGCGCGTGCAATTCCCACGCGCTGCTCCTGTCCGCCCGACAACTGGCCCGGCCGATGGCGCGCGCGGTCATCGAGCCCGACCAACCTGAGCGCGGCACGAGCGCGACGCAGGCGCTCGGCCGAGGACAGGCTGGTCAGGAGCAGCGGTAGCTCGACGTTGCGCTCGGCGGTGAGGACCGGCAGCAGGTTGTACATCTGGAAGATAAACCCGACGTTGTCGGCGCGCCAATGCGCCAGCGCCGCGTCCGACAACTCGCCCAGCTGCAGCCCCTGCACCTCGAGCGTACCCGAGGTCGGACGATCCAGCCCGCCCAGCAGGTTCAGCAGCGTCGACTTTCCCGAGCCCGATGGGCCCATCAGCGCCACGAAGTCGCCCTCGGGAATATCCATGGACAGTCCCTCGAGCACCCGGACGACCTCGGGGCCACGACGAAATTCCTTGTGGAGTGCGCGGATCCTGACCAGCGGGCGACTCATGACCGCGCTCCACCGGTCACGGTGTGCCGCGAGGCCGGACCCGCACGCCGTCAGAAATTCCAGTAGGTGGATTGACGATTACCTGGTCGCCAACCGCCAGTCCCCGCAGGATCTGGCGCGTCCCCTCAGCCTCCTCGCCCGCCTCGACGCCGATTCGTGCGGCACGCCCATCGACCACCCGCCAGGCATACTGTGCGTCTTCGTCCTGAAGAATCGCCCCTGCCGGCACGCTCGCGGTGGCTGCCGGCCCGGCTGGTGCACGATCATCGAAGAAGCGTACCTTGACGCCCATATCCGGCAGGATCCGCGGATCGAGTTCCTCGATCGCTATGCGCACCCGCACCGTCGCTTTCTGGCGGTCAGCGGTCGGCACGATGGCGATTACGCGCGCCGGAATGCGCCAGTCTGGATAGGAATCGAGCACTGCTTCCGCCCGCTGCCGCTCGCGAACGCGGTTGATATACGACTCGTTGACGTCTACCTCGATTTCACGCGAGCTCATGTCGACGATCGTCGCGATCCCGGTACGGGTATACCCGCCACCCGCCGATATGGGAGACACCATCTCGCCGGGTTGCGCGTCTTTCGAGATGACGACACCGTCGAATGGCGCCCGCACCACCAGGTCGTCAAGTTCGCGGGCGCGCAGACTGACGTTGCTCTCCGCGACCGCGACGCCCGCACGCACCGACTCGAGTCTTGCGGCAAGCGCATTGGAATTGGCCTCGGCAGCGTCGAGCGCGCTGGCGCTGACCAGTTTCTCGGCCCGCAACCGACGCTGGCGCTCGAGTTCACGATTGGCCTCGGCCAGGCGGACCTCGATTTCCCTGAGGTCCATGCGCGCCGCATCGCGCTGACGCGCTGCAACGTTGAATGCGGCGCGTGTAGTCGCGTCGTCCAGGCGCGCCAGGGCCTGACCCGCCTCGACCTCGCTGCCCTCCTCGAACGTGACCTCGATCACCCGGCCAGTCACCTTCGATGAAACGGTAGCCAGCCGGCGCGCGACGACGTAGCCCGAAGCGCTCAACACGGCCGTCTGGCCAGGAGCCGCGGGAATACCGACTGTCGCGAGCTCCGCCTCCAGGGGCTTCGACCTGCCCAGTACCGCCCAGGCAACTGCAGTGAGCACGACCACCAGCGCCACGATCAGCCAGCGCCGCCGGCGCTGGCCGGCGCGGGTCTGGTAGCGCGAATCGGAAGCCTTGCCGTCCTTGCGCAGTACTTCCAGTGCTTGCTGGTCGAGCGACATCGTTCACCTTCCATGTCCTGAGGACCCAGTGCTCATCCGGCTCATCTAGAATAGCGGTAACCCACACTGGCGGAGAACGCTGATTCCGCCGAAAGGCGCACCAGCATTATCGCAGAGCCATCCGTCGTCATGCAGCCATACCGACTGATCGATATCGGCATCAACCTCGCCCACGACAGCTATGACCATGACCGCGCGGAGGTCGTGCAGCGCGCGCTCAATGCGGGCGTGGAGCGAATGGTCGTCACCGGCAGCACACTCGAGAGCGCCGTGCGGGCCATCTCCATCTGTCGCCAGTGGCCTGGCCTGATGCGGGCGACGGCCGGCATCCATCCTCATCATGCGCGGGAATTCCCGGACGAGGACCTGCCGCGCCTGCAGCAGTTGCTGCAGGACCCGATGGTCACTTCGGCCGGCGAATGCGGGCTCGACTACTTCCGCGATTTCTCGCCACGCGGTGACCAGCGGCGCGCCTTGACTGGTCAACTCGAGCTTGCGGCGCGTCTCGGCAAGCCGGTCTTCCTGCATCAGCGCGATGCCCATCGGGACTTCATGGCAATCATGTCCGACTATCTGCCACGCCTGCCGAAAGCGGTCGTGCATTGCTTCACCGGCAGCGGCCCGGAACTCGACGAATACCTGGACGCCGGCCTCTTCGTCGGGATCACCGGGTGGGTTTGCGACGAGCGGCGTGGCCTGGGGGTCAGGGCCCTGGTCCCGCGGATTCCACTGGCGCGCCTCATGATCGAGACGGATGGGCCCTACCTCATGCCGCGCAACGTCAAGCCAAAGCCAAGTCATCGGCGTAATGAACCTATGTACTTACAGCAGGTATTTGAAGTCATTTGTCAGGCACGGTCTGAAGATGCGCAACAGATCGCTGACGCGACCACCCGCAACGCGCTGGCGTTCTTTGACCTGCCGTTGGGCGCGATCGGGGTCGGCCGGTGACTCCTCACAGCTCTAGTTAATGTTTTTTAGTTATAACATTTTTTATATTATTGATATTTATGAATAAACTAAATCTAAATTCTGCAAACGCATCCATCGATCGCTGGTGGCGGGAATCGATCGTGCCCAGCCTGTCTGATTACGTCCGGGTTCCTAACAAGTCGCCCGCCTTCGACCCCGAGTGGGAGGCCAATGGCCACATGCAGCGGGCAGCGGAACTGCTGGCCGCCTGGTGCCACAGCCAGCCCATCGCCGGCATGAGCGTGGAGATCGTGAAGCTACCCGGCCGGACGCCGGTTCTGCTGTGCGAGATTCCTGCCTCACAGCCGGCTAGGGTCGGCGAAACGGCCGGGGAAACTGTCCTGCTCTATGGGCACTTCGACAAGCAACCCGAGTTCACTGGCTGGGCAGAAGGACTGTCGCCCTGGGAGCCAGTGATTCGCGACGGCAAGCTTTACGGGCGCGGCGGCGGCGACGACGGCTATGCGGTGTTTTCCTCGCTCGCGGCCATTCGAGTCCTGCAGGAGCAGGATCTGCCGCATGTGCGCTGCGTGGTGCTCATCGAGGGCTGCGAGGAAAGTGGCAGTGTCGACCTGCCCTACTATGTCGAGGCACTGGCGGGGCGTATCGGCACCCCAAGCCTGGTGGTGTGCCTGGACGCCGAATGCGGAAATTACCAACAACTCTGGTGCACCACGTCGCTGCGTGGACTGGTGCTTGGGACCCTGTCGGTCCAGGTTCTCAACGAAGGCGTGCATTCGGGCAGTGCCACCGGCGTCGCACCCTCGAGCTTCCGGATCCTGCGCACGCTCCTCAGCCGCGTTGAGGACGAGATAACCGGCGATCTGCTGGTCGACGAACTCTACTCGACGATCCCGGCTGAGCGGCAGCGGCAGGCTGAAGTCGCGGCGGCCGCGCTGGGCGAACAGACTTTTCGCAAGTTGCCTTTCGCCGGCAAAACCCAAGCAGTCAGCAACTCGCCCTATGAACTGGTGCTCGGCAACACCTGGCGCCCTTCGTTGGCCGTCACTGGCGCCGACGGGCTACCCGCCCTTGGCGATGCCGGTAATGTCCTGCTCCCGAAGGTTGCAGTGAAGTTATCAATCCGGCTGGCGCCCACGGCCGACCCGGCTGCGGCCGCCAGCGCCCTGAAGCGGGTACTCGAGGATGACCCGCCTTACGGCGCGAAGGTCGAGTTCTCGGTGGACATGACCGGCGCCGGCTGGGACGCGCCGCCGATGGAGCCCTGGTTGCCCGAATCGATGCAGCGCGCCTCGCAGCAGGTGTTCGGCCGTGACGCCATGTACCTGGGCACCGGCGGAGGCATTCCGTTCATTGGCATGCTCGCCAGGCGCTTTCCGCAGACGCAGTTCCTGGTGACCGGCGTGCTCGGCCCGCAATCCAATGCGCACGGGCCAAACGAGTTCCTGCACCTCGAATACGCTGCAAGACTGACGCTCTGCGTGGCCTCAGTACTGGCCGATCACGGACAGCGGGGCGCGCAGGGCGGGGCAACCTAGGGCCTCAGCGCCGTCGCGCCATCGGACTCGGGGTGGCTGCCTAGCGCAGACGGGCCCA
This sequence comes from Gammaproteobacteria bacterium, assembly GCA_024642505.1. Lineage (GTDB taxonomy): Bacteria > Pseudomonadota > Gammaproteobacteria > Steroidobacterales > Steroidobacteraceae > SG8-30. Next base: position 13,975 of record JAHEAZ010000047.1, read on the forward strand.
CTCCTCGGCCCAGGCCGCAACCGGCAAAGGATCCAGCGTGCGGTCCACCAGCGGGCACTCCTCCTGCAGCGAATCGAGCATCACCACGCGGTGTGGACGACCACGCGGGAAGCTTCCGCGGGCAGTAAAGACGACGCGCCCTTCGACCGGCACCCTGCCGGCAATTTGCCTGACCACCGCCATGCGATCGTAGAGTCGGCCGAGCGGGTTCGGGAATGTCGCGCGATTCGACCCATTCATGACGGCCCACTCGTCCATCTGCTCGCCGCCGAAGATGATGCCGGGTACGTCGCGCAGGTCGATGACCATCAGTCCCACTGCGGTGAGCAGCACGAAATCGACGTGAACCTGACTCTCGTTGCCGTCTGGCAACAGGACATCGCGGATCATTTCATAGGCGATGGCGTTGAACTGGCGCAAGCGGTCGCGCTCGGCCTTGACCCTGCGCCAGTACCGGTAGCCGAAATACCCGGCAACTGCCAACGCCAGAGCCGCCGCACCCGCCAGGCCTATTTCCATTGCAGTGAACTTCATCTGGGCGGCGCGTCATGAAGCGACGACTTGAGCGCGTCAAGGTCCGACGCAATTTCACCGTAGTGACTCGGCATTCGCAGCAACTCGGCGAGCGCGGGCGGAACTGGCACAGTCTCGCCAATCAGCGGCTCCACGATTTCGTTGAACTTGGCCGGGTGCGCGGTAGCGACCAGCACCCAGTGATAGACGTGTCTAAGCTCGCCGGAAAGGTTGGCGTAGACCTGCGCTGCAGTCGCGGTATGCGGGCACCAGCTCTCACCAAACAATCGAAAGTCTGCGGCCACGCGCGCGCGAATCTGGTCGTCCGTAACCGTGTGGGCCTTGAGCTGGCTGGCGAGCTCGCGCCAGTCGGGATGCAGGTTCTGCAAGCGTTCCATGTTGCTCGGGTTGCCTACGTCCATGGCTGAGGCGAGCGTCGCCACGCTGGCCTGGGGGCGCCATTCGCCGGTCACCAGGTAATGAGGCACGGTCAGGTTGGCGTTGTGCGCGAGTTCGATTGGCCCGATGGGCAACCCCATGGTGCGGGCCCAGAGGCAGGCTACCACATTGCCCAGGTTGCCCGACGGCACCACGAAACCCGGCGCCTGGCCTTCCTGGCGCCAGATAGCCAGACTACTGGCCGCGTAGTAGACCGTCTGCGGGAGCAGCCGGCCGATGTTTATGCTGTTGGCCGAAGACAGCTCCAGGCGCTGGTTCAGCTCGGCATCCGAAAAAGCTTCCTTCACCAGTCGCTGGCAATCATCAAACGTGCCCCGGACCGCCAGCGCATGGACGTTGTCGCCCCAGCAGGTCAGTTGGCGCTGCTGCCTGGGCGAAACCAGGCCCTTCGGAAACAGCACGACGACCTGCGCCCAGGGACGCTTGTGAAAGGCGGCCGCCACCGCGCCGCCGGTGTCACCCGAGGTCGCCACCAGGATGGTGATCTTCCGGTCGGCATGGTGCGGCTGTCGTTCCAGGCACGCCGCAAGAAACCGCGCGCCAAAGTCTTTGAAGGCAGCGGTCGGGCCGTGGAACAGCTCCAGGACCGAAAGCCTGTCCCCGGGGGTCTCGAGTTGCTTCACCGGCGCCGGAAAATTAAAGGCGTCGTTGACGATCTCCGTCAGCTTGCGAGCGAGCTGGTCCCCGGCAAAAAACGGAGCCAGCAGCCGCTCGGCAATATCCGCCAGGGTATGCGCCCCGTCGAAGTCGCTGGGCCGGAATTCCGGAAAGCGCTGGGGCACGTACAGACCGCCGTCGGGCGCGATGCCTTGGCGTATCGCTTCCGACAACGTCGCCACCAGTTCCGGTCCACGGGTGCTGACGAACAGCATCAGTCGGCGACCACCCTGGCGCCTTCCGTGTCGATGGTGGAAATCCAATGGTCAGCGGTCAGATTGTGCTCAGCGAAGGCCTCGACCATGGTGGTGCGGATTCCCTCCGCAAAGTGTTCCTCGCACCACGCGAAGACCGTTGGTCCGGCGCCCGAAATCGAGCAGCCCAGCGCACGATTGGCCATTGCAGCCTGCTTGACTGCCTTGAAACCCGGGATCAGCTGAGACCGCTGCGGCTCGATGATGACATCCTCGAACGAGTCGCGAATCATTGCGAGGTCGTTGGTGTAGCAACCCGACAGGAAGCCCGCCAGGTTCGCTGTCTGCCACACGAGGTCGGACAGGTCCACCGACTTGCGCAGTATCCGCCGTGCCTCGCGCGTGGACAGGAACATGTGTGGGTGGACCAGCACGCAACGAATCGATGGCGGCACCGGTATCTGCTTGATGCGTGGATGGTCGATTCCGACCGTCAGCACCAGGCCGCCGAACAGCGATGGCGCAATGTTGTCCACGTGCACCGACCCACTCGCAACCGCCTCGCCCTGCATTGCGAACTTGAGCAGGTCGAGCTTCGGTAGCGGCTCTTCGAGCAGCGCGTTGGCGCCAACAACGGCCGCCACGGCCGAGGCAGCCGAGCCGCCGAGCCCCGAGCCCAGGGGTATGCCCTTCTCGATCGAGATCTCGATGCCGAAAGGCAAGGACAGGGCGCCGGCCATGGAAATCAGCGCCATGCCGGCCGTATTCTTCTCCGGCTGCATTGGAAGATTGGTCGAGGTGCCGGTGATGGAAGCGATACGGATGCCGCGCTCCGGGGTGCGCCGGGCATGAACCCGGTCGCCGACGGCATTGACGGTGTGCCCGAGGATGTCGAACCCGATGCCGACGTTACCGACCGTAGCCGGTGCGAAAGCGGTGACGGAGTCCTGGTTCATTACCTCTCCTCAGAGCCTCGCGCCAAGATAGGCGGCGAGCCGCAGCAGGTCGCCGAAGACTCCACCTGCCGTCACGGCTGGCCCAGCACCGGGGCCCTGCACGATCAGCGGGTTGTCGGCATAACGCTCGGTCACGAAGCGGACGATGTTGTCGGTCAACGCCATGTTGGCGAAGGAGTGCTGCCCGGGCAGCCTCTCGACCCCGACCGTCGCGCGTCCGTCGGCGGTCAGCCGGCCGACGTAGCGCAGGACCTGGTTGCTGGCGCGCGCCTCGTCGAGCATGCGCTGCATGTCGGCGTCAAATCGCGGAAGCCTCTCGAGGTACTCGTCCATCGAGCAGTCGCGCAGACCTGCGGGTACCAGGCTTTCGACCGTCACCTGGTCGAGCTCCAGCGTGAGGCCCATCTCGCGGCCGAGAATGATGAGCTTGCGCGCCACGTCCATGCCAGACAGGTCGTCGCGCGGGTCGGGTTCGGTGTAACCCTTCGACTTGGCCTCGCGTACGATCTGCGAGAACGGCACCGAGCCGTCAAAGATATTGAACAGGTAGGCCAGCGTGCCGGAAAAGATTCCCTCTATGGCGCGGATCTGGTCGCCGGTTTCCCGCAGGTCCCGCAGCGTCATCACCACCGGTAGCCCTGCTCCGACGTTGGCCTCGTAGAGAAAGTGTGCACCCGAACGCCTGCCAGCCTCGCGCAGCTCCCGGTAGTATTGCAGCGGCCCGCTGTTGGCTTTCTTGTTCGGCGTGACAATGTGGATCCCGGCGGCGAGCCATTCGGCATAGCGCATGCCGACGCCGCTGTCCGCAGTGCAATCGATGATCACGCGATGCGGCAGATGCCCGGCCGCGACGTGCTGGGTGAACCGGTCCAGGTCTACGGGCTCGGCGCGTTCGAGCGCCACGCGCCAGTTCGCGAGGTCTATTTCGCGCTCCGCCAGGACCATCCGCTGCGAGCCGGCAATGCCACGCACGCGCAGGTCCACGTTGAAGCCGCGCTTGAGCCGTGCCGCCTGCGAGGCCAGCTGGTCGAGCAGGACTGAACCCACGGTACCGGGACCGATCAGCCCGATGGACAGGGTGTGGGGCGAGAGATAGAAGCTCGAATGGATCGCACGCAAAGCCTTCGAGGCATCACGACCGTCGATGACTGCCGAGATGTTGCGCTCGGAGGCACCCTGGGCGATGGCGCGGATGTTCACCGCCGCATTGCCAAGCGCACCGAAGACCTTGGCCGATACGCCATGGGTGCCTGCCATGCCGTCGCCGACGACGGCGATGATCGAGCAACCGGCGCTGACCTCGACGTTCTGGATCTGGCCTTCGCGCAGTTCCGTCGCAAACGCGCGCCGGACGACCTGGTCCGCCAGCACTGCCTGGGACTCCGGGATCGCAAAACAGATCGAATGCTCCGAGCTGCCCTGGGAAATCAGGATCACCGAGATGTCCTCGTCCCGGAGCGCACCGAACAGGCGGTGCGCCGTGCCCGGAACGCCGATCATGCCGGCACCTTCGAGGTTCACCAGCGCGACGTTTTCGATGCTGGTGATGCCCTTGACCGCCTGTTCCGAGGCCGGCCTGGCGCAGATGACGGTGCCGTTCTTTTCCGGCGCGAAGGTATTGCGGATCCAGATCGGAATTTCCCGCTCGACCGCAGGCGCCATGGTCTGCGGATGGATCACCTTGGCGCCAAAATAGGCCAGTTCCATCGCCTCGTTGTAGGACAGCGAGTCGATCACCTTGGCATCAGGCACCCGGCGCGGATCGGCCGAGAGCACGCCGTCCACATCGGTCCAGATGACGATTTCCTCGGCATCGAGCAAGGCGGCAAAGATCGACGCCGAGAAATCGCTGCCATTGCGGCCGAGCGTCGTCTGTAGCCCCTTGGTGTCGGAAGCGATGTAGCCGGTGATTACCAGCGTATCGTGCGAAGCAGACCCGATTACCCGCTCGCTATTGCTGCGGGACGCTTCCCATTGCACGGCCGGGCCGAGCGGGCCCCACTCAACCGTCAGGACCTCGCGCGCGTCGAGCCAGCGCACGGCCCGGCGGAGGCCGCGCGCCTGGAGAAAGGCTGCAAACAACCGGGTCGACCAGATCTCGCCAAAACCGGACACCAGATCGCGAACGTTGTGGCCTGCCGCGCGGATCAGCGCCACGGTATGCAGCACGCCCTCGATATCGCGCAGGTCGCTCTCGAGAAGTTCGAGGTAGGCTTGCCTCGGTCCCTCCTCCAGCAGCTCCTGAGCCAGCGTCGCGTGGCGCGTCCTGAGCGCGACGAGGCCCCCGGAGCACGCGTCCTGGTCGCGTCGAGCGGCCGCCGCAACGAGCCCGAGCAACTGGTCGGTGACCCCGCGGCAAGCGGATAGTACGACTGCCACCCGAGCCCTCGGGTCGGCCTCGATGATGCCTGCCACGCGGCGGAAGCAGGCCGCGTCGGCGACGCTCGAGCCGCCAAACTTGTGAATCCACCACCGCTGCTTGGGCATCGTTCCGCAATCCTGTCGCGCAGCACCTGACCGACGCGACCCGCCGGATTCTCAGCACCTTATGTGCAGCGCAAAAAACGTTGTCAATCTATCTGTTGCGCGCGGTGGAAACAAGCCGCCGGCCGGCTTTCATTCAGCGCTTGCGCCGGGCCTGCCAGGCCCTAAGCAGCCGTGCGCCGCCTGGCAATCTGGCGAGGCGCAGCAGCCAGCGCACCACGGCCCTGTCACGCCCCCGCAAGGCGTACTCTGCGAGCACCTCGTCGAACAGGCCTGGCAGCGGTTGGTGCACTTCCAGCCCACGCGAGCTGAACTCAAAGCTCCCTTCACGGCACACCAGGCGCCACCGCCCCGCCTGGTCGAGCCGCTCCAACCTGGGATCGTG
>JAHEAZ010000117.1 GCA_024642505.1 Gammaproteobacteria bacterium
ACGCAATTGGGGACCGATCTGGCGCTCGACTCTTGCGGCCTCGGCCGCGGTGGGCGGCAGGGTCGCACAGCGGGCACCGGCGTCGATGAACGCCTGGTGACTTTCCCAGCTGTGCTCGCCGATGGTGAAGGGCTGCTTGCCGTTACCGGGCGCGGCAACGGCCACTGAAGCACCGAGTAGCAAGCCCGCACCCAGGACCATGAAACGATGAAACTTCAGATTCATGCCGATACCCCGCCAGCACGGTCTTGTTCTAACGACGGCAAACCTTACGACTGCAGGCAGGGAAAGTCGAGCCAAACCAAAGGGGCATGAGAAAAGGACACAGTCCCCATTCCAAAAGGAAACGCCCCCGCTGCCGTCGCAACGGGGGCGCTCGCCGAAGAACGCGGTGCCGCTTCTAGCTACGGAGCACGATAGGCCGTCCAGGCTGCTTCCATGCGCAGGTCCTGGGCGGACGTGAACTCGTACATGCAGGCATCGTCGGTGTAGTCCATGAAGTTGTAGATCGGATCGACCCCGGGGTATTTCCGGCCGACACAACTATCCCGGCCGGTCGGGCAACCGAACGCCGGCGAACGTTCCGCTGGCGTATCGCTTACCTGGTCACCGCTCCCTGCACAGCCACCCTGAAACGTATGGTAGAGGCCCAGCCAGTGTCCGACTTCGTGGGTCGCCGTGTCTCCCAGGTTGTAAGGCGCCGCGCTACCGCCGGGTACTGACGAGTAGAGGATTACCACGCCGTCATCAACCGGGTTACCGGCATACCAATTCGGGAAGGTCGCCCAGCCCAGCAGCCCACCACCGGGGTTGGCAGAATAGATGTTGAGCGCATTGGCACCACCCTGCCGCAGCGCCGACTTGACTGCGGCCTCAACCTCACCAGAGTTGGAGTAGATGTTGTTGAACCAGTTCGCGTTATCCGTGTAATCGGTCGCCATCAGCGTGAAAGTCCAGCCCAATCCGCCGTACGCCGAGTTCAATACGTTGATCTGGCCAGCGATGGCCTGGGAAGATAATTTGCCCGTATTGCCGCTGTGTATGACGTGGAAGTAAACGGGAATATTGGCGGTCACGGTCCCACCAGATCCGCCGCCGCCGCCGCCACCGCCACCACCTGGCCTCTTTCCCGAGTTCCGCAGCAACCCTCCGCTACGGTACTGGGCCAGCTCGCGCATGATCGGTCCGAGTCGCTGCTCGACGCGCAGCGTTTCGTCTGCGGTCAGCTCCCGCGTTCCACACCGCGCCCCGCTGTCGATGAACGCCTGCTCGCTTTCCCAGCTGTGATCGCCAATGACAAACGGCCTGTGGTCGGCGGATACGCCGCCCGGCTCCGCGCCAGCGACCATGCTCATGGCGCCAAGCACGAGGCCAGCGCCAACCGCAGCCATTCCACGTGTGAAATTACTCATACTCGAACCCCCGGGGGAAGCTGAGCCCCATCGCGACCACTTCGGCCGCCTTGATGTACCGAACATACTTTCCATTGCAGGCTTTGTCGAGCATCAAGGAATTTCCTTGTGCGGTACTCCCGCAGCTAAACTGCGCAGATTCCCGGTAGCCCGGCAAGAATGTGAACTGCTTCACGTTTCTTCGTTGTTTCGCAGCATCGTTGGTTGCGGTCGCCGGGCTCGGACTGGCGCCCCATGCGTCTTCCGCCGACCACCCTCCCCTGATCGTCTTTGCTGCAGCGAGCCTGAAGAATGCGCTCGACGAGATCGGTTCAGCCTGGCGGCAAGAGACCGGACAGCTCGTCCGCATCTCCTACGCGGGCACCTCGGTCCTGGCCCGGCAGATCGAGCAGGGGGCGCCGGCAGACCTGTTCATCTCGGCGGATCCAGACTGGATGGACTACCTCGCCGATCGAAAGCTGGTCGGCGAGTCGAGGGTGCTCCTCGGCAATCGCCTGGTGCTGGTCGCGCCGCGCGACAGCAGTGTGGCCTTGCGCCTTGCCGAGTCGGCGTCGCTGGCGACTGCGCTTGGCGACGGACGTCTGGCATTGGCCAACGTAATGTCCGTCCCAGCCGGCCGTTACGCCAGAACCGCGCTCGAATCGCTCGGCCTTTGGGCAGGGGTCTCGGACCGGTTGGTGCAAACGGACAACGTCCGCGCTGCGCTGCGACTGGTCGCGCGCGGCGAGGCGCCGCTCGGCATCGTCTATGCGACAGATGCCAGGGCGGACCCGCTGGTGCGTGTCGTGGATTCATTCCCGGAGTCGACGCACGCACCGATCCGTTACGTCACGGCACCGGTCAGTGGCTCAGCCAATCCAAAGACCAGGACCTTCCTGGATTACCTGTGCTCGGGCGCCGCGAGGCGGGTATTCGAAGCGGAAGGATTCGCAGTACTGGCGAATTCACCGCAGAATTAGCGCCATGTTCACCCCCGACGAGCTGTCCGCCATCCAACTGAGCATGAAGGTTGCCACCTGGGCCACGGTCGCAACGCTGCCGATTGGGCTGCTGACGGCGCTCGCACTGGCACGCGGGAAGTTCTACGGAAAGACCCTGCTCGATGCGCTGGTACACCTGCCGCTGGTCATGCCGCCGGTTGTCACCGGCTATCTCTTGTTGCTCGGCTTCGGCCGACGCGGGCCGCTGGGGGCGTGGCTCGAGGACACGTTTGGCGTCGTCTTCGCTTTTAACTGGAAGGGCGCGGCGCTTGCCTGCGCCGTCATGGGCTTCCCGCTCATGGTACGCGCGATGCGCCTGTCCATCGAGGCAGTGGACCACGGGCTCGAGCGCGCTGCCGCCACGCTCGGCGCCAACCGGATGTGGGTGTTCACCACGGTGACGCTGCCGCTGGCGTTGCCGGGCGTCATCGCCGGCGCTCTGCTGTGCTTTGCCAAGGCGCTGGGCGAGTTCGGTGCCACCATCACCTTCGTCTCCAACATTCCCGGCGTCACGCAGACGCTGCCCACGGCGATCTTCACCTACACCCAGGTGCCCGGCGGCGACGAGCCGGCGCTGCGTCTCACATTGGTGTCGATCGGGATATCGCTGGCGGCGCTGGTACTGTCCGAGTGGCTGGCACGGCGGGTACGCTCCAGGGGAGTCGCACGATGACGCTACTGGTCGACGTCCGGCTCCGGCGTCACGACTTTGAGCTGCGTGCCAGCTTCGAGGCGGGCCGCGGTGTCACCGCCCTGTTCGGCCCATCCGGCTCGGGCAAGACGACACTGCTCGACCTGATCGCCGGGCTCGAGCGGCCGGCATCGGGTCGCATTGTCCTGGATGGCCAGACGCTGGTGGATACCGCGAGTGGCGCCTGGCTGCCGAGCCACAGGAGAAGACTGGGCTATGTGTTCCAGGACAGCCGGCTATTCCCCCACCTGAGCGTGCGCCAGAATCTGGTCTATGGCGCGCGTTTCGCCAGCCAGCGCGGCGCGGCTTCGCAACAGGAGCGGATCGTCGGCCTGCTGGGGCTCGAGGTCCTGCTCGACCGGCAGCCTGGGACGCTCTCCGGCGGCGAGCGGCAGCGCGTGGCGATCGGAAGGGCATTGTTGTCCTCCCCCCGACTGCTTTTGCTCGATGAGCCCATGGCATCTGTGGACGTCGGGCGCCGTGCAGAGATCCTCCCCTACCTCGCCCGGGTGCGCGAAGAGGCCGGCATCCCGATCGTGTACGTAAGCCACACGCTGGCCGAAGTCGCCCGGCTGGCCGACATCGTCGTGCTGCTCGACGCGGGATGCGTCACGGCGATCGGGCCGGTGGCGGACCTGCTCAGCCGTCTCGACCTCGGCGAGGCGTCGCAGGGAGCGGAGGCCGGGGCAGTGCTGACGGCAATCGTGCAGGAGAGGACAGCGCCTGGCTCAAGTCGGGGACAGTCCCCAGCGGGGATAGCCCCCAACGAAACCAGATCAGGGCCGTCCGCGATTACCGTCCTGCAACACCCCGCCGGCGAATTCCGCGTGCCGTGGACCGGCCAGGCACCCGGGTCTAGGGTACGGTTGCACGTGCTGGCGCGTGACGTGGCACTGGCCACCGGCGAACTGGGCAGCCTGAGCATCCGCAATCGCCTCGCCGCGACGATCGTCGAGATCAGCGAGATCCATGGTGGCGTGAGGGAAATCCGCCTGGACGCGGGCGGTGAGGCACTGCTCTCCCGCGTGACCGCGGAGACGGTGGCGGAAATGCGGCTACGGCCAGGGCTTCGGGTCACCGCATTGATCAAGAGCGTCGCGCTGGAGCGGTAGGAAATCGGGGACAGTTTACCGATTTCACCCACAGTGGCCGCGACAGCTGACGGATCAGAGAAATCAGTAAACTGTCCCCGATTTCCTGCTAAGCGTAACGCTCCAGCAACCCCAGAATTTCCTGGGTACGGTCCTGCATCAGGGCAGCGTCGCCGCGGCTTTCGACATTCAACCGCACCAGCGGCTCGGTGTTGGATGAGCGCAGGTTGAAGCGCCACTGCTCGAACTCGACCGACAGCCCGTCGACTGACTCAACCTTCAGTGCCTTGGGCACGTAGCGAGCCTTGACTGCCTCGATCGCCGCCTTCTGGTCGACCAGCTTGCGGTTGATCTCGCCACTTGCCGGGAACAGACGCATCCGCTCACCGATCAGCGCCGACAGCGGCTGCCCGGTCTCCGACAGCAACTGGCCCATCACCAGCCAGGGAATGATTCCGCTGTCGCAGTAGGCGAAGTCGCGGAAGTAGTGGTGTGCGCTCATCTCGCCGCCATAGACCGCATCGACCTCGCGCATCACCTGCTTGATGAATGCGTGGCCGGACTTGCATTGCACGGCGGTTCCGCCATGCTGCTTGACGATTTCGAGCGTATTCCAGGTGAGCCTCGGGTCATGCACGATGCGCCCGCCGGGGAAACGCTTCAGGAAAACTGACGCCAGCAGCCCGACGATGTAATAGCCCTCGATGAACGTCCCCTGTTCATCGAAGAAAAAACAGCGATCGAAGTCGCCGTCGAAAGCGATACCAATGGACGCTCTTTCGCGCAGCACCGCCTGGGCCGTGACCGCGCGGTTTTCCTCCAGCATCGGGTTTGGCACGCCGTGCGGGAA
>JAHEAZ010000118.1 GCA_024642505.1 Gammaproteobacteria bacterium
TGCAGTCATCTTCTGGCCCCTCCTGGGCCCGGCGACTGCCGGGGTCACTCCTCTCCCCCTCCTGTCCCGATGCTACGCCGAGTGACGGCGCCCGGGTTCCGGAGATACGCCTATTTCAGGCTCCTCGGCGCGGCAACCAGGTTTGCAATCTGACGCCAGCTGCTTCATATAGAGATCACATCCACACGCCATCTTGCGTCGACCGCACTGCGGTCCGCGCGTCGTCTCCGGGGGAATCCGCTGATGGCAGCCAGAACTTCCGCCCCAAGCGCCCGCATCCCGGCCGGCCTCGCGGGGCTCGAACCCCATTTCAACGCGGTCCGCGCCGCGTCGGTCGCACTCGTCCGGCCGCTGGAGATCGAGGATTACGTCGTGCAGAGCATGCCGGACGTGAGTCCGGCGAAGTGGCACCTGGCGCATACCAGCTGGTTCTTCGAGCAGTTCCTGTTACGGCCGAAGCTGCCTGGTTACACGCCCTTTCATCAGCGCTTCGAGTACCTGTTCAATTCCTATTACGAGGCGGTCGGACCGCGTCATGCCCGTCCCGAGCGCGGGCTGCTGACCCGCCCGACCGTCGCCGAGGTGATGCGCTATCGTGAGCACGTCGACGAGCACATGGTCCGACTGCTCCACGCGCTCGACGCGCGCGAGGAGTTGTTGCCGCTGGTCGAACTGGGCCTGAACCATGAGCAGCAGCACCAGGAGTTGATGCTCACCGATATCAAGCACGTGCTGTCAGTCAACCCGCTGGAACCGGCCTACCGGGCCGACTTGCTGCAGTCGGCGCCCGGCACGGACCGAACCGTGACACCAGGATGGCACAAGCTGGAGAGCGGACTGCGTGAGATCGGCGCAGCGGGCGACGGGTTCTGCTTCGACAACGAGACGCCGCGGCACCGGGTCTGGGTGGATGCCTTCGAGGTCGCAGCGCGACCGGTCAGCAACGCCGAGTACCGCGAGTTTGTCGAGGCCGGCGGCTACGGTCAGCCGGCACACTGGCTATCTGACGGCTGGGCCGCCGTGTGCGAACACGGCTGGACGCGACCGCTGTACTGGGACGAGTCCCTGGAGTTCGAATTCACGCTCGGCGGACGCCGCCCAATTCATCCGCAGGCGCCGGTCTGCCACATCAGTTTCTACGAAGCCGACGCGTTTGCACGCTGGGCCGGCGCGCGGCTGCCGACGGAGTCTGAATGGGAACTCGCAGCGGCAGGCTTGCCGCTAGCTGGCAATTTCGTCGACTCCGGCCGGCTGCACCCGGCGCCACCCGGGAAGACCGGGCCGGGACAGTTCTTCGGAGACGTCTGGGAGTGGACCGCCTCAGCCTACGCGCCCTACCCCGGATTCCATGCCGCCGCAGGCGCCATTGGTGAATACAACGGCAAGTTCATGTGCAACCAGCTGGTCCTGCGGGGTGGGTCCTGCGCCACGCTTGCGGACCACATGCGCGCCACCTATCGCAATTTCTTCTACCCCCAGTCACGTTGGCAATTCATGGGCCTGAGGCTTGCCAGGGATGGTTCACGATGAAGCAGCAAAGCCGCGCACTCGAATCCCGGCCAGAGCAGCAACTCGACCCAAGCCGGCTCGCTGAGTTGCGCGCAGGACTGCGTGAGCGGCCGATCAGGCTGTCGCCAGTCTGGTTCTACGACGAACGCGGCTCGGCTTTATTCGAGCGCATCTGCGAACTGCCGGAGTATTACCCGACGCGCATCGAGCTTGGCCTCATGCGACAGCACGCCAGCACCATCGCGGCCGCGCTCGGGCCCCGGGTGGCGTTGATCGAGCCCGGTAGCGGTGCGAGTCGCAAGACGCGGCTGCTGATCGACGCCCTGGTCGAACCCGCCTCCTACGTCCCGGTGGACATTTCACGCGAGCACCTGCTGGCGTCGGCGCGGCGTCTGAAGCGGTCCTACCCGCAGCTGGACATTCACCCGCTGTGCGCAGACTTTACCGTCGACTTCAGTGTTCCCGCCTCGGCACTGCGCACGGCACGTCGCCGCATCATCTACTTTCCCGGTTCGACCATCGGCAATTTTCCGTGTCACGAGGCGATCGCCCTGCTCGGACGGCTGCGCGCGATTGCCGGCGAAGGCGGCGCAGTGCTACTCGGTATCGACCGGGTGAAACCGGCGGCCGTGCTGGAGCGTGCCTATGACGACGCCGCCGGCGTGACCGCAGCGTTCAACCTGAATGCCCTGCGTCACCTCAATCGCGAGGCGGGCACAGATTTTGACCTGGCGGGATTTGCGCATCGGGCGCCCTGGGTCGCAGCGCATAGCCGCATCGAGATGCACCTGGTTGCGCTGCGCGATCAGGTATTCACGCTCGAAGACGAGACCTTCCAGCTTGCTTGCGGCGACTACCTGCTGACCGAGTACTCGCACAAGTACTCGCTGGACGACGCCGAAGCCATGGCGGCGGAGGCCGGCCTCACGCTACGGCAGGCGTGGTCCGACCCCGCCGACTGGTTCAGTGTGCTGCTGCTTGACTAGTCGGCTGCGACCGATCGCTTAGACTGGGATCACGCAGCTGCCGGCCAACCATGTTCAGGCTCGACCAAGTCTCGAAGACCTTCCAGCACGCTCTGGCGCTCGACCGCATCAGCCTCGAGGTCGCGCCGGGAAAGACCACTGTGCTGATCGGCCCATCGGGTTGCGGCAAATCCACCCTGCTGCGCCTGCTCATCGGGCTGATCAAGCCGGATCAGGGCACGGTGTTCTTCGATGGCTTTGCGCTCGATGCCGCCACGATTCCCGCTATCCGGAGGCGCCTCGGCTACGTGATCCAGCAGGGTGGCCTGTTCCCGCACCTGACCGCGCGCCAGAACGTCACGGTGATGGCCGACTACCACGGCTGGGAGGCGGGCCGGATCGACGCACGTATCGCAGAGCTGGCCGGGTTGACCCACTTCCCAGCCGACGCACTGGATCGCTACCCGGGCGAGCTGTCTGGCGGCCAGAACCAGCGCATCGCGTTGATGCGGGCGCTGTTCCTGGATCCCGACGTGCTGCTGCTGGACGAGCCGCTGGGCGCGCTCGACCCGATGATCCGCTACGAACTGCAGCAGGATCTGCGCCAGGTGTTCGGCACGCTCGGCAAGACCGTGGTCATGGTCACCCACGACCTCGCGGAGGCCGCGTACTTCGGACACGCCATCGTGCTGATGCGCGACGGACGGATCGCACAGCGCGGCACGCTGCAGGACATGATGTCCTCGCCCGCCGATGAATTTGTCGGCCGGTTCATCCGCGCCCAGCGCGACCACCTGAGCGTGCCCGGCGCGGCGACATGAAGCAACTCGCCTGTATCGCCTTGCTGGCGACGAGCGTCACGCTCCTTGCAGGCTGCGAGCGCCGGGAAGCCGAAGTAGTCATCGGCAGCAAGAACTTTACTGAAGCGGTGATCCTGGGCGAGGTACTGCATGGGCTGGTGCGGCAATCAGGCGTTCCGTCCCGTCATCAGCGTGCCCTCGGGGGCACGCGGCTGGTGTTCAATGCGCTGGCCAGCGGCGAAATCGACGCCTACGTCGAATATACCGGCACGTTGACCCACGAGATTTTTGCAGCGGAAAATCCCGCCAGCGACTCGGATCTGCGCCGGTTGCTGGCACGCGACCGCGTCGTGATGGCCGGCACCTTCGGGTTCCAGGACAACTACGCATTGGGCTTGCCCGAGGCGCTGGCGGAGTCGCTCGATATCCGTACCGTTTCCGACCTGAATGACCACCCAGGATTGGTCGTCCGCGTCAGCAGCGAGTTCATGGACCGCGCCGACGGCTGGCCGGGACTGCGCAATTTTTATCAGTTACCCCAGCAGGACGTTCGTGGCATCGAGCACGACCTGGCTTATCGGGCGCTTGCCGCGGGGAATGCCGACGTCACCGACCTGTACACGACCGACGCCGAGATTGCCTATTACGGCCTGCGCGTACTGGACGACGACCGCGGCTACTTTCCCCGTTACGACGCGGTGTTGCTCTATCGGGCCGACCTTGCTGAGCGGGCGCCGGCCGCGGTCGCCGCGCTCGAACGACTGCTGGGCCGCATCGACGAGGAAGGGATGATCGCGATGAACGCCGCGGTCAAGCTCGAACGGCGTACCGAGACGGAGGTTGCGCGCGAATTCCTGCGCGAGTTCCTCGGCTCCGCGGTCGCCGGACCGGTCGAGGGGCGCGGTGCTCGGCTGCTGCGCCGCACCGGGGAGCACCTGGTGCTGGTGTCGATATCGCTGCTCTGCGCGGTGGCTGTGGCGGTGCCGCTGGGCATCCTGGCGGCGCGCCGTCCGCGGCTTGGGCATGTGGTACTGGGACTCGTCGGAATCGGCCAGACCATCCCGGCGCTGGCCTTGCTGGTCGTGATGGTGCCGCTGTTCGGCATCGGCGCCGGACCGGCACTGGTGGCGCTGTTCGTCTACAGCCTACTGCCGATCGTGCGGAACACCCACGCCGGCATTACCGGTATCCCGACGCCGCTGATCGAATCCGCCGAGGCGCTCGGATTGCCCCCCCTCGCGCGCCTCAGGCGCATCGAGCTGCCGCTCGCCATGCCAACGATCCTCGCCGGCATCAAGACTGCGGCGGTGATCAACGTCGGCGGCGCCACGCTGGGCGCGCTGGTCGGCGCCGGCGGCTACGGTCAGCCTATCCTGACCGGTATCCGGCTGGACGACACCGGCTTGATCCTGGAAGGCGCCGTGCCTTCCGCGCTGCTGGCGCTTGCCATGCAGTGGTTGTTCGAGCGCGCAGAGCGCGCCGTGGTACCGCGCGGAATTCGATCGAATGGGCGCTAGCAGCCGATGTGTGGACTCGCCGAACGGCGAGGTGGATCATGGCGCGATCGCCCGGCCGACAGGCAACCTGCTGCAGGAGGATGAAACAGATGAAGCGGACCGCATCGGCCGTATGGCACGGCGACCTGAAGAAAGGCCATGGCGCACTCGCCACCAAGAGCGGGGTACTGAAGAACACG
>JAHEAZ010000119.1 GCA_024642505.1 Gammaproteobacteria bacterium
CCGACCCGGTACCCGGATGTAATCGGATAGCGCCAGTCACGGCCAAAGGCACGCGCGCTGATGCGCACGCCCGGCGGCGCCTGGCGGCGCTTGTACTCGTTGCGCCGAACCATCTCCAGGATACGCACGACCGTATCCCGGTCGTATCCAAGCTCGACGATCTCCTTCACGGAAAGGTCCCGCTCGATGAAGGCCTCGAGGATCGGATCCAGGATCTCGTAAGGCGGCAGCGAATCAGTGTCCTTCTGATCGGCGCGCAGTTCAGCAGAGGGAGGTCTCTCGATGATTCGCTCGGGAATCACCTGGCCTTGCATGTTGCGCCAGCGGGCGAGCCTGTAGACCAGCAGCTTGCTGCAGTCCTTGATCGGCGCGAAACCGCCGGCCATGTCGCCATACAGTGTGGCGTAGCCGACCGCCATCTCACTCTTGTTGCCGGTCGTCAGTACGATCCGGCCGGTCTTGTTCGAGATGGCCATCAACAGAATGCCGCGACAGCGCGCCTGGATATTTTCCTCGGTGGCATCCTGCGGCAGGCCACGAAATTCGGGGGCCAGCGTGTCCAGCGCCGAGTCGAACATCGGCTCGATGGGTAGCACCGAGTACTGCACGCCGAGACGACCGGCCATCGCCTCTGCATCCTCGAGCGACATCTTTGAAGTGAAGCGGGAGGGCATCATCACGACTCGCACACGGTCCGGCCCGATGGCATCCACTGCGATCGCCAGGACCAGCGCCGAGTCGATGCCGCCCGACAGGCCGATGACCACGCCCGGGAAGCCATGCTTGGTCACGTAGTCCCTCACGCCGGTCACGATCGCTTGGTAGACCACATGCTCCTCTTCCCAGGCCGGCTCTACCCTGCCGTGCCAGCTCGCGGGTCGACCCTCCTCGATCCGGCACTCGATCAGCGAAAGCGTCTCCGCAAATGCAGTCGATCGGTGCGCCAGGCTGCCATCCGCGCCGACTGCCATCGACCGTCCGTCGAACACCAGCTCGTCCTGACCGCCCACCTGGTTGACGTAGGCAATGGGCATTCCGGTTTCCAGCGCACGATCCGTGAGGACGGACTCGCGCTTCGCCTGCTTGCGCTGCTCGTACGGAGAGGCGTTGATGACCACCGCCAGTTGCGCGCCCGCCTCGCGGGCCTGCGCCAGCGGTCCCGGCGCCCAGACGTCTTCGCAGATCAGGAGCGCGATACGCGTGCCGGCAGCGTCGAAGCACGTCGGTCCCGCACCCACGTGAAAGTAACGCTTCTCGTCGAACACCTGGTAATTAGGCAGCAATTGCTTGCGATGGTTGGCCTTGGTCTGGCCGTCACGGAGCACGATCGCCGAATTGTAGAGAGCATCGCCGTCGTACTCTGGGTAGCCGATCACCACGTCGATGCCGGTCAGGCTGATGCGCAGGCGCTCGAGCGACTCGGCGATGCGGTGGCGAAAGCCACGGTGAAACAGCAGGTCTTCCGGCGGATAGCCGGAAAGGGCCAGTTCCGGTAGCAGCAACAGGTGCGCCCCAAGCTCGCGTGCCTGGGCGGCAATCTCGATGATTCGACTCGCATTGCCGGCTACATCACCAACAAAGCAGTCGACCTGGCCGAGCGCGATGCGCAGACTGTGGCTCATGTGCTCGAGGCTATCGGGCGCCCACGGCGCCGGTCAGAACAGGTTCCGGTTACCCTAGCGACCGCTGCGGCGCGCACGGCCCGCAGCCTTGCGTACCGCCTTGGCGGGTGGTCGCTTGCGCGCCACCGGCCGGGTCGCCTTGCGCTTCGATTTCGCCACCTTCTTCCTGACAGTCGTCTTCTTGGTGGGCTTCTTCACTCCAGCCCTGGCCCGGTCCTTGCGCCGATCGAGCTTGCCAAGTTCCGCCTTCATGGCCGAGCCCAGTTCCGCGGGCGAGCGAACCGTCCGCACCCCGGCCGCTTCCAGCGCCTTGAACTTGTCGGCCGCGGTGCCCTTGCCGCCCGCAATGACGGCGCCCGCATGACCCATGCGCTTACCCGCCGGAGCGGTGACTCCGGCAATGTAGGCAACGACCGGCTTGGTAACGTGATCGCGAATGAACTCCGCGGCCGCCTCTTCGTCGGCGCCGCCGATTTCGCCGACCATGATAATTCCCTCGGTCCTCGGGTCTTTCTGAAACAGCGCCAGTACGTCGATGAAGTTCATTCCCCGCACCGGGTCGCCGCCAATGCCGACACAGGTGCTCTGGCCGAGGCCCATGTTGGTGGTCTGGAAGACCGCCTCGTAGGTCAGCGTCCCCGAGCGTGACACGATGCCGACCCGGCCCGGCTTGTGGATGAAGCCCGGCATGATGCCGACCTTGCACTCGCTTGGAGTGATCACTCCAGGGCAATTCGGCCCGACCAGGCGGCAGTCGCGCCCCGCGAGCGCGGTCTTGACCTTCACCATGTCGTTGACCGGGATGCCCTCGGTGATGCAGACGATAAGCTTGATCCCGGCATCCGCCGCCTCGAGGATCGAATCGGCCGCGAACGCCGCGGGGACGTAGATCATGCTCACGTCTGCCCCGGTCGCCCTGACCGCGTCGCGCACGGTGTTGAACACGGGGCGATCGAGGTGTGTCTCACCACCACGCCCCGGGGTCACGCCGCCGACCAGGTTGGTGCCGTAGGCAATCGCCTGCTCGCAGTGAAACGTGCCCTGCCTGCCGGTGAAGCCCTGGCAGATCACGCGACTCTTCTTGCTGACCAGAATGCTCATTGTCTTGGTCCCCCTGACTCAGCGAGCCTTGCCGGCCAGCTTCACTACCCTGGTGGCTGCATCGGTGAGGTCCGTCGCGGTCGTGATCGCCAGGCCACTCTCGGCCAGCAGTTTACGCGCGACATCTGCATTGGTGCCCTCGAGCCTGACGATTACCGGGATCTTGACCCCGACATTCTGCACGGCCTGCACGATGCCCTGGGCAATCACGTCGCAGCGCACGATTCCACCAAAGATGTTGATCAGCACCGCCCTGACCTTGCGATTCGACAGGATCAGGCGGAAAGCCTCGGTGACCCGGTCGGCCGTCGCAGTGCCGCCCACGTCCAGGAAGTTGGCCGGAGAGCCGCCGTGCAGCTTGATCAGGTCCATGGTCGCCATGGCGAGCCCGGCGCCGTTGACCATGCAGGCGATGTTGCCATCGAGCGAAACGTAGTTCAGGTCGTGCCGCGAGGCCTCCAGCTCCATGGCGTCTTCCTGCGACTCGTCCCGCAGGGCTTCCAGACCCTGCTGCCGGTACAAGGCGTTGGCCTCGACGTTGATCTTCGCGTCCAGGGCAACGAGCGCGCCATCGCCGGTGACAATCAGCGGGTTGATCTCGACCAGGCTCAGGTCCTTGTCGAGGTAGAGCTGATAGAGGCCCCGCGCGATCTTCTCAAACTGCTTGACCTGATCGCCCTTCAGACCGAGGCCGAAGGCGAGTTCGCGGCATTGGTAACTCTGCAGCCCGGTGGCCGGGTCGACGTCAACCCGCAGGATCTTTTCTGGTTGCTTGGCCGCCACTTCCTCGATGTCCATGCCGCCCGCCTCGGAGGCAATGAAGGCAATGCGCCCCTGGTCACGGTTGAGCAGCAGGCTCAGGTACAGCTCGCGCTCGATCTTGCTGCCAGCCTCCACGTAGACGAGGCTGATGGGCAGCCCCTCCGCACCGGTCTGCTTGGTGACCAGCTTGTTGCCAAGCATCCCGGCGGCTGCCACGCGTGCTTCCTCCGGCGACTTGCACAACTTCACCCCACCGGCCTTGCCGCGCCCCCCCGCGTGCACCTGCGCCTTGACCACCCAGATACCGCCGCCAAGGCTCCTGGCCGCCGTAGCCGCCTCCGCCGGGGTCCACGCGATCCGGCCGGCAGGAACCGGGACGCCATACTCGGCGAAGAGTTGCTTGGACTGGTATTCGTGCAGGTTCATGCGGCATTCCTGTTTGGTCGTCGGGGGAAAGGGCCCCCGGCCGGCTCATGGTGACCACGAGAGGGCCCGTATTGTGTAGGAAGCCTGGGCACGAGGCAAAGCTCCTGCGCATGCGAACGGGTTCGCAGCCTGTGGGCCTGGGCCAGGGTCGCCGCCGCCTGCGTGGTACATTTCGGCGGAAACCTTAGGAGCATCAGAACCCGCAATGGACTCGCGCAATGCAGAACGTGTCTACGGCGACCCGGACCTCGTCTGGCGGGTGCTGGGCCTGCTGAACGTTTTCCGGCTGCTGGTGCCTGCGGTACTGTCGACTGTTGCCGCGCTGTCCCCCGCCCCCCGGTTCCTGGGATCTACCTGGCCCACATTGTTTTCTACGACTCTTGCCGGCATGTTCGTGGCGGGCGTGCTGTGTATCGGCATGCTCAAGCGACGCTGGCCCGACCTGCGGGTTCAGGCCTATATCCACATCGGCTTCGATATCGTCGCCATTGCGTCGCTGATGCTGGCCAGCGGCGGAACGGACAGCGGCCTGGGCTTGCTACTGGTGGTACCCGTCGGGGCGATCAGCCTGTTGGTCGCCAATCGCTCAGCTATCCTGATCGCGTCGTTGGCTACGCTGGCCATCCTGGGGCAGCAGACGGCACTCGTACTGCTGGGCCTGGCCGACTCCACTGCGTTCACCCAGACCGGGCTGCTAGGCGCCGTGATCTTCATCGTCGCGCTGGCCGCGGCGCCGCTCTCCAATCGCATTCGCGAAAGTGAAGCGCTGGTCCGGCAGAAGGATGTCGATCTCGCCAACCTGGCACAGTTATCCCAGTACGTGGTGGAGCGTCTGCGGGAGAGCATCGTCGTGGTGGACGAACAGGACCGCATCCGGTTGATAAACGAGTCCGCGCGGCAGATCCTTAGCCCCGGGAACGGTGCTGCCGGCGCGCTGCTTGGGGAGGTGTCGCCACGGCTGCTCTACTTGCTCGAGACCTGGCGACAGAACCCCCACACCGATGAGGAAACGGCCGGCACGCTGGTTGC
>JAHEAZ010000048.1 GCA_024642505.1 Gammaproteobacteria bacterium
CTCGCCCGATACCACGCTGACGAAGCGGACAGGCTCCATGCGCATGCGCAGACCGCCCTGAAACTCGAAACCCTCGCCATTGATCACGACTGCATCCGCCTCCACCAGCCTGTTGGGCGCCTCCCGCAGCGGCCCTGCTGGCAGGCGACGGCCGTTACCAAGCCCGCGCCGGCCGTCCACGACGACGATCTCGACGTCGCGCTCAAGCGCGTAGTGCTGCAGGCCGTCGTCAGATAGGATGACGTCGCAGTCGTCCTCGAGCAACCGCACGGTCGCCGGCCGGTCCGAGCCGACCGCGACGCTGACGCCACTGCGGCGCGCAATCATCGCCGGCTCGTCGCCGGTTTCCACGACAGGATCCGACGGCCCGATCCTGCGAGCCTGCGCGCTGCTGCGCCCATAGCCGCGGCTGACGACACCTACCCGCTGGCCCCGCAGCCGAAGCTGCTCTGCGAGCCAGAGGATCAACGGCGTCTTGCCGGTGCCGCCGACAGTGACGTTGCCCACCACGATCACGGGCCGCGGAGAGCGATAGCGCGGGATGAGGCCGGCGCGGTACATCCACCGCCGCAGCGCCGCGAGTGCCGTAAACAGCCATGCCGCGGGCAGCAGCCAAGCCCCGCGGCGCGTGCCCCCATACCATGTCCGGAGCAGCCAGTCGTGCATCCTGCCCCCGGCCGCACTCAGACGTTGAACTGCATTCGGTGCAGCGCCGCGTAGATGCCACCGCGGGCCAGCAGCTCGGCATGGGTTCCGCTCTCGACCAGCCTCCCGTCGTCCAGCACGAGTATCCGGTCGGCGCTCTCGATGGTCGATAGTCTATGCGCGATCACCAGGGTGGTCCGGTCCCTGAGGAGTTCCAGCAGTGCCTGCTGGATTACTCGCTCGGACTCGCTGTCCAGCGCCGAGGTTGCCTCGTCGAGGATCAACACCGGCGCGTCCTTGAGCAAGGCGCGCGCGATCGCTACGCGCTGCCGCTGCCCGCCTGACAGCAATGCCCCGCGCTCACCCACGCGTGTATCGAGGCCGTCGGGCAGCTCGTCGGTGAATTCCATGACGTGGGCGGCGCGCGCCGCGGCCTCGACCTGTTCCGCAGACGCGCCGGGCGCACTGAAGGCAATGTTGTTGCGAATGCTGTCGTCCACCAGGATCACATCCTGGCTCACCAGGCTCAGCTGCGCCCGTAGGTCCTTGAGCCGGTAGTCGCGCAGGTCCCGGCCATCCAGCAGGACCTGGCCACCGGTTGCATCGTAGAAGCGTGGCAGCATGCTGACCAGCGTGGACTTGCCGCTGCCTGAGCGCCCGACGATCGCGACGGTCTCGCCGGGCCGGGCGATGAAGCTGACATCCTTGAGCACGTGACCCTTTTCGGTCGCGTACAGGAAGGAGACCCCGCGGAATTCAATCTCACCTCGGGCGCGATCGATGGTCAGCGTCCCGCCCTCACCCTCGCCCGGCGCATCGAGCAGTTCGAAAACGCTGTCGCCGGCAGCAATGCCCTGCTGCAGCGGCCCAACGATTCCGACCAGGCGCCTGAGCGGTGCCGTAATCAGCAGCAGCGCGGTGAGGAAGGAGGTGAACTCGCCGATCGAGATGCCCTTGTCCAGCACCTGGCGAATTGCGACGTACATGACCGCGGCAAGCCCCAGGGCGGCGATCATCTGCACCACCGGGTTCGCCACTGCCTTGACCGTGACCAGCTTCATGTAGCTGGCGCGATTGTGCTCGTTGACATCCTCGAACAGGTCTATCTCCTGTTGCTGCGCGTTGAACACCTTGATCATGCGGTGGCCTTCCAGCGCCTCCTTGGCCACTCGCGTCACGTTTCCCATCGAGCTCTGAATGCGCTGGCTGTAGCGGCGGAACAGCTTGCTGGTCACGCGCATCAGACCGACGATCAGCGGCGCGACCGCCAGCGCGAACAGCGTCAGGCGCCAGTTCATGTAGAACAGCCAGCCAAGCAGGCCGAGGATGGTGAGGGTGTCGCGGATCATCGAGGTGATCGCGGTCGTTGCCGCCTCGGCCACCAGCTCGATGTTGTAGGTCAGCCGCGACAGCAGCTGCGCAACTCCGGCCGTATCGAAGAACGACACCGGAAGGTACAGGTACTGCTTGAAGACTTCGCCTCGCAGGCTCTTGATGACCTGGCGGCCGACCCATCCCGGCGCCAGCACCGACAAGTAGTCGCCAACGCCACGGGCGGCGAACAGCACGATGATCCCGGCGGGGACCAGCACCAGCACCTTTTCGTTGCGCTCCACGAAGGCGCCGTCGAGGAACTCCTTGACCAGCCACGCAAGCCCCGTGTCCACCGCGGCGAACAGTGTCATGCCGAAGACGCCGAGCAGGAACATCGGCCAGTGCGGCTTGGCATAAGCCAGCAATCGCAGGTAGATCTTCAGACCCCCGGCGGTGATCGGCGGCAGCGATGGGTCCTTCTTACGTTTGCTCACTGATCGTCGCGATATTGACCTGGGTGAAGCCGAGCCGCGCCACCACGTCCATGGCCGTGACGACTACCTGATGGGTCGCTCGCCCGTCCGCGCGAATGGTAACCGCCGTGTCGCGGCTGCCACCGGCGACCTTCTGCAGGGCCGCATTGAGCGTCTCGCGCGAATTGTTGACCAGTGCCTGGTCATTTACCCGGTAACTGCCCTGGGCGGTGACGGTGATCACGATCGGGTCCTGGATCGCGGTCACCGGCTCGTCGCTGGCGGTCGGCAGCTCGATACGCAGCCGCCCCTCCTCGACGAAAGTGGTGGAGACCATGAAGAAGATCACCAGCAGCAGCACGACGTCGATCAGCGACGTCAGGTTGAGTTCGGGGTCCTCGCGGCGGCGGGGACTGAGGTTCATGGACCTGGCGCTGCGGCCGACGCCGTCTTCGCGTCGAAGCGGTCGAAAGCCTGGACCAGCTTGATCGCTTCCTTTTCCATCTCGATCACCAGCGCGTCGACCCGGCCGCGCAGGTAGCGATAGCCAATAAGAGCTGGAATCGCCACGATCAACCCGGCCGCGGTCGTGATCAGCGCCTCGCCGATGCCTCCGGACAGCACACGCGCGTCGCCAACTCCCTGCGAGGTAATGGCCTCGAAGGCCGAGATCATGCCCGTTACGGTCCCGAGCAGGCCCAGCAGAGGCGTGATCGCCGCAATTGTACCCAGCGTATTCAGGAAGCGCTCGAGCTCGTGGACCACGTGGCGACCCGTATCCTCGATGACTTCTTTCATGATCTCGCGGCCCTGTTCACGGGTGGCGAGGCCGACCGCCAGCACCCGGCCGAGCGGCGAGTTGTGCTCAAGCGCCGTGAGGTGGCGATCGGTCAATGTCCGGGTTTCAACCAGCTTCCAGACCTTGTCGGTCAACTCTCGAGGAATGACGCGCTTTTCCTGCAGCGTCCACAGCCGCTCAAGGATGATCGCCGCCGCTCCGATGGAGCAGACGATTATCGGCCACATGACCGGGCCGCCAGCCTGGATGATCTCCCACATGCGGCCCGCATGATACCGTGCCGGGCTCCCGCGAGCATCATTGACGATGCCACCAGCGCTTTCGCTCCAGCCGCCAGGCACGGGCCGGCGAGATGCCGGCATCTGGCTCGACCAGGACACTGATCGCCCCGCCCTCAGCAGTCGTCAGCACAACGGCACCGGCGTCGTGCCAGCGTTGGACGATTTCCGCGCGCGGCAGGCTCCAGCGATTGCCGTAGCCTGCCGAGACCAGCGCCAATCGCGCACCTACCGCTGCGACCAGCCCGGCCGAGGATGAGCTGCGGCTGCCGTGATGCGGAACCAGTACGATGTCCGCTGCAAGGGCCTGGGTCAGCATCGCGCCCTCGGCGCGCGCCTCCGGATCCGCCAACAGCAACGCCGCGCCACCGCGGCCCTCGACATGCAGCGCACAGGACCCATCGTTGCCCTGGAAGTCACCATCGGAAGGCGGGTGCTTGACTGCGAATTCGACGCCGTCCCAGTGCCAGGAGTCGCCCACCACGCAGCGATGGTCGGCTTCTCCCTCGCGCGGATCCGGCCGGCCGCGCACGCTCGAAACCACGAATGAGCGGCGCAACACGTCGAGGCCCCCTGAGTGATCCGAGTCGTCGTGACTGACCACCACCGTGTCGATGTGCCGGATACCAAGTGAGCGCAGGTAGGGAACGACGGTCACTCGCGCCGCAGCGCCACCGCCGCGCCAGCGCGGCCCGGTATCGAAGACAAGCACATGGGAGGCCGTGCGAACAACCGTCGCCAGGCCGTGACCGACGTCGAGTACGGTTAGTTCGAACGCGCCGCGCGCAGGCGCTGCGGTCGGACGAAACAAGACGGCACCCAGCAGGACTGCGGCGACGCATTTCAGGCCGCGACCCGGGATGATGACTGCCGCCAGCGCCGCAACCAGGCTGCAGGCCAGAAGCCAGTAAGGCGCCGCGGGCGGACTCATGGTGGCCCAGGCACCCTCACCCGCGCGAATCAGCAGCGGCCAGCACTGATCGAGTGCGGCGCCGAGTGACGACCACACCCGACCGGCCAGGTCGGGAGCGAACGGCAGCAGTGCAGTGCCCGCGAGCGTCGCAGGCAGGATGCAAAAGGAGAACAAGGGGATCGCAAGCGCATTGACTGCCGGTCCGAAAACCGGGACTGCACCGAACGCCCCCACCAGCACCGGCGTCAGCACAACGGTGACCGCGGCCTGCGCCTGGGCGAAACTGCGCAGCGGTGCCGCGAAGCCCTGCCTCGGTTCGGTCAGGCCAAACAACGCGGCAACGGCACCAAACGAAAGCCAGAAACCTGCGGACGTCACAGCCAGCGGGTCTGCGGCAACCAAGCCGATGGCTGCAACCGACAGCAGGTCGGCCGCCGACGCGTGGCGGCGCGCCAGGCGCAGGCTGACCGCTACGCCGACCATCGCAACCGTCCTTACAGTCGGCAACGACGCGCCAGCTAGCAACCCGTAAGCGCTGGTCACTGCCAGCACCAGCAACGCCTGCCAGGACGGCCATCCGGCCGACACCCGGGCCACGGCCACTACCCCGTACAGCCTGCGCGACAGTAGCAGCACGGTCAGTGCAAAGGCCGTGACGTGCATGCCGGATATTGCTATGAGGTGCGCCGTCCCGGTGGCGACAAACGCATCGGTGAGCTCGGGCGGGATGTTGCCGCGGAGCCCCACTGCAAGACCCTGCAGGACGCCGGCCGAACGGGTCTGCCCGGCCGAATCCGCAATGCGCGCAGCGATCCAGGCGCGCGCAGCGGAGACTGGCGAACGAAGAACGCTGCTCGACGGCAAGGCAGGCTCGATCGGTCCGGTCAGGTAGCCGGTGGCGCCGTAGCCCCGGCGCAGCAAGTCCAGCTCGCGATCAAAGCCGCCGGCATTCATCAGGCCGCTGCGGCAGCGCAACCGGGCCGTCAGGCGCAGGGTCTCACCCGGCCACGGCGTCGTCGTCGGCTCGTACCAGGACAGGTGCACGAGTGCGGGCAGGCCCTCGGCACGCGTCGCCTGACTGGTCTTCAGGTCGAAATCGACGCGCCCGGGACGAACCTCGGCGGGAGCGTTGACCATGCCCAGCAGCTCTGCCTGCTCGCGGTCGCGCTGGCACGGCCAGTCGTCGGCAAGCGCGAGATGCCCCTGAGCGGAGGCCAGCACGAACCCCGCAACCAGGCCGGCAGCGGCGCGATGCCCCGCAAACAAGGCCAGTGCGCCAGCGCAGGCGACAATGGCCAGGGTCGGTGGCGAAGGCAATACCGCCAGGCCGAACACGAGCGCGGCGCCGGCAATGAACGCGATTGCGACAGTCGGCATGGGCAGCGGCCAGAGTGGCGACTGCAGACCACACTACCCTGGCCCGGCCGGCCCCGGCATCGTTCAAGCGGTGTGTTGGACCAGTTTTCCGCCGCTCAGGGTGACGACCCGGTCCATGCGTGCAGCGAGTCGCTCATCGTGCGTGACAATGACCAGGCTGGTGCCGAATTCGCGGTTCAGCTCCAGCATCAACTCGAAGACCTGCGCGGCGTTGGCACCGTCGAGGTTGCCGGTCGGTTCGTCCGCCAGGACGATGCGTGGCGAGGTGACCAGGGCACGTGCGACCGCCGCCCGCTGGCGCTCGCCGCCCGACAGCTCCGCCGGTCGATGCTCGAGCCTGGCACCGAGGCCGACCCGTCCCAGCAGCTCAGCTGCGCGCGCGTAGGCCCGCCTGCCGTGCTCGCGACGAACCAGCAGCGGCATGGCGACGTTCTCCAGTGCACTGAACTCAGGTAACAGGTGATGAAACTGGTAGACGAAGCCGACCGCCCGGTTGCGCAGGCGCCCGCGCGCGGTCTCGTCAAGCGACGCCAGCTGCTCGCCGTCGATCCAGACCGACCCGCCGGTTGGGTCGTCCAGCCCGCCGAGTAGCTGCAGCAGCGTGGTCTTGCCGGAGCCCGAGGCGCCGATAATGGCTACACGCTCACCTGCGGCAACCGCGAACTCGACGCCGTCGAGCACGGTAAGGGTCACGGGCCCCTGGCGGAATTCCTTGCGCAGGTTGCTGCAGGCGAGCACGGCCGTTTCTGTCATCACGGTTTCCTCAGACTTCGTGGCGCAGGGCATCGGCCGGCGCCGTTCGCGCGGCGCGCCACGCAGGGTAGATAGTTGACAGCACGCCAAGCGCCAGCGCGGTGACCGAAATGGTGACGACGTCACGCAGCTGAATGTCCGCGGGGAGATCGCCGATGAAATAGACCCGCGCATCCACCAGCGTCACGTCGAGCATTTGTTCCAGGCCATGAACGATACCAGTCAGGTTCAGCGCCAGGGCGACGCCAAGCGCCAGCCCGACGGCGGTCCCAATCACGCCGATGACCGTTCCCTGAGCCACGAAGATGTTCAGAATCTCGCGCGGACTTGAGCCAAGCGTGCGCAGGATCGCGATGTCACCCTGCTTCTCCTTCACCACCATTACCAGCGTAGAGACGATATTGAACGCTGCCACGCCGACCACCAGCAGCAGCACCACGAACATGATGGAACGAGTCACCTGGATTGAGCGGAAGAAATTCGCATGGCGGCGCGTCCAGTCGCTTACGTAGAAGCCGCCACCCAGATCCAGTGCAATGCCGCGGATTACGCCCGGCGCAGCGTAGGGATCCTGCAGCGCGTAGCGCAGGCCGGTTACGCCATCCCCCAGCCGGAACAGCTTCTGCGCATCCTCGATGTTCAATAACGCCAGTCCGCGATCGAATTCGTACATACCCGCGTCGAACAACCCTGCGACGGTGAACCGGCGCATACGCGGCACGACACCTGCCGGCGTCACGTTGCCCTGCGCGATGACCAGCAGCAGCCGATCGCCAGGTACGGCCGCCAGCTCCTCGGCCAGCGCGCGCCCGAGCACGATCCGGTACTCGGCCGGCTGCAGATCCTCGAGGGTACCTCCAGCAACCAGCCGGGCCAGCGACGACACCCGGCCTTCCAGCGCCGGCGCAACGCCGCGCAATTCAACGCCGGCCGAGCGCGGCCCGTTGACCAGCATGCCGCGGCCTTCGACGTAGGGGGCAACCGCCAGCACCCCGTCCGAGCCCGCGGTGCGATCCGCGTACCCGCGCCAGTCATCCAGCCTGCCCTCCAGCCCCTCCAGCGTGGCATGCCCGGTCACGTCCAGGATGCGCTCACGCAGTTCCCGCTCGAAACCGTTCATCACCGAAAGGACAACCAGCAGCACGGCAACGCCCACGGCGATCCCCGCCATGGAAATGGCCGAAATGAAGCCGATGAACCGGTCGTCGCGCCCCAGCCGGAGGTAGCGCGCGCCGATCCACCAGGTGTAGGGCAGCCGGCCCGCGTCACTCATAGCGGAGCGCCTCGGCGGGCTGGGTGCCGGCGGCACGCAGCGCCGGATAGAGGGTTGCCACCGAAGTAAGCAGCAAGGCGGCAACGGCCACCAGCCCGACATCGATCAGGTGCACCTCGGAGGGAATCGCGGTGATGTAATAGACGTCGGCATCGAAGACCTGAAAGCGGAACAACCGCTCGATGACCGGCACGATTTCGGCGACATTGAATGCCAGCAACAGGCCGAGCGCGACACCGGCGCCGGTACCCAGCCAGCCGATCACGGTCCCCTGGGTCATGAAGATGGACACCACGGCCCCGCGCGACAAACCCAGCGTGCGCAGGATGGCAATGTCCGTGCGTTTGTCGCTGACCACCATGACCAGGCTGGCAACGATGTTGAATGCCGCTACGGCGACGATCAGCATCAGGATCGCGGTCATCATCGTCTTCTCGAGCCGGATCGCGTGGAAGTAGGCCGCATGGTCCTCGGTCCAGTCGCGTACCTGCAGGTTCCCCGCAAGGCCCGCTGCCAGTTCGCGGACGAGCGCCGGCGCGGCGAGCGAATCGTCGAACTTGACCCGTACGCCCGCCGGCGCAGCCGCACCTGCCAACGATTCCAGGTCGGCAAGCGCCACCAACGCGAGCGTGGCGTCGTGATCCGCCAGGCCGATCTCGAAAATTCCGGAAACCGTGAAGGCGCCGATCTCGGGGACCAGATTGCCGTCAGCATCGGCTCGCGGCAGCAGCACCGTAACGGTGTCGCCTGGCCGCACGCCAAGTTCAACGGCGAGCACGCGTCCGACTACCATGTTGCGCGAGCCGGCCTCGAGGTCGGCGATCGAGCCCGCGAGCATCGCCTGCGCCAGCGTTCCGACTCCGGACTCCGCCGCAGGATCAATGCCGCGCACCGTGGCGCCGGCGAGCTTGGCCCCGGTCGAGAGCAGTCCCTGCAACTCCACGTAAGGTGCGGCACCCATCACGTGCGGCGCAGCGCGTGCTTCGGCCGCCAGCGCCAGCAGCCGCCCTTCGTCGGCGCCGACCTCAGTGAGCGTCGCGTCGGCAGATAGCGCCAGCAGCCGGTCCCGGAGCTCGCCCTCGAAACCGTTCATGACCGACAGGATGGTGATCAGGGCAGCCACGCCGAGGCAAACGCCGGCCAGCGAAACCCAGGTTATGAACGAAACAAAGAAGGATCGGCGGCGCGAGCGCACGTAGCGCAGGCCGATGCCTAGCGGGAGGGGGGTCAGCATGGGCGCCTATTGAACCACACCGGGGTACCTGATTACTGGAATCGCGAAGCCGATCAAGGATTTATCGAGTGATTCTCGACACATTCAGGCTCGGTGATACACTCCCGATGGGAGGACATGACATGAAACTTGCTCGTCTCTTGGTTCCCGCGCTGGCGCTCGGCGCAATGATGGCATCGGCGCAGAACCTCGACATGGACACGGGGGACCCGTCCGCGGCCATCCCCGAACGGCCAACGCGCGGTTCAAGCATGTCGGCCGTGGAAACGCGCTTCGGTGCGCCGGTCAGCAAGCACGCTGCAGTGGGTGACCCACCGATTTCGCGCTGGGATTACCCGCAGTTTTCCGTATTTTTCGAATACGACAAGGTCCTGCACTCGGTCATCATTCGCTCGCCCTCCGCAAGCGGCAACTGACCCTGTTCGTCGTTGCAGCGGCGCTCCGGGGCGCTTCCGGGTTGCCAAGGACCGCCGGGCGAGTATCCTGCGCGCTCCCGTGATCCGGGGCGGGATAGTCCGTCCCCGGCCGTCCATTTTTGCCTGACCGGAACATGACCAGCTATCGCCTGCTCGAGGCGCCGCTCCCCATGGTCGGCGCGACCGCCCGCTGGGGCGAGCTCTATGGCTCGTCCCTTGCCCTCGCGGTGGCCGAATTGGCGGCCAGCGCACCGGGGCCGGTCCTGCTGGTCGCCGGCAGCAGTCGGGAAGCCGTGCGGCTGCATACGGAGGTCGCCTTCTATGCGCCCCCACAGGTGCCGGTTCGCAGCCTGCCCGGCCATGAGACGCTCCCCTACGACCCCTTCTCGCCACATCCGGACATCGTTTCCGAAAGGCTCGAGACGCTAGCCGCCCTGCCTGGACTGGCGCGCGGCGTGGTGGTCGTCGCGGCAGAGGCCTTATTGCAGAGACTGCCGCCACGGCGTTACGTCGACGCGCACAGCTTCGTAGTCAGTTGTGGCGAGCGGGTCGACCTGGGCGCGCTGCGCGCACGCCTGGCAGCGGCCGGCTACGCCAACGTCGGGCAGGTCATGGCCCACGGCGAGTTCGCCATTCGCGGGTCAATCATCGACCTTTTCCCGATGGGCTCCGACGCACCCTTCCGCATCGACCTGTTCGACGACGAGATTGAGAGCATCCGCCGCTTCGACCCCGAATCGCAGCGTTCCGGCGAACCCCTCAGCGAGGTCCGCCTGCTGCCTGCGAGGGAGTTCCCCACTACGCCCGAGGCCGTGAAGGGCTTCCGTCAGCGATGGCGGGCACGCTTCGAGGGCGACCCGATGCGGTCGCCAGTATACCGGTTCGTGAGCGAGGGAATCGCGCCAGCCGGTATCGAATACTGGCTGCCGATGTTCTTCGACCAGGTGGAGAGCCTGTTCGATTACCTGCCGCGTGCATCGATCATCGTCGATGCGGCAGATCTCGAGCTCGTTGCCCCCGCACTGCATGCCTCGTTCGAGGAACGCTACGAGCAGCGCCGGCATGACATCGAGCGGCCCCTGCTGCCACCCAGCGAGTTGTACCTGGAACCGGAGCAGATTCGATCGTCGATTAACGCCCGGCGGGCAATCTTCGCCACTGCGGTCAAGGTCGAGCCGACGGGCGCCCCGGCCACGTGGCGCAACTTCGGCACTGATCGGCCCCTGCCATTGAAACTGGAGGCCCGCTCCGAGGATCCGTCGGCGGCCCTCAAGGACTTCATCGCGAGCTTCGGCGGGCGGGTACTGATCACCGTCGATTCCGCCGGCCGCCGCGAAGTCCTGTTCGAGTTGCTGCGCCGGCGCGACGTCCTGCCCGGCCAGGTAGACGGCTGGCAGGGGTTCCTGGCCAGCGCATCGGAGCTCGCGGTCGCGGTTGCTCCCGACGTCGGCGGACTGGTGCTGCCGCAGGCGCGAGTCGCGGTGGTCGCCGAGGAACAGCTCTTTGGTCCACGCGCGCGGCAGGAGCGGCGCCGCCGTCGCGCCGAGCGGGATCCGGGCACGATCCTGCAGGAGCTGACCGACCTCGCGCCAGGCGCCCCGGTGGTCCACGAGGAGTACGGCGTCGGCCGCTACCGCGGTCTGCGGGTCATGGACGTGGACGGGCATCCGGGCGAGTTCCTGGTGCTCGAGTACGCCGGCGCCGACAAGCTCTACGTACCGGTGCATTCACTCGATCGCGTGAGCCGCTACACCGGCTCCTCGCCGGAAACCGCGCCGCTGCACCGGCTCGGCGGCGATCAGTGGGCCAAGGTCCGCCGGCGCGCAGCGCAACGCATCCGTGACGTCGCGGTGGAACTGCTCGACCTCTACTCACGCCGTGCGGCGCGCGAGGGAATTCCAACGGAGATCCGCGAGGCCGAGTACCGGGCATTCGAGGCCGCGTTCCCGTTCGAGGAAACCATCGATCAGGCGGAAGCCATCCGCCAGGTGCTCGACGACATGCGTTCCGGCAAGCCGATGGACCGGGTCGTCTGCGGCGATGTCGGCTTCGGTAAGACCGAGGTCGCCCTGCGCGCCGCGTTTGCCGCCGTCCAGGCGGGCCGGCAGGTGGCGGTACTGGTGCCGACGACCCTGTTGGCGCAGCAGCACGCCCAGAACTTTGCGGATCGCTTCGCCGACTGGCCGTTTCGGGTCGAGAGCCTGTCGCGGTTTCGCAATGCCGCCGGGCAGAAGCAGGTTATCGAGGGGCTGAAGTCCGGCGTCGTGGACGTGGTCATCGGCACGCAGCGGCTACTGCAGCGAGACGTCGCCTTCAGGAATCTCGGCCTGGTCATCGTGGACGAGGAACACCGTTTCGGCGTGCGCGACAAGGAGCGCCTCAAGCAGCTGCGCGCCAACGTCGACATGTTGACGCTGACCGCAACGCCGATCCCAAGAACCCTGAATATGGCGCTCGGGGGACTGCGGGACTTGTCGTTGATCACGACGCCGCCAGCCGAGCGCGTGGCGATCGAGACCTTCGTCTGCGAGTGGAGCGATTCGCTGATCCGCGAGGCGCTGCTGCGCGAGATCCGCCGCGGCGGCCAGGTCTATTTTGTCCACAACCACATCGATACCATCGAGCGAACCGCTGACCGGGTCGCCGAACTGGTTCCCGAGGCTGTGGTCCGTTTCGGACACGGCCAGATTCGCGAGCGCGATCTCGAGCAGCTGATGCTCGATTTCTACCATCAGCGGTTCAACGTGCTGGTTTGTACGACGATCATCGAGTCAGGCATCGACGTGCCGACAGCCAATACGATTCTGATCGATCGCGCCGACCGTTTCGGCCTGGCGCAGCTGCACCAGCTGCGCGGTCGCGTCGGCCGCTCCCATCACCGCGCCTTCGCCTACCTGATGGCCCCGCCGAAGGCCGCCCTGACCGCAGAAGCGGGCAAGCGGCTCGAGGCAATCGAGTCGCTCGAGGACCTCGGCGCCGGCTTCACGCTCGCCACCCACGACCTCGAGATCCGGGGCGCCGGCGAACTACTCGGCGAGGAACAGAGCGGCCAGATACAGGAAATCGGGTTCAGCCTCTACATGGAGCTGCTGGAACGCGCCGTGCAGTCGCTGCGATCCGGCCGCGAGCCGGATCTCGAACGTCCGCTGCACACGGGACCGGAGATCGACCTGCACCTGCCCGCGCTCCTGCCCGAGGACTACGTCGGTGATGTGCACCTGCGCCTGAGGCTCTACAAGCGCATTGCAAGCACACCGGACGCCACCGCGTTAGCCGACCTGCAGGCCGAAATGATCGACCGGTTCGGAGCACTGCCAGCGCCCGCGCAAACTCTGTTTCGGGTCGCAGGCCTCAAGTTACGCGCCGCGCCCTGGGGAATTCAGCGCCTGGAGGTTGCTGCCACCGGCGGGCTGGTCCAGTTTGCCGAAGACCACAAGATAGATCCGGCGCGGGTCCTCACGCTGGTGCAGATGCAGCCGCAGCGGTACCGCCTGGATGGCTCGCACAGGATTCGCTTCAGTATCGAGTCCGCCGAAGAATCGAAGCGAATCCGCACCGCCGAGACGCTGCTCGCAGCACTCGGCGCGGGCTGAATCTCAACAGTTTCAGGTCTCGCCGCCCGTTTCCCGAAGCCGGGCGACATCGCCGTCAGCCTGGGCCTCGCTCAGGGCTTCATGGGCCACCGCGAGCAGGTCCTCTGCAGCGGTTCCCACCGCTGGCGTCCCGCCCACGACGCCAACGGAAAGCGTGACATAGCGCCGGTAGCGGGAGCGCGGATGATGGATGCGAAGCCCAGATACCCGATCGCAGATCGACTGGCCGTGCGATTGCATCTGCGCGGCTGCCATGCCGGTGGCCAGCACCGCAAAAGTACCCTCGTCATACCTGGCCAGCACATCGCTGCTGCGCCGGAAGCAGGTCCCCAGAGCGCGGGCGACGCGCTTCAGCAGCGCATCTCCTGCCGCCCGGTCAAAAGTATCGTTGTAGCGCTCGAAATCGTCTACCTCGACCAGAAACAATGTCAGGGCGCTACGCTCGCGTTGCGCGACCGCCAGCTGATGGCCAAACAGTTCATCGAAGGTGTCGCGATCCCTGAAGCCGGTCAAAGGATCCTGTCGCTGCAGCAATGCCGGGGCCATGGCCCTGAATCTTGAGCTTCCGCGCTCGTCGCCGGATCCCCTGGCTTCGGCCTCGCGATGCAACGACGCCCAGTGGGTCACCTTGCCCTGTGCATCGCGCACCGGGACCAGCTGTACCTCCATCCAGAAGAGCTCGCCGGTCTTGCGGTAGTTCTGCACCAGCGCACGGGTCTCGACGCCAGCCTCGATCGCATCACGCAGGCGCTGAACGCCGGCCTGGCCCGATGCGTCTCCCTGCAGCATCCGCAGGTTGTGGCCCATCAGCTCGGCGGCCGAATAGCCGGTCATCTTCTCGAAGGCCGGATTGACGTAAACCAGGGGCATGTCCGGCTGCCGCGCATCGGCCAGCGCGGCACCATCGGGCAGCGCCTCGATGAGCATCTGCCATGCGTCCACCGGCTTGCCACCGCTCATGCGTCCAGCCTCAGTTCCGGCACGTCGAGGCAATGCCGGGCAGCGCCGACGCCATCTCGCCAGCGCTGCTGCGCCTGCAATTCACCGAGGCTCCTGGTCTCACGCCCATGCAGCCTGACCAGGCGCACCTGTCGTAGCGGCTCAGGCTCGTCCTGCAGCCCCTCAAGCAAGGTCTCGACTGATTTGCGGTCGTTGCACACCGGCAGCATATCGCAGCCGGCGCGCAGCGCCAGCCGCGCCCGCTCCAGTATCGAACCGAATGCCGCCGCCCCTTTCATGCTGAGATCATCCGTAAAGACCGCGCCACGAAACCCGAGTCTGCCCCGCAATTCGCCCCGGATCCAGTGCTGTGACAGGCTGGCCGGTAGCCGGTCGACCGCCGGAAACACTACGTGCGCCGCCATGACCGATAACAGGCCGTTGGCGATCAGGCGACGGTACGGCATTAGATCGGCATCGAGGTCTGCGAGTTCGCGCCGGTCGACGGGCAATGCGACGTGCGAATCCGCGGTTACAGCACCATGCCCCGGGAAGTGCTTTGCGGTCCCGGCCATGCCTGCTTCGCGCATCCCCATCAGGTAGGCCACCGCCAGCTCGGAAACGCGCTCCGCCCGGGCGTGAAAGGCCCGGTCCCCGATTACTTCGCTCACGCCATGGTCGAGATCGACGCAGGGCGCAAACGAAAGGTCCACCCCACAGGCGCGCAGCTCCGCCGCCATCAGCCAGCCGAGTTCGCGAGCCAGCTCGACGCCGGCACCGGGGTCCTGCGCGTGCCGGCGACCTATGGCTCGCAGTGCCGGCAGCTGGGTGAAGCCCTCCCGGAACCGCTGCACGCGGCCTCCCTCATGATCCACGCCGACGAGCAACCGCGGCGAGCGCAGCGAGTGGATATCAGCCGTCAGTCGTGCCAGCTGCGCCGGGCTCTCGAAGTTTCGGGAGAACAGGATCACGCCACCGACGAGTGGATGAATCAGCAGGTCGCGCTCATCGGGCTCGATGGCGACCCCCTTGAGGTCGATCATGAGCGGGCCGAGGGTCACAGCAGGCTCCCGTGGCCGGCTTCCACCGCGCGGTCGAGGCGGGTCCGCGCGCGACTCGGGCTGGCGGGACCCTCGAACAAGGCGATGGATTCGACGTGGGCCGTGTGCGGGAACATGTCCATGACGCCGGCGGCCGCCAGCCTGAAACCATGGTCATTGACCAGCGTGCCGGCATCCCGCGCCAGACTTGCCGGGTGACAGGACACGTACACCACGCGAGCGGGCCTCAAGCGCGCAATGAGCGGCAGTACGCCGGCTGCGCCCGCACGCGGCGGATCGAGCAGGACGCGCTGGCAGGTGCCCGGTAGCCAGGGCAGAGCGCCGGGGTCGCCGGTCAGGTCCGCCAGGTGAAACTCGGCATTGCCTATCTGGTTGTGGGCTGCGTTCGCGCGCGCCCGGTCGACCAGGCCGGCATCGCCTTCCACCCCGATCGCCCGGGCGGCGCGGCGGGCCAGCGGCAGCGTGAAATTGCCCAGGCCGCAGAACAGGTCGAGCACGGTATGTCCTGCGGCCGGCTGCAGCAGCGTGAGTGCCAGCGCCACTGCTTGCGCGTTGATCGATCCGTTCACCTGGATGAAATCGGTGGGTTGGAACGTGATCTCGACGTCGAATTCAGGCAGGCGATAGCTGAGCGGCGTAGCCGGTGGGTCCAGCGGGACCACGCTGTCGAGACCACCGGGCTGAAGATAGAATTCGACGCCTCGCGCCGCGGCAAAGGACCGCAGCCGCTCGCGATCATCGGCACTGGGATCGTCCAGCACCCGCGCGACCAGCGCGGTCACGCGCTCGCCCACCGACACCTCCAACTGCGGCAGCCGGTCGCGGATACTGAGCGAGCCGACCAGCTCGGCCAGGTCGCCGATCAATTCGCCAACCGAACCTGCGAGGACCGGGCACTTTCGCACATCCGCCACATACGGCTTGGCGCGTTCCCGAAAACCGACCAGCACCCGCTCCTTCTTGATCACGTACTTGGCACCGAGCCGGGCCCTGCGACGATAGGCCCAGGCCGGACCTCTCAGCGGCTCCAGCCAGCGATCCGGCTCGACCTGGGCCAGCCTGGCGAACTGCTCCGCGACATGGGCCTGCTTGGCCTCGAGCTGCCGCGCTTCGTCAAGGTGCTGCAGGGCGCAACCGCCACAGACGCCGAAATGCTCACAGCCCGGCGTCACCCGGTCAGGGGATGCCTGCAGGACCTGGAGCAGTTCGGCTTCATCGTAGCGGCGGTGCCGCCGGCTCCTGGCCGCCAGCACCGTCTCGCCCGGCAGTGCTCCGCTCACGAAAACCGTCTTGCCGTCCACTCGAGCCACGCCACGTCCGTCGTGCGCGAGCGATACCACCTGCATTTCCCGTGGTTCCACCGGCGCCTTCAAGTGATGTCCCAGGCCGCGGAAAGCGGCTGCCAGCGCTGCGCGGTGCACTCTGCCAGCCACTCCCGGACGCATACGATTTCCGCCTCCGAGGTCGCGCAGATCTGGTGTTGTCCGAGCGGTAGCAAGTCAGCGCAGGTCGCTTGCGGGTGTAGGGCGAACTTCGCCCCGGACACCGCCGGGTCGTCCGCGTTCTCCAGGCAAAGCAGTCGACGCCCGAGATCCACGTCGGGAATCGTCTCGACATCGAACACCAGGCAATCGAGGCTCATGCAGATTCTTTGCGCATCAACACCGCCACCGCAACGACCAGGCCCGCCTCGTCGGTGAGGCTAACATGCCCTTCGCCGGCCCCCAGTGCATCGGCCACCAATCTCCCCCGCGCCGAGAAGACCACTTCGGGACGGCCCCAGGCGTTTTGCAGGAATCCCACGTCCCGGATCCAGATGCCGTGCGCGAAGCCTGTGCCCAGCGCCTTGACGATCGCCTCCTTGGCGGCGAAACGCATGGCCAGAAAACGCGCCGGCCGCTTGTGGTTTTCGAATGCGGCAAGTTCCTCGGGCAACAGCAGTCGCTCGACGAACCGGCGGCCGAACCGCTCGTAGACCCCGGCTACCCGGTCGACCCGCAGGATATCGGTGCCGATGCCGAAAATCATGCCGCGCGCGCTTCCCGCATGAGGCGCTTCATCTCGGCCACGGCCGGCCCGATACCGGTGAAGATCGCCCGCGCCACGATGGCGTGGCCTATGTTGAGCTCCACCAGTTGAGGCAGTGCCGCCACGGGCTGAACGTTGTGATAGTCGAGGCCATGCCCGGCATTGACCACGAGGCCGGAGGCGCTTGCCTGGCGGGCGGCCTGCGCCAGCCGGTGCAAGGCCGCGGCCCGCGCGGAACCCGCAGCCTCGGCGTAGGCGCCAGTATGCAACTCGACTGCGGGCGCACCAGCGCGGACTGCGGCGTCGACCTGAGCCT
Organism: Gammaproteobacteria bacterium; assembly: GCA_024642505.1. Classification (GTDB taxonomy): domain Bacteria; phylum Pseudomonadota; class Gammaproteobacteria; order Steroidobacterales; family Steroidobacteraceae; genus SG8-30. Next base: position 17,413 of record JAHEAZ010000048.1, read on the forward strand.
CGACCGGATCGATGAACAGCGACACACGAATCCCCGCCTCAGCGAGCCGCCCGCAGGCTTCCTGGACGCGCGAGACCTGGCTGGCAACGTCGAGCCCACCTTCTGTCGTCACCTCCTGGCGTCGCTCCGGAACCAGGCACACGTCGGCCGGAAGGATCTTGCGGGCGATAGCGATCATCTCGTCGGTGGCGGCCATTTCCAGGTTCATGCGGGTCTTGAGCGCATCGCGCAGGGCGAATACGTCGTGATCCTGGATGTGCCGGCGATCCTCACGCAGGTGCAACGTGATGCTGTCCGCACCCGCCTGCTCCGCCGCCAGCGCCGCGTGCAGCGGATCGGGGCTCGCGCCACGCCGCGCCTGCCTGAGCGTCGCTACGTGGTCGATATTCACGCCCAGGGCAATGGATAACAGCGTCACTTGTTGGTCTCCAGCCGGCGCAGCGCCAGCATCACGTCGCGGCTCCTGAGGCCCCGGCCTTCCAGGCAGTGCTCGAGCGCCGCGCGCAACAGCCGTTTTGCCACACGCAGCGATTCCGGGGAATCAAGCCGGCCCTCCGCGAAGCCCATCAGGTCCCCACCAAGGTAGGCATCGCCAGACACCATCCCGCCGACGACCGGCTGGACCCCGATCCCCGGCTGGAAATGATAGTACCGATCAGCCACCAGCGGTTCGCCCGACCCCGATTCGCGGCTCGCGTCGACACCGTAGCCAAGGTGATCGAGTAGCCGCCTCTCGAAGTTGCGCAAGGCAGCCTGTTCCGGTCCGCCCTCGCGCAGGCTGGCCAGCGTCAGTGCGTAGAGGTCGAAAGTTTCCTGAATCGACTCACCGCGTGGGGTCAGCTTGATCAGCAGCTCATTCAGGTAGAAACCAGACATCAGCCGCGATGCTGCCAGCGGCAGCACCTCTCCGGCAAACTCGGCGCCGGTAAGCTGGCCACCGTCCGTTCCGCCCGACCAGGACAGCAGCAGCGGCACGAAGGGCTGCAGCACCGCCCGGTAGGGTGACTTGGCGCGCCGCACGCCACGGCCGAAAAGGGAAATGCGGCCGTGTTCGCGCGTGATCAGTTCGAGGATGCGGCTGGAGTCGCTGTAGTCCCGATGGTGCAGCAGGAAGGCCGGCTGCAATGCGGCCCGCCGCGACCCAGTCATGACGGGTCGTAGCCGAACTGCCTGAGCGCGGCCTCGTTATCCGCCCAGTTCTCGCGGACCTTGACCCAGATCTCGAGGTGGATTCGCCGTTCGAGCATCGCGTTGATCTCCAGGCGCGCCGCCTGGCCGACCTCCTTCAGCCGCAGGCCGCCCTCCCCGATCACGATCTTGCGCTGTCCTTCCCGTTCCACCCACACGACCGCCCCGATAACCAGCCG
>JAHEAZ010000049.1:0-7023 GCA_024642505.1 Gammaproteobacteria bacterium
CTGGACAGGCAGGTCCGATGGCGCGGCTGATTCCTCGTCCGTGCCGGTCCGCGCCTGCGTCTTCTTCCGAGACCATCGCTCCAGGAATGATGGCTCGGCGGCAGTCGGATCGGCGCCTGCGGTGGATTTCCGTTCACTCATGCGGGCTTGTCGGCGTTCCAGTCGGTGCGCTTGCGCTTGCGCTTTTCCTCCGGCCGGTGATGCTCGATTACGAAGCGTTCAAGCTGCTGGTACACCTCCGGCGGGATCGGCGCCGCAAAGACAAGGTCTTCTCCTTCCGTACCCGAGGAAGCCTCGTGCATATCCGCGGTGACGGACTGCGGCTCGAGCCCTCCGTCCTCGGTTTCTGCGCACAACACGAACAGGGACGGCTGCTGTCCCATCAGGTTGGACCAGTAGGCTTCGGTGGCATCGCGATACAGTTCCAGCTGCAGCCCTCCCCAAAGGAAATGCTCCTCGTCCTCGGTGCGGTGCACGGATACCGCACGCGAATCTCGACCCGGCAGGTTGTCGCCGGCGACGACGCCAACGACGTGCCAGCTGGGCACGCGCCAGCCCGAGCGGCTGACCATGCGCCTGCCCATGATCACCGCCACCGGAACACTGAACCTGGGTACCGCGGTCATTGCGAACCGGCCACCTTCACGGCTGATAACCAGTCCCATTCTGCACCAGACACCCGCATGCGGGGCAACTCACTCGCCGGAACGGAACTTGCAGCGAATTTGGTGTCCAGCGAGCGGATGCCGGCCCACCGGCGTGCGCGTCGTGGAAATCTGTCGAGCGGGAATTTGAAATGACCACGAGCAAGAAGACCAGTCAGGTCGCCGGGGATCCGCCGCCGGTGGCGGCCGTCGAGCCACCGCGGTTCATGAACGTGCGCGAAGTGGCCCGCTACCTGCAGGTCAACGAGAAGAAGATCTACACGCTGGTGAACGAGGGTCGCATCCCGGCCACACGGCTGACCGGCAAATGGCTGTTCCCCCGCGACCTGGTCGACCAATGGATGCTGGAGTCGAGCCACGGCGGCCTGCTGACCGACCGGATGGTTATCGCCGGCAGCGACGACCCGCTGTTGTACCGCGCGACCATGCTCATGGGGGTCGAGATGCGCGGACAGGCGCTGGTCAGCCATGCGCCAACAGGAACGCAACTGGGACTCGCGCTGCTTGCCGGGCGGCGGGCGGACCTGTGCGCCTTGCACTGGGGCCCCGATACCGAGAGCAGCCAGCGTCATCCGGCATTGTTGCGCCCCTATCCGCAGCACAAGGACTGGATCCTGGTGCGACTATTCCGCCGTGAGCAGGGATTGATCATGGCGCCTGGGCTGTGGGCAGCGAAAGGCCGCATCGAGCAGCTGATGGCCCCCGAGGTGCGTTGGGCGGCGCGGCAGGAAGGCGCAGGTTCGCAACGTTTCCTGCAGGAAACGCTGGCACTGCATCGCGTGGATCCAGCCGACCAGCGCATCACGGCCAGGGCCTATTCCGAACGCGACGCCGCCGCGGCGGTGGCCATGGGCCAGGCCGACGTTGCACCGGGAGTCCGTGGTGCAGCGGCCGAGTTCGGCCTGGATTTCCAGCCGATCGGCTGGGAGGCCTTCGACCTTGCGCTGTCGCGCGGCTTTTTCTTCCGCACCCTGTTTCGCAAGCTGCTCGAACAGCTTCGCGGGGCCGAATGCCAGCGCCTGGCGCAGCTGCTCGGCGGTTACGACCTCGGCGAAATCGGCTCGCTGGTCTGGTCACCCTAGACCTGTCGACGAGCCCTAGCTCAGGGCGAGGTCATAATCGACCACGTGGCGCAGCCCGAGGCCGTCGACATCGAGCACGATCCGGGCGCGCAATGGTTTGGTCAGGTCGAGCTCGCCCCGCGACAGTGCTGCCCGCACCGCCGTCTCGATTTCGATCTGGGAGGTGATACCGACCTTCTTCAGGAACTTGCGGATCTCGCCGTTGAATTTTTCTTCGTCGAACTTCTGCTCGGTCATGCGTTCTGCTCCATCTTTGCCGGAAAAGAGATCATTGATCGGGGCCCTCTACTCCTGTGCCGAGTTTCCGCTCGAGTGTCTTGCGCGACACCCCGAGCTGGCGGGCCGCGGCCGACTTGTTGCCATCGTGGGCCTCGAGGACCCGGCGCATGTGCGCCTGCTTTACCTGCTCCAGCGTCCAGTCCAGCGGATAGCTGCCCCCGGGCAACGGCTCTGCCACGGCCGCAATCGGCGTCATGCCCGGCAATTCGCCCATCAGCACCCCGCGCTCGACCAGGTTCCTGAGTTCGCGCACATTGCCCGGCCAGGGACGCGAGCACAGCCACCGCAGCTCAGGCGCGCCGAGCGGTACCGGCGGCATCCCGAATTCGGCTGCGGCGCGCTCCATGAAGTGGGCGGCGAGCGCCTGGATGTCGTCCGAGCGCTCGCGCAGCGGCGGCAGCACGATGTACGCCACGTTGAGGCGGTAGAAAAGATCTTCGCGAAAACGGCCGTCTGCCACCAGGTCGGCGAGGCCCGGCTGTACCGACGCCACGATACGCGCATCAACTGGCACTTCACGGTCTGTGCCGACCGGACGGATGGCGCCCTCCTCCAGCGCGCGCAGCAGCTTGACCTGCAGGTCGTGCCGCATGGCGCTGATTTCATCCAGGAACAGGGTGCCGCCGTGGGCGGCCTGAAACAGCCCTTCGCGTAGCTGGTGGGCTCCAGTGAAGGCACCCTTGGAATGACCGAACAATTCGCTTTCCATGAGCTCGGGCGCAATTGCGCCGCAGTTCACCGGCACGAACGGCCCGCGCCGCGCGCTCAACTGGTGCAGCAGGCGCGCCGCCAGTTCCTTGCCGGTACCAGTCTCCCCCTCCAGCAAGACCGTGGCCGGCGTCGGCGCGATGCGTGCCACCAGGCTGCGCACCGCGCGCATGGGGGCGCTATCGCCTACCAGCTCCGCGCGTTGCGCCGGCAAGCTGCGCCCGGTGACCCCTGCGGACACGGAGACCGCGGCCATGCTGCCGGCGCGCAGGCGGCCATTCAGGGCCTGGCGCAGGGCGGTTGGATCGGGTGGCCAGGACAGGCAATCACTCGCGCCGGCGCGGCGAGCCGCAGCCGACAGCTCGGCGTTCGCCGCGCCGGCCACCAGGATCAGCTGATCGGGCATCGTTTTCTCGCGCAGTCGCGCGACCCACTCGAGCGCCGGGTCGGTCGGGGAATCGACCTGTACGACGATGCAGTCGAAATGACAGCGTGGCAGCAATTGCTCGGCCGCGTCCGTGCTGTCCGCCCACTCCACCAGCGCGTACTGCCGCGCCAGCGTCCGCCGTAGACGCTCGTCGGCGAGCATGCTCGCGCCCGCCAGCAACAGCGAAATCTGCTCTTGTGACAAAGGACCGTCGCTCCCGTCGGTGCCCGCAGGCTTCCCAGACATCGAGGCTATTCAGTGCGACAGGATTACGCAACCCCGACGGTATTGGGACAAATTGTCCCAGCTATCCGATGTTATGGGATCCAGCTGATGGAATCTTCAGATTGGCGCGTGGCTCTGGACATGCCTTGCGCGCAATCCTGCACCGGCCCCATCATCGTTCCGGTTCGAGCGGTCGCTTTCACCAGGCAGGTCAGCAGCATGAATCCCGTCGGGTATCCCGTCGAGTCGATGACCGGGCTGGTACTGGCAGGCGGCCGGGCGCGTCGCATGGGCGGCGTGGACAAGGGGCTGGTCGAGATCGCCGGCCGACCCATGGTCGAGCACGTGCTGGCCGGACTGGAGCCACAGGTCAAGCAGTTGTTCATCAATGCCAACCGCAGCCTGGATGCCTATGCCCGCTACGGATACCGCGTGCTCAGCGATACCCTCGAGGGCTACCTGGGTCCGCTGGCCGGGGCCCTGAGCGCACTCCGGGCGATCGAAACCGACTACCTGCTGACCGTGCCCTGCGACTCGCCGCTGGTGGCGCCAGACCTGGCGCAATGCCTGTACGCCGCTTGCGAGGAACGGCACGCGGACCTTGCCGTGGCCCACGACGGGCAGCGGCAACAACCGGTATTCCTGCTGCTGAAACGCGAGCTGGCCGCCGACCTGGAAGACTATCTCGCCAGCGGCGAGCGCAAGATCGACCGCTGGTTCGGCCGGCACCGCGTAGCCGAGGCCGACCTGAGCCACCGGCCCGAGAGCTTCATCAATGTCAACGAGCCGAAGGAAAAGCAACGCGTCGAGTCGCTGCTACTTTCAAAACCGCCTTTGGCCTGAGTAGCATTGCGTTCCTCCTGCCCGCGGACTCACTGATGCACAAGACGACTGCTCCCCTGCCCGCCAACGTCGATCCCTGCGATGAGCCCGGCCACGGCCACGGCGTCCTGCGACTCGATGAGGCGCGAGCGCGCATCCTCGATGCGGTGCATCCGGTCGAAGGAGCGGAATCCGTCGCCCTGCGCGACGCGCTCGGCCGCGTCCTCAGTGAACCCGTCCGCTCGACCGTGGACGTGCCGGCGCACGACAACTCGGCCATGGACGGCTTTGCGCTGGCTGGTAGCGACCTCCCGGCGGGGGGCGACAAGGCGTTCCGCGTCATTGGCACCTCCTGGGCCGGCCGACCGTTCGAGGGTGCCGTGAGCGGTGGCGAGTGCGTGCGCATCATGACGGGTGCGACACTGCCCCAGGGCGTCGACACCATCGTGATGCAGGAACACGTCCGGCGTGAGGGCGAAATCGCCGTCATTACCGCCGGCCACCGTCCCGGCCAGCACCGCCGCCTCGCAGGCGAGGACATCCGCGCGGGCGACGTCGCCCTGCCTGCCGGCACGCGGCTCATGCCCGCGCACCTGGGGCTGGTCGCGTCCATCGGTGTGGGCCGCGTAGCGGTGAGGCGCCGCCCACGGGTTGCGATCTTTTCTACCGGCGACGAGCTTCGTGGCATCGGCGAGGAACTCGGCGAAGGCCAGATCTACGACAGCAATCGTTACAGCCTGCATGGCATGGTGACGCGGCTCGGGCTGGAGGTGCTCGACCTGGGCGTCGTCCGCGACCTGCGCGACGACACCCAGCGCGCCTTCGAACAAGCCGCGGCGAACGCGGACGCGATCGTGACCTCGGGCGGCGTGTCGGTCGGCGAAGCGGACTACGTGGTCGAGACGCTCGAGAAATACGGCCAGGTCGGCTTCTGGAAGGTGGCCATGAAGCCGGGCAAGCCGATCGCCTTCGGCCACGTCGGCAAAGCGCTGTTCTTCGGCCTGCCGGGCAACCCGGTCTCGGTGATGGCGACGTTCTACCAGCTGGTACAGCCTGCGCTGCGCAAGCTGACCGGCGACGCCGCAGCGGATCTCCCGGTTCTGGTCAAGGCCACTTGCCAGTCGAAGCTGAAGAAAAAAGCCGGCAGGCTGGAGTTCCAGCGAGGGATACTGGAGCGCGACGGCGAGGGCCGGTATGTCGTACGCGCCGCGAGTCACCAGGGCGCCGGCGTCTTGCGTTCGATGACCGAAGGCAACTGCTTCATCGTGCTGCCGCTCGAGCAGGAGACGGTGCAGCCCGGCAACGAGGTCGAAGTCCAGCCTTTCGCTGGCCTCGTTTGAATCGGCGGTTCCAGGAGACGAATCGATGGCCTATGCGCACGGCGGCGGCGAGCGACAGTTCAAGCCGGTCAGGATCGCGATCCTGACCGTTTCCGATTCCCGCGACGAGTCGACGGACAAGTCCGGCCGCCTGCTGGTCGAACGCCTCACGCGCGCGGGTCATCAGTTGGCCGAGAAAGCGATCGTGCCGGACGACCTGTACCAGATCCGTGCGGTCGTCTCGCGCTGGATCGCGGACCCCGAAGTCAACGCAGTCATTACCACCGGGGGCACCGGCGTAACCGGGCGCGACGGCACGCCCGAGGCCGTGCTGCCGCTTCTGGACAAGGTGATCGAGGGCTTCGGTGAGACATTCCGCGCGATTTCCTACGGTCAGATCAAGACCTCCACGCTGCAGTCGCGTGCGCTGGCCGGGGTAGCCAACGGTTCCTATGTCTTCTGCGTGCCGGGCTCCTCCGGCGCCTGCGCAACTGCATGGGACGAGCTGATCGAGGCCCAGCTCGACTACCGCACGCGCCCGTGCAACCTGGTCGAGCTGATGCCGAGACTGCTCGAAAAGTGACTCGCGCCGGCACGCAAGGCAGTTCCCGCGTAAAGCTGCTCGTCGGCACCGACAAGGGCCTGTTCACGGCTCGATGCGATGGCCACGATTCGCCGTGGCGAGTGGAAGGACCACAGCTGCCAGGGCATTCGGTGCTGCAGGTGACGGTGACGCCGGGCCGGCCACAGGAGCTGCTCGCCGCGACCCGCCACAATGTGTGGGGAGCGCACCTCTATCGCAGCGTGGACGGCGGCCTCGGCTGGGAGAGCCTCGATGAGGCACCGCATCATCCGCCCGGCCGGCATCCCAGCTCGCTCGACGCGATCTGGGGCCTGGCCTGGACGCCCGACGGTTCGCGCCTGTTCGCCGGAATCGACCCTGCCGGCCTGTTCGTGAGCGACGACCGCGGCGCCAGCTGGCAGGACGTGACCAGCCTGAACGAACACCCAACCCGCAGCGCCTGGGAACCCTCGCGCGGGATCTTCGCCGTGCATTCGATCTGCATCGATCGCGCCGTACCGGCGCGCATGGTGATCGCGATCTCGGCCGGCGGTGCCTACCGCAGCGAGGACGGAGGCGGAACCTGGGCGCCGGCCAACCGGGGCGTGCGCGCCGAGAACCTGCCGGAGCGCTACGTCGAGGCCGGCCACAATGTGCATCGCATCGTCCGCCACCCCGCGACCGGCCGTCTCTATCGCCAGTGTTACAACGGCACCTACATCAGCGATGACAATGGTCGAGCCTGGACCGAAGTCACCCATGGCCTGCCGAGCGACTTCGGCTACGCGATCGCCTGCGACCCACACGATGCCGACACGATCTTCCAGATTCCGGAGTCCGGCGCCGACTTGCGCACCACCGTAGATGCCAGGCTAAGGGTCTTCCGCAGTCACGACGCGGGCGCGAGCTGGGCGTCCGCCTCAAGCGGCCTGCC
>JAHEAZ010000049.1:7123-18715 GCA_024642505.1 Gammaproteobacteria bacterium
ACCTACGTCAAGGCCGATGGCGCGCGCATGCGCTGGATCAAGGCGCCCGAGGAGGATGAGCCAGTCGTGCCTCCCAGCTGCACCAGGGTCGTCGCGATCGTTTCGGCCCGCGCGATGGGCGAGCCGCTCGGACCCCGAGTTGCGCAGCGTATCGAGCGGCTGCGACAGGTCACCGGGCTCACCGCCAATGAAGTGATCACGCCCCTGCACGTCGGCCGGCTCATCGCGAGTCCCGCCGGCCTGCAGAAGGGGCGCGGGAATTGGCGCATTCTGCCGTTGATCAACATGGTGGACGACGCTGGCCGCGAAGCGCTCGCCCGCGAGGCCGCTGGAATCGCCCTCGACCTGAACCCGGCCATCGACCAGGTTGTGCTCGCGTGCCTGCAACGCGCGGCCGACCCGGTCGTTGCCGTGATCCGGCGTTAGCGAACACCCGATTTGGCCCGCGCCGGACGCGGTCCTACAATCGGTCCATGACTGACGTCACAGTGCGCATCCCGGGTCCGCTGCGTTCATTCACCGCTGGTGCCGACCAACTGCAGGCCCCCGCCGGCACGGTGGCGGAGGTGTTGCGCGCCATCGGCATATGCCACCCACAGCTATTGTCGCGCCTGCTGGATGCCGAAGGCGGGCTCAGGCCCCATGTCAACGTCTTTGTCGGCCGCGCAAACATTCGCGGTCTGCAGGGACTTTCTACGCCGGTCGCCACCGGCGAGCTCGTCAGCATCCTGCCCGCAGTCGCCGGCGGTTGACTCGGCCCGCTAGGGCGAATCATCGCGATATTCGCGCGGCGGTGACGGCGTGCCGAAGATGGCTGCGGCATGAACCAGCAGCCTCTCGACCGAACTGAATTCAGCACGCTCGCGAATCACCTGCCGCGCCATGGACGGTTCGTCGGTGATGATGCCGTCCACGCCCAGCGACAGCATCCGCGACATGGAAACAGGATCGTTGACCGTCCAGACCAGGACTTTCTTGCCGGCGGCATGCGCCTGGCGAATGAACCGTGGCTTGGCCATCCCGGTATTGACCGCCAGGAAGTCGGCATCCAGCCGCGCCAGATTGCCGACAGCCGTCGCTGCCAACAGGCCAGTGTTCCAGTCGGGTCGCAAGGTCCTGACCTTCTGGATGCCCGGGTACTTCAGCGACATGATTGCCACCCGGTCCGCCATGCCGTTTCGCTCCACCAGATCAATGACGCGGCGTTCCAGGTCCTGGTCATGGCCGTAGTACTTGAGCTCGATCACGAGCTGCGCGTGACTGGACTTGATTTCCTCCAGCACCGCCTGGAGCGTTGGCACCCGCTCGCCGGCGAACGATGGCCCGAACCAGCCGCCCACGTCGACGTCCTGGACCTGGCTGAGAGTGCCGTTCCATACCTTGAGGCTGACGCCGGCAAGCTTCATGAAGTCGCTGTCGTGAACGACGACGACTTCACCGTCCACGGTCTCCTGCACGTCGATCTCGACCCAGTCCGTCCCGTCCGCGACCGCCGCGCGTATCGACGCCAGGGTGTTCTCCGGCGCCCGACCTGCGGCGCCCCGGTGCGCGACGACTACCGCCGCATCCGGCGCCTGCGCGCTGGTCATCAACCAGGCACCGATGCCGATCGCCGTGATCGAAATGCCGGCCAGCAAGGTAACCATGCGCCACGGATTCCTGCTTGCCGCGCCGCGCAGGTCGAGGATTTTGGCGCCCAGCGGATTCCCGCTCTCGGCAACGAGCCGGGTGTAGAACTCCATCAGCGCCAGTGAGAATGCGCCCCCGGCCAGTGCCGAAGCCAGCAGGCTGCCAACTGCGCCAACGACCACGAGTAATCCGAGGGTCGAGACCAGCCAGCGGAGCGAATCAAACGAACGCGGCACCAGCCATGCGCCCAGCAGCTCGACCGGTACCGCCACGATGGCGCCGAGCGCCAGGGTCATTGCCGCCCAGCCCAGCAGGACACGGGCTATCCACCATCGCCTACCATGCGTCAGGCGTTCGCTCTCGGCAAAGGTCGCTGCGGGTGCAGTGTCACTGAACAACAGCAGCGGCAACGCGATCACCCACCCGGTGAGTCGCGCCAGCAGCAGCGCCAGCATCGCCAGCAGCAGAACGGCAGCGATCGCCGCGGTCAACAGGAATTCCGGCGGGCGCTGGCTCAGGTAGAAGTTGATGTCGTAGTCGGTAATCAGGAGCCAGGCAACCGCCGCTGCCACCGCGACAAAGGGCAGCACGATGGCCAAAACCCGCAGCACCAGCCGAACGGCGAAAGACAGCACGCGTCCCGACCCGGAGAAGGCGAATTTCAGTGCCGCAAACCAGTGGGCGCTTCGTCCGGCCGTGGCCTCTGCAGCAATGGCCAGCATCGCCGCCTGCTCGACCGCGGCGAGGGCGAGCACCAGTCCGGCCACCAGCACCAGCGAGGCCATGCCCAGCGGAGACAGCAGGAACCACGCGATGTCCTGGTCGGCTACCGCCGTCTTGCCACCGAGCGCCAGCAGCGTACGCACCGTGAGCCCGGTCAACGGCGCCAGGACCGCCAGACCAAAAACCGTGCAGGCCAGGTGAACCAGGAAGAACGATCGAAAAGATGCCGGCAATCGCCAGCACATGGTGTTCCAGATGACGACAGTATCCCGCATTGAAGATTATTTCCCGGTAGTGAGCGGCCTTCATGGCCAGCATTGCACGGATCCTGGTCCGGCGGCACTATGCCAGCAGGAAATTGACTGCATGCCAACAGACAAGAACAAGAGCTACGACCTGGTCGTATTCGGCGCGACCAGTTTCGTGGGCCAGATCCTCTGCCGCTACCTGCTGGGGCAATTCGGCGTCGGCGGCGAGCTGCGCTGGGCGGCCGCAGGACGTTCGCTGCAGAAGCTGGAGGAATTGCGCAAGTCGCTCGGCTCGCAAGCGTCGCCGCTGCCGCTGATGGTCGCCGACGCGGCCGACGAGCCGTCGTTGCGCGCGCTGTGCGCAGGGACCCGGGTGGTGGTCTCCACCGTCGGCCCCTATGCCCTGTACGGCGAGCCACTGGTCAAGGTCTGCGCCGAGACCGGCAGCGACTATTGCGACCTGACCGGCGAGGTGCAGTGGATCCGCCGGATGATTCAGCGCCACGAAGAATCAGCACGGAAATCCGGCGCACGCATCGTTCACTGCTGTGGCTTTGACTCCATACCCTCGGACCTCGGCGTGTACTTCCTGCAGCGTGAGGCCTTGAGGCGCTTTGGCAGGCCCTGCACCCGGGTCAACATGCGCGTTCGCGCCATGCGCGGCGGCTTCTCGGGCGGCACGGTCGCGAGCCTGATGAACGTGATCAAGGAAGCAGCCGCGAACCCGGCGCTACGCAAGGAGCTCGCCAACCCCTACTCGCTCTGCCCGGACGGATACCGGCCGCAGGTCCGGCAGCCGGGCATCTCCGGCCCGCAGTTCGACCCGGACTTCAAGGCGTGGATCGCCCCGTTCGTAATGAGCGGGATCAACACGCGTATCGTCCAGCGCAGCAATGCGCTGCTCGATGCGGCCTATGGCGCCGACTTCACCTATGGCGAGGCGGTACTCACTGGCAAGGGTATCAAGGGCCGCCTGGCCGCCGCCGGCATGGCCGCCGGCATCGGCGGGTTGATGATCGCCGGCGCAGTGGCTCCCGCGCGCTGGGCGCTGGAGCGCTACGTGCTGCCGGCGCCGGGTGAAGGGCCGAGTCCTGAGGCACAGGAAAAAGGGTTTTTCGACCTGCGCTTCCTCGGCAGGACCTCGGGGGGCCAGGAACTCCGGGTCAAGGTCACGGGCGACCGGGATCCAGGCTACGGCTCGACCGGGAAGATGCTCGGCCAGGCCGCCGCCTGCCTCGCGCTCGACGTGGCAAAGGACGAAAGGCCCGGCGGTTTCTGGACGCCGGCAACGATATTCGGAGGCCGGCTGATCGCGCGGCTGATGGCGCATTCCGGTCTGACCTTCGAGGTGATCTAGACACCCGCATCGTCTATCCTCGCGCCATTCGCAACTCGGGCCGGGGGCAAGATGGCTGCTGCATCCGTTTCTCGCGAGGCGTTCGGTTCTCGCGCGGGGTTCATCCTGGCGGCCGCGGGCAGCGCTGTCGGCCTCGGCAACATGTGGCGTTTCTCCTACCAGGCATCCGAAGGCGGTGGCGCCGCGTTCGTGCTGCTGTACGTCGTCATGACCCTCGTGCTCGGCATCCCGATCATGCTCGGCGAGTTCGGCATCGGCCGCCGGGGGCAACGGTCGCCAGTCGGGTCGCTGCGCCGTGTGGCTGGCCCGGCCTGGGCGGTGGTCGGCTACGGCTTCGCCGTCGTGGGCGTGCTCATACTCTCGTACTACTCGGTGATTGCCGGCTGGACGGTTCGCTACGCCATCGAGGCGATCATCCACGGCTTTCCTGAAGACGCGGGCACCCACTTCGGCAAGGTCGCCTCCGGCAGCGGCGCGATCGCGTTCCATGTCGGCTTCATGACGGTCACGGTGCTGGTGGTGATGGCGGGCATCAAGGGCGGCATCGAACGCGCCTCGCTGATCCTGATGCCGGCGCTGTTCTTCATTGTCGTCGGACTGGCGGCCTGGGCCACGACGCTGGAAGGAGGCGGTGCCGGCTACGAGGTTTACCTCAAGCCGGACCTGGACGAATTGATGAACCCCGCGGTGTGGCGCGCCGCCGCCGCGCAGGCCTTCTTTTCGCTGAGCCTTGGCATGGGCGCGATGCTCACTTTCGCCTCCTACCTGGGCGATGAATTCGACATGCCAGAATCGGCCACGATCGTCGCGTTCACCGACTTTGGCGTGGCGTTTGTATCAGGCCTGGTGGTCTTCCCCGTGGTCTTCTCGCTCGGGCTGCAAGGGGCGGTTGGTGAAAGTACCGTCGGCGCCTTGTTCATCGCCCTGCCGGGCGCATTCGATGCCATGGGCATGGTCGGGCACTTCGTCGGCCTGTTCTTCTTCATCGCGCTGGCCGTGGGCGCGCTGACGTCGGCGATCGCGGTGCTGGAGGTGATCACCGCCTCCGTGATCGACGAGTTCGGCGTCTCGCGCAGGAACGCAGCGCTCGGGACGGCAGCTGTCGTGACGATCATCGGGATCCTGCCGGCGACGAGCCTCGACGCGCTCGGACTGATGGACAAGATCGCTGGTGAGCTGCTGCTGCTGGGCGGGGTGCTGACCATAGCGATCGTCGCAGCGTGGGTGGCGCGGTCGACCATCCAGGATGAACTGATCAAGGGCGCCTCACCGTTCTGGGCGAAGCAGGTGCCGCGCATCGTGCTGATGCTGCGCTACGTCGTCCCGCCAATCGTCGCCATCGTGCTGATCTTCTCCGTCAGGGAGACGATTGCTGCCGTCGGCAAATTCATCGGCGGCTAGGGCTGACTTGGTTTTTGACTTGGGGTCGGACCTCAGTAGGTCGTTGATTTTCCGCAGAATCGTTGGTGTTGAGGACCTCGTCGTGCCACGAAAGGCGCGGCGTTTATGCGATAATTCTTTACAGATCAATTACTTACTGAGGTCCGACCCCAAGATTTCGGAGATTCGCCCGTAGTCGGCGAACTTCTCGTTCACGACCCGCATTTCGCTGTCGCTCAACAGAACGGGCTCGAGGCCGGCCGACAGCAAATCGAGGTATTGCCCAGCCAGGTTTTCGACCTCGATGGCGACCGCCTGCGCTCGCTGAAGCGATTTTCCGACCGCCACGACACCATGATTGGACAGCAGCGTCGCGCGGCGGCCCTCGAGTCCGCGCACAGCATGATTGGCCAGTTCGTCGCTGCCGAACGTCGCGTAGGGCATGCAGCGGATATCGCCGCCCGCCAGCGCGATCATGTAATGAAATGCCGGGATCCCACGACCCGCGCAGGCCAGCGCCGTCGCGCGCGGACTGTGCGTATGAACAATCGCTTGTACGTCGGGCCGGGCCGAATAGATGGCGGCATGCATCCGCCACTCGGACGACGGGCGCGGGCCCGCGGGCTCGTCCGTGGCAGGCAACGGCAAGGCGATCATCTGTCCAGGCGTCAATTCGCCGTAGGGCACGCCCGAGGGGGTGATCAGGAAGCCAGCCGCCGAACGGCAGGACACATTGCCCGACTTGTTCGGCATCAGGCCTCTTGCATCGAGCGCCTGGGAGGCCCCGACGATGGCAGCTCGAGGATCCTGCACCCTGGCGACTGAATCGATCATTGCGCGTGCTCCGGAAACAGCGATTGCAGCCCCTCGCGACTGGCATCGCAAACGCCGCGTTCTGTGATCAGCCCCGTTACCAGCCTCGACGGCGTGACGTCGAAGGCCGGGTTTGCGGCGGCACTGCCCGGCGCGGCAATTTCAACCTCCCGCAGCGCACCGTCGTCGGAGCGCCCCCGGACATGGGTGATCTCGCGCGGCGAACGTTCCTCGATCGGAATCTCACGAAGACCGTCGTGCATCGTCCAGTCGACGGTCGAGGACGGCAGGGCGACATAGAACGGCACGCCATTGTCCTTCGCCGCCAGCGCTTTCAGGTAAGTACCGATCTTGTTGGCCACGTCGCCACTGCCTGTTGTCCGGTCGCTGCCGACGATGCAGACGTCCACCTGCCCGCGCTGCATCAGGTGACCGCCGGCATTGTCGACCAGTACCGTGTAAGGGATGCCATGTGCGCCAAGTTCGAAGGCCGTCAGCGCCGCGCCCTGATTGCGCGGCCGCGTCTCGTCCACGTAGACATGGACCGGGATGCCCGCGTCGTGTGCCGCGTACACCGGGGCAAGCGCCGTGCCCCAGTCGACGCACGCCAGCCAGCCGGCGTTGCAGTGAGTCAGTACGTTGACTGTCTTCCCGCCCCTGACGGCACTCAGCCGCTGCAATAGCGCCAAGCCATGGCGGCCGATCGATTCGCAGGCGGCAGCATCTTCGTCCGCCATGCGCGCCGCCTCGACGTAGGCGCGAGCGACGCGTCCATCCAGAGGCTCGTCGCGTAGCACGGAATCCATGTGTGCCAGAGCCCAGCGCAGGTTGACCGCCGTGGGTCGCGTGGCGCCCAATAACTCCACCACCCGCAGCAGGCCGGCATCGGTCGCATCGCTGCGCATGCCGAGTGCAACGCCGTAAGCCGCCGTGATGCCGATCAGCGGTGCGCCACGCACCACCATGTCGCGGATGGCATCGGCCGCCTGCTCAGCGGCCTGCAATTCGCGCAGCGCAAACTCGAACGGCAAACGGGTCTGGTCGATGACCTGCACGGTCCAGCGGTCATCGGCAACGAAGAGGGTCCGGTAGGGCCTGCCGTCGATGCGCATCTCAGTCCGCCGTCAGCACGCGCCCAGCGACGGCGCCCAGTTTGGCCAGCAGCACCGGGTCACGCGCCTCCGGCCTGGTGAGGATCGCCCCGTCGAGCGCACGATCGGAGCCGACCGGGCAAGGGACATGATCGGCCGGAAAGTCATTCGCCAGGCGCGAAAACAGCCGTTGTGCCTTGTCGCGATTGGCCTCCATCACCTTGAGCACGCTGGCCACATCCACGGTGTCGTGGGTCGGGTGCCAGCAATCGAAGTCCGTGACCATGGCGACCACCGCATAGGTGATCTCGGCTTCCCGCGCCAGCTTGGCCTCCGGCATCGAGGTCATGTGCACCACGTCATAGCCAAGTTGCCGGTAGGCCCGTGACTCGGCCAATGTAGAAAACTGCGGACCTTCCATGCAAACGGCAACACCGCCGCGCTGGTAGGGAATGCCCTCGGCAGCCGCAGCGCGTGCGACCAGTTCCTGCAATGCGGGACCAACCGGATGCGAAAAAGGCACGTGCGCGACGCAGCCCGGCCCGAAGAAGGAGCTCTGCCGCCGCACCGTGCGATCCACGAAATCGTCCACCAGGACGAAGGTGCCGGGCGCAAGGTCTTCCTTGTACGAGCCGCAGGCCGAGAAGGAAACCAGGTCGGTCACCCCGACCCGCTTCATGGCATCGATGTTCGCGCGGTAATTGATGTCCGACGGCGGCAGGCTGTGCCCACCGCCATGACGCGGCAGGAACACCACACGGGTCGATCCGACGCGTCCGATACGCAGCGCGTCGGACGGCTCGCCCCAGGGCGTGCTCATCTCTCGCACGCTGACGTCCTCGAGGCCAGGCAGGTCGTACACGCCCGAGCCCCCGATGATCCCCAGAACTGCCTTGGTCATGCCGGATTCCTGCGCCAAATCGGGGACAGTTTACTCATATGACTTTGCGCCGGATGACGTTGCCGGAGTTAGTCAAACAAGTAAACTGTCCCCGATTGCGCGCCGAGTCGATTTTGCAGCGCCATTATCGCGTCAGTTGGCGCAACTCCACTGCAGCCGACTGGTAGTAGGCCACGGTGTCGTCGATCAACGAATCCGTCTCCGATGAATCGACTAGCACCTCTCCGGTCGTCGCATCAACGACCTCGGCGGCCCGCTTCGGCATCAGTTGAACCACCCGGTTGCCTTCCAGGTAACCGACGGTCAGGTAGTTCGCCATGAATGCGCGCGGATGGCGATGGGCGGCGACCAGGATGTCCTGCCCGAAGAACGTCGAGTCATAGCTGATGTTGAGCAGGCCGAGCAGTGTCGGCGCCAGGTCGATCTGTGACGCCACATCGTCCACCTGCCCGGGCGAAATGAACCCGGGGGAGTAGAAGATCATCGGGATCCGGTAGTTCTCCGGTGGCAGGTCGGTCCTGCCGCGGCCGCGGGAGGTGTGATCCGCCAGGAAGACGAACACGGTGTCCTTGAACCATGGCTGCCGGCTGGCCTCCTCGACGAACTGGCCGATTGCCCAGTCGGTGTACTTGACCGCCCCGTCGCGGCCACTACCCGAGGGAATGTCGACCCGGCCGTCCGGGTAGGTATAGGGACGGTGGTTGGACGTAGTCATGATGTGGGCAAACACCTGTTGCCCACTGGCCGACTGCTCGCCGATCACCGCGATCGCGTGATGGAAGATGTCCTCGTCGGCGATGCCCCACACGGTCTCGTGGTGAATGTCGGTGTCCGCGACGTCCGTTCGGTCGATTACGTCGTAGCCGTTGGCGGAGAAGAACCCCTTCATGTTGTCGAAGTAGCTGTAGCCACCGTAGATGTAGATCGGCTTGTAGCCATGCTGCTTCAGTACGCCACCCAGGCTCTGCAGCCCGGCATTGCGCTCTCTTACCGGTACGGCGTGCCCGGGAGTCGGGGGAATCGACAAGGTAATGGCCTCGAGCCCGCGCACCGTCCGCAGCCCGGTGGCGTAGAGCCCCGTGAACATCAGGCTCTGCTTGGCAAGGCGATCGAGATTCGGCGTGAGACCAGGCTTGCCGCCAAAGGACTCGACGTAGTCCGAACCCAGGCTCTCGATGGATACGAGTACAACGTGCTTGCCGACGGCTGGACCGGCCGGCCTGACTTGATGCGTCACCGGCATTGCGCCATCGGCGGTGAAAATGATGTCAGGGTCCCCGTCCCGGAACTCCTGCTGCAGGATGGTGTCGGCCCGATTTGGCGGCAACGTCCGGTAGAACTCGAAATAATCGAGGTCGTTAGCCCGGAAGGCGTGCATGAACTCGTAGTAGCCGTCACCGGCGAGTTCGCGGGCGGAAGGACGTGTCAGTCCGTGGCGCAATGTCCCGTCAACCAGCGCGAAACTGGCGATGGGCAACGACAGCAGCACGATGGTCATCACCAGTCGTACCGGGAGCGAGCCGCCCTCGGCACCCGCTGCCTGCAGGAACGGCCTGCGCACCAGCCATATCAGCCCGATGGCCAGCAAGCCGATGCCGCCCAGCAGCCAGCTTATCGGGTATGACTGCCAGATATTGCCCAGCACCTCGCGGGTGTAGACCAGGTAGTCGACTGCAATGAAGTTGAAGCGCGAAGAGAACTCGTTCCAGAAAGTCCCTTCCGCCAGGGCGGTGAACAGGAAGCCGAAGGTGGCTGCGGCCAGCAGCACCAGCGCCGCGATCGCGTGCAAGCGACGCCGGCGTGGACCATCGCCCAGCACCAGTGCGAGCAGCACGAAGGGGATCAGCATGTAGGCGGACGCCGCCAGGTCGTTGATCAGCCCAACGGCCAGGATCGTCAGCAGGACGCCGGGAGCCAGGTTGGCGCTATCGGCCTCGAATGCCAGCAGGCCCAGGCGGGTAGCCAGGTTGATGAGAAGAAACAGCGCGAGGACCCAGAGCAGGGAGTAGTAGCGCCTCGGGACGAAGCTCGATATGCGATTCACCAATTTATCCGCTCCTGGGGAGCGCCGCAGGCAGGCCAGCGGCCGTCCCCGTGGAACTGTCGCCGGACCTGTGACTCAAGCGAAGGCTCCGGTCCTCGCCGCGGCCGGATCTGGAATCACGCCGGGCGTGCATTAGACGGTAGTTGCCGGGAAAATCAATCGGAGCCTCTTCGCAAGTCGATTTTAATCAATTAAATCATTGAATTAGCCGCATACATCCGAATCGAACTGGACTTCCGTCGATTGATCTGGCGGTCGCCGTCCGTCCGACCCGGCCCACCTGGCCCGGATCAGGTCTTCGGCTGGTACTCAGCGGCGATGCGGAAGTTGGCGAGCAGCTCGCAGGGACGCTTTACCGGCCCGGCGCCAGCCCGAAAGCCGGTGCAACCGACCGTGCCCTCTGACTGTGGCATCGATTTCGCAACCATTGCGGCGACAGCGTCGTTCAGGTCGAGTCCGCCATCGCAATCTCCGTAGGGACAGGCGTACTCGAAAAACGCGGGCGCGGGGGGATAGATGACGTGCACCTGTCCGCTGGGCGGATGGCTCGAAGAGTCAACAAAATCCAGCTGGATGCGGACAAACTCCACGACCGGAAACGCCGCGGCAAGTGGCCCGGCCGCGATTCGCCTGCGGCGGGTCTGCTCGCGGCGCTGGTCCAGGGTCATTCGACTGGACGGGGCTGTTAATCGCATGCACTTCGTCCGGGTTAGATATTGGGGCTCAGCAAGTATTCGCCGTCAGGCGACGCTAGAGGGCAGCAACCGTGTTTCTCAGCTCAGCAATTTCAGGCCTGGCATCGATCCCTGGCTTGCCGACATAGGCCAGTACCAGCGACAAGCCAGCAATCAGGACGGTATTCAAGATCTTGCCTCATAGCTTGACACAGCATGAGAGCCGGGTCGGGTCCAAACAATGATTTTTGCAGCCATCCGGCCGGCAGGTGGGCCCCACGACGGGCTCGGCGACGCGATAGCGTAGACGGGCGCCGCCGTGGTTCCCGGGCGCGTCTTAGTAGCGACGCGACCCGCCACCCGAGGAGCGCTCGCGCGCTTGGGCTTCATTCACCTTCAGGGCACGGCCCTCGAAGTCGGTGCCGTTGAGCGCCTCGATGGCGCGTGCGGCGTCCGCATTCGACATCTCGATGAAGCCGAAGCCGCGCGGGCGGCCCGTCTCACGGTCGTTGATCAGGGCCAGGGATTCGATGGTTCCGTGGGACGCGAACAGCGCGCGAACGGAATCCTCGGTAGCGCTGAAGGGAAGATTTCCAACAAATAGCTTAGTCAATGCAAGTTACTCATGTAATAAAAGGACTGCAGCCGGCAACTTTTTGCCAGCCGGTTCGGCGATTCTTCAGAAGTGGCAGTACGTGGCTGAAAGTCGCGCCGGAGTGGCGGGACAAGCCA
>JAHEAZ010000050.1 GCA_024642505.1 Gammaproteobacteria bacterium
GCCGTTCAGGGTCGATATCGCGAAGGCCCGTTCGTTTTCCTGACCGCGGCGGGAGTGCCCCATGACCCGTTTTGTATTCGTGACCGGCGGCGTGGTTTCCTCGCTCGGCAAGGGCATCGCCGCGGCCTCGCTCGGCGCCATTCTCGAGGCGCGGGGCCTGAAGGTCTCGATGGTCAAGCTCGATCCTTATATCAACGTCGACCCGGGCACCATGAGCCCGTTCCAGCACGGCGAGGTGTTCGTCACCGCGGACGGAACGGAGACCGACCTTGACCTGGGCCATTACGAGCGCTTCGTGCGCACGACCACGGGCCGCCACAGCAACTATACGACCGGCCGCATCTACGAGAGCGTCATCGCCAAGGAGCGCCGCGGCGACTACCTCGGCGCCACCGTGCAGGTGATCCCGCACATCACCGACGAGATCCGCCGCTGCGTCAAGCTTGGCGCGGGTGATGCGGATGTCTGCATGGTGGAGATCGGCGGTACGGTCGGCGACATCGAGTCGCTGCCGTTCCTGGAGGCGATCCGCCAGATGGGAGTGGAGCTCGGCCGTAATAACGTGGTGTATCTCCACCTGACGCTGGTTCCCATCGTCGGTGGCTCGGGCGAGATCAAGACCAAGCCGACGCAGCACTCGGTCAAGGAACTCCGCGGCATCGGCATCCAGCCGGATATCCTGTTATGCCGTTGCAAGGACCCGCTGCCGGACGAGCAGCGTCGCAAGATCGCGCTGTTCACCAACGTCGAGGAGCGCGCGGTCATCTCGGCCGTCGATTCCGACGACATCTACAAGATCCCGCTGCTGCTGCGCGAGCAGAAGCTGGACGACATCGTCTGTGACAAGCTGCGCATCGACGCGCCGCCGGCCGACCTGGCCCAGTGGGAAGAAGTGGTCGCGGCCCGCCATGCCTACGAGGCGACGGTCAACGTCGCCATGGTCGGCAAGTACGTGCAGATCCGCGATTCCTACATTTCGCTCAACGAGGCTCTGCAGCATGCCGGGCTGAAGACTCGCTGCCAGGTCAGGATCCATCACATCGAATCGGTGGACATCGAGAAGACCGGAACCGGCTGCCTGGCCGACATGGACGCGATCCTGGTCCCAGGTGGGTTCGGCGAGCGCGGCATCGAGGGCAAGGTCAAGGCGGTGCGCTACGCCCGCGAGCGCGGCATTCCCTACCTTGGCATCTGTCTCGGCATGCAGGTGGCGGTGATCGAGTTCGCGCGCGACGTGCTGGGCCTTGAAAGCGCGCACTCGACCGAGTTCAGCCCGAAGACGCCGGATCCGGTCATCGCCCTGATTACCGAGTGGCGGGACCGTACCGGCAGCATGGAGACGCGGGACGAGCAGTCCGATCTCGGCGGCACGATGCGCCTGGGCGCCCAGGAAGCGCGACTCAAGCCGGGCAGCAGGGCGCACGAGATCTATGGCAATGACATCATTCTGGAGCGCCACCGCCATCGCTACGAGTTCAACAACAACTACATGCAACGGATGGAGCAGGCCGGCATGGTGTTTTCGGGCGTCTCATCGGACGACCTGGTCGAGGTGGTCGAGCTGCCGTCGCATCCCTGGTTCGTCGCGGTGCAGTTCCATCCCGAGTTCACCTCGAACCCGCGCGATGGTCATCCGCTGTTCACCGGTTTCGTGCGGGCCGCGCGCCAGCAGGCAGCGGGCAAACTGCCCAAGGCCGCCAGCGCATGAAGCTGTGCGGCTTCAAGGTCGACCCTGACCGCCCATTATTCCTGATCGCCGGACCCTGCGTGGTCGAGGGTGAAGCGCTGACGCTCGACATCGCGGGCCAGCTGCGCGAACTGACTGCGGAGCTCGGCGTGCCTTTCATCTTCAAGGCGTCCTACGACAAGGCCAACCGCTCCTCGCGCGCTTCCTACCGTGGCCCAGGCATCGAGGAAGGCTTGCGCATCCTCGGTGAGGTCAAGCACCAGCTCGGCGTCCCGGTACTGACAGACGTTCACGAGGACACGCCTTTCGACGAGGTCGCATCGGTGGTCGACGTCCTGCAGACACCGGCCTTCCTGTGCCGTCAGACCAATTTCATCGTCAAGGCCTGCTCGCAGGGCAAGCCCGTCAACATCAAGAAGGGGCAGTTCCTGAGTCCCTGGGAAATGGGCAACGTCATCGACAAGGCGAGGTCGACCGGCAACCAGCAGGTCATGGCCTGCGAACGCGGCTTCAGTTTCGGCTACAACAACCTGGTGTCCGACATGCGCTCGCTGGCCGTGATGCGTGGCTTCGGCGTGCCAGTGGTGTTCGACGCGACGCATTCGGTGCAGCTACCCGGCGGCAAGGGCTCGGCCTCGGGTGGACAGCGCGAATTCATTCCGGTGCTGGCCCGCGCGGCCGTCGCCGCGGGCGTGTCGGGGCTGTTCATGGAAACGCACCCGAAGCCCGAGGAAGCGCTGTCGGACGGCCCGAACGCATGGCCGCTGCCGCGCATGCGTTCCTTGCTGGAAATACTTTTGGAAATCGACCGCGTCGTGAAGTCGGCGCCCTTCGAGGAGGATTCCCTGTGAGCAGGATCGCCGACATCCGCGGCCGCGAGATCATCGACTCGCGCGGAAATCCCACGGTCGAGGCCGACGTCGTGCTCGAGTCCGGCGTCATGGGCCGTGCCGCGGTGCCCTCGGGCGCCTCTACGGGAACCCGCGAGGCCGTGGAGCTGCGTGACGGCGACAAGGCCCGCTACCTCGGCAAGGGCGTGCGCAAGGCTACTGGCCATGTCAACAAGGAGCTGCGCGACGCATTGCTTGGCGACGATGCCGCCGACCAGGTCGGGCTGGACGAAAAGATGTGTTCGCTGGACGCCACGCCGAACAAGTCCCGTCTCGGTGCGAACGCCATCCTCGCGGTATCGCTCGCGGCGGCCCACGCCACGGCGCGCGAGAAGGGCATGGGACTCTACCGGCACCTGGGCGGCGAGGGAGCAACCGGCATGCCGGTGCCGATGATGAACATCATCAATGGCGGGGCACATGCGGACAACAGCCTCGACATCCAGGAATTCATGATCCTGCCCGTCGGCGCGCCGAGCTTCTCGGAGGCATTGCGCTATGGCGCCGAGGTGTTCCACACACTGAAGAAACTGCTGCACCAGCGTGGCCTCAACACGGCGGTTGGTGACGAGGGTGGCTTTGCCCCGAACCTGCCATCGAATGAAGCGGCGCTCGCCACGATCCTGGAGGCGATCGAGGTCGCCGGCTACAGGGCGGGGCAGGACATCTACCTCGGGCTGGACGTCGCCAGCAGCGAATTCCACCAGGGCGGCCGCTACGTGCTGGAGTCGGAGAACCGGCAGTTTTCAAGTGCCGAGTTTGCCGATTACCTCGCAGAACTGGTGTTTCGCTACCCGGTGATCACCGTCGAGGACGGCATGGCAGAGGGTGACTGGGATGGCTGGGCCGTGCTTACGGCCAAGCTTGGCTCGCGCGTGCAACTCGTTGGCGACGACCTGTTTGTCACCAACACCAGCATCCTGGCGGAAGGCATCGAGAAGAAGGTTGCCAACTCGATCCTGATCAAGCCGAATCAGATCGGCACGCTGACCGAGACACTGGCCGCCATCGGGATGGCGAGCCGGGCAGGTTACTCGTCGGTGGTGTCGCACCGTTCGGGCGAGACCGAGGACTCGACGATCGCCGACATCGCCGTCGGGACGGCCGCGACGCAGATCAAGACCGGCTCGCTCTCGCGTTCCGATCGCATTGCAAAGTACAACCAGTTGCTGCGCATCGAGGCGGAGCTGGGCGCGCGCGCGGTGTATGCGGGAAAGGGCGCATTTCCCGTCAAAATCGCGTAGCAGCGGTCAGCCCCTCAGCGGGGACTGATCCCAACAGGGGGTGGTCTCCAACCGAGGAAGCCGACCTTTCCCGTCGACTGGGGTCGAATTGTGCTCCCCGATCCCTCTAAATAACCTCCGAAACTGTTGCCAACTGCTTGACAAGACGTGATATTCTGCCATCCCCATGAGGGTCCTCTTTGGTTTCCTGGTCGTCGCGCTGGTACTCATGCAGTACCGGCTCTGGATCGCTGAGGACGGTTATCGCGAGATCTGGCAGCTCGAGGCCGCGGTAGCCTCCCAGGAAGGCGAGAACGAAATCCTGCGCCAGCGCAATGGCCAGCTGAAGGCCGAGGTCCAGGACCTGAAGAAGGGCCTCACTGCCCTGGAGGAACGCGCGAGGCATGACCTTGGCATGATCGGCTCGGGCGAAACCTTCTACCAGGTCGTGGATGTCGCCGACCTTCCGTCGGTCCGCGCGCGCATGGAGCCATCCACGACTGAAGCCGCTCTGAAGCGGTAGCCGGAATGTCCGCGTGCATCTGGTTCGTCGTGCCGGCAGCCGGCGCGTCGCGTCGCCTGGGTGGGTCGACTCCCAAGCAATATCTTCCTGTCGCTGGCCGCAGCGTCATCGAGCACACGCTCGGCATGCTGATATCGCATCCCGGGATTGCGGGCGGCGTGGTGGTGCTTGCACCCGAAGATCGAGATTGGCGGCAGCTGCCGGTGCAGTTGCGCGATGCGGTCTCCACCGCGATCGGCGGCCGTGAGCGCTGCCACTCGGTGCTGGCCGGGTTGCAGGCGCTGAAAGCAGCGTCGCAGGACGACTGGGTCGTGGTACACGACGCGGCGCGTCCCTGCCTGCCGGCATCCGACCTGCAGCGATTGATCGACGCCTGCAGTAGCGATCCGGTCGGCGGGTTGCTGGCGGTTCCGGTGGCCGACACGCTCAAACGGGATGATGGCGCGGGGCGCGTTGTGCGGACAGTGGCGCGCGACCGCCTGTGGCGGGCCCAGACGCCGCAGATGTTCCGCCTGGGCCAGCTTACCCGGGCACTCGATCGCGCCATAGCTGCAGGCGAGAGTCCTGGCGATGAAGCAACGGCGATGGAGGCAGCGGGCCTGAAGCCCTTGCTCGTCGAGGGCTCGCCGCTCAACATCAAGATCACGCACCCGGCGGACCTGGAGTTCGCGGTCAATGTGCTTGGGTCGCGAGGGGAGGCAGGACGGTGAGGATAGGCAGCGGCTTTGACGTACACGCATTCGGGCCAGGCGACCATGTCATGCTCGGCGGGGTACGCATTGCGCACACGGCCGGGCTGATGGCGCACTCTGATGGTGACGTCGTGCTGCATGCGCTCGCCGATGCGTTGCTTGGTGCGATCGCGGGCGGCGACATCGGGCTGATCTTTCCCGATACCGATCCCGCCTGGCGGGGCGCTGACAGCCGCGCGCTGCTCAGGCAGGTCGCCGGGCTCGTCGCCGGCAAGGGTTACCGGGTACTGAACTGCGATGTCACGGTGCTCGCCCAGGCGCCGCGCATCGGACCCCATCGCGAGGCGATGCGTGGAAATATCGCTGCCGACCTCGGCATCGAAACTGCGCTGGTAAGTGTCAAGGCAACAACGACCGAGGGCCTGGGATTCGTCGGTCGGGCCGAGGGTATCGCTGCGCAGGCGAGCGTGCTGCTGGCGGCAGCGGGCGCCGGCGCCCGGTGACCGGCAGCCCGGACGAGGGGGCGGAGATCCCCACGGAATGGCTTGCCGCGGCCCTGGACCCGCCCCGCGCGCTGGGCATTCCGCAAGTGAGCGGTCGCCTGCGTGCTGCGCCGGAGGACTTCATCGTCGAGGAGCAGCTCGGCTTCGCACCGGACGGTGGTTCGGCCCACGTGATGCTCTGCGTCGAGAAGACGGACGCAAACACGCTCTACGTTGCGCGGGTGCTGGCCCGGTTCGGCGGAGTGCGGGCGGCTGACGTCGGTTTCGCCGGGCTCAAGGACCGCCGTGCGGTAGCGACGCAGTGGTTCTCGGTGCCGTCAGGCCGCCCGCTCGAGGAATGGCGCGCCTGCCAGGGAGAAGGATTCAGGGTGCTGGAGGCCCATCCCCATTCGCGAAAACTCAGGCGTGGGGCGCTCGCCGGCAACCGGTTCCGCATTGCCGTGCGCGACCTCGGTGGCGATGTCGAGTCGCTACCGACCCGACTCGGGCAGCTGTCGGCCCAGGGCGTGCCAAATTACTTCGGGCCGCAGCGCTTCGGGATACATGGAAGAAATCTATCACGCGTCCAGGCCTGGCTGGATACGGGCCAGCTGCCGCGCGATCGGGATACGCGTGGCTTCATCCTCTCGGCCGCGCGCTCGCTGGCATTCAACACGGTGTTGGCGGCACGCGTGACACGTGGCGACTGGAACCGGCTGCTGCCGGGCGAGGTTGTCAACCTGGCTGGTTCGGGCAGCGTGTTCCTTGCGGAGGACATCGATCCGGTCCTGGTGGGGCGCTGCGAGGCCAAGGACGTACATCCGTCCGGGCCCCTGGCGGGTGAACGTGGCCCGCTGCCGGCGGGCGAGGCGGCGGCGGTCGAGGCAGCTGCGCTGGCGCCGCTCGATTGCCTGATTTCCATGCTCAGGGAAGCGGGCCTCGAGGCATCACGCCGGCCGCTGCGACTGCTGGTCAGCGGCCTGGAATGGTCGACAGAAAGCGATGGCTTGCATGTTGCGTTCGAACTCCCACGCGGTGCGTTTGCCACGGCCGTGCTGCGCGAACTGCTGGACTTTGATGCTGCCGCGCTGCCCGGCGGCGAAGAATAGGGGATCCGTGCCACAACTCCTGCAGGTGGCTGGTCAGCGCTTGAGCAGCACGCATATCGCACCGGTTCCACCGTGTGCCGGGCGCGCCGAGCAGAAGGCGAACACCGACTCGTTCTTGCGCAGCCACAGGTTGACCGATTTCTTCAGCACTGGTCCGCGCGGACCTGAGCCACGGCCCTTGCCGTGAATGATCCGCACGCAGCTGCGCTTCTGCGCCACGGCCTGGGCAAGGAAGTCGCGCACGGCATCGCGCGCTTCGACGGCGATGAGGCCGTGCAGGTCAAGTTCGTCCTCGATCGCGAAGCGCCCGCGGCGCAGGTCGCGCAGCAGCCTCTCCGGCAGTCCGGGTCGCCTGAACAGGATCTCGTCGCCGGTCTCGACGCCGAGATCCGCGGCATGGTGGGTCAGGCTCTCGTCCAGCACGGCCTGTTCGTCGGCTCGCCGAAAGACTGCCTGCGGCCGGGGACGGAGTCTCGCCGGCTCATGCCGGTCCCGTTCGAGCGGCTTGGCGCCGACGACGGCCTGTCGGAACAGTTCCTTATCGTCTTCGTTCATGGCGGCCCTGAGGTTGTCCACTGGAGAGGCCGGGTTCAGCACGATACGGGAACTGTCCCCGCAGGGGACTGTCCCCCACCGTTCAAGTGGGGTCTGACCTCTGTTTCGAGTATATTGCCCCGTCGCCCGCCACACGACCCGGGCATCAAATTCGAAGACTGGCCGTGAAGATCCTGCTAGCCAATGACGATGGATACCGGGCGCCGGGCCTGCGCTGCCTGAAAGACGCGTTGTCAGGCGTCGCGCCGCTTACCGTGGTCGCGCCGGACCGCAACCGCAGCGGCGCCAGCAACTCGCTGACGCTCGACGCGCCCCTGCGCGTGCAACAGGCCGAAGAAGACGTCTGGTACGTGATCAATGGCACGCCGACCGACTGTGTCCACCTGGCCATCACCGGGTTGTTCGACCACGAATTCGACATGGTGGTATCTGGTGTCAACGATGGTGCCAACCTGGGCGACGACGTGCTCTACTCGGGGACGGTCGCGGCGGCGGTCGAGGGCCGATTCCTGGGACTGCCTACCATCGCGGTATCGCTGGTTCCCGAGCGTGGCCAGGCCCGGCATTTCGAAACCGCCGCGCGCGTAGCGAGGAGTCTCGTCGACCGACTCCTGTCGGAACCGCTGCACCAGTCGACCATATTGAACGTCAACGTGCCTGATCTACCGTTCGAGAAGATCCGGGGATTCGAGGCGACCCGCCTAGGCTATCGGCATCGCGCCGAAGCCGTCGTCAAGGCACGGGACCCGCGTGGTCGCGACATCTACTGGATCGGGGCGGCGGGGCCCGGGCAGGATGCCGGGCCTGGCACGGATTTCCATGCGGTCGCCAACGGTTTCGTTTCGGTGACGCCGCTGCAGGTCGACCTGACGCGGCACGGCGCCATCGATGGACTGCGTGCCTGGCTGCAGGAGCCCAGCACGTGATGCAAGACAGCGGCAGCGGGCGTTCCGGCATCGGCATGACCTCGGCCCGGACCCGCGAGCGGCTGATCCAGCGGCTCACGGAACAGGGAATCCGCGACCCGCGCGTACTCGACCGTATCCGCAACGTGCCGCGCCACCTGTTCATGGACGAAGCGCTCGCCAGTCGGGCCTACGAGGACACCGCATTGCCCATCGGCTTTGGCCAGACTATCTCGCAGCCTTATGTGGTTGCGCGGATGACCGAGGCGGTGACAGTCGGTGGCACACCGGAAAAGGTCCTCGAGGTAGGCACCGGTTGTGGCTATCAGACGGCGGTGCTCGCACCGCTGGTCGGCAAGCTCTACAGCATCGAACGCATCGCACCGCTGCTCGACAAGGCCAGGCAGCGGGTCAGGGAACTCGGCCTGAAGAATGTCCGGTTCAAGCATGCCGATGGTGCCGACGGCTGGAAGAGCCTGGCGCCATTCGACGCCATCCTGGTCGCGGCCGCGCCGCACGCGGTGCCAATGAAACTCCTCGAGCAGCTCAAGGACGGTGGCAGGCTGGTGGCCCCGATCGGTCCAGACGGGCAGCAGGAACTGCTGCGGCTGACGCGACGCGGCGATCAATACATTCGTGAGCGGCTCGGTTTCGTCAGCTTCGTGCCACTCGTGGGCGGCATCTCCTAGGCCGCCCGCGCGCAGGTCAATGCACGGCTCCCGATCCGCACGGCACCAGGGAATTCGCAGGCTGGTTTGTCTGTTGTTGGCTGCTGCCGTGCTGGTCGCGGCCTGCGGCGGCGAACCCCGCAAGCGCCAGCCGCCCGAGTACTACGTCGTCCACTCGGGCGACACCTTGTACTCGATCGGTTGGCGCTATGGCCTCGACTATCGTGATATCGCGCGCTGGAACGGCATCGGCCGTGATTACCGCATCGATGTCGGTCAGCGCCTGCGCCTGCGACCGCCCCGGGGCGGCGCAGCCACGCAGCAGTCTACCGGCACCAGTCAGACGAAACGACGTTCGACCGGACCACCGGCTGCTCTGCCTCCGGCGCCGCCCTGGATCTGGCCGGTGCAGGGCGGTCGCGTCGCTGGCCCCGTGCGCCAGCCCTCCGGCGGGGTTGGCCTCCGGATAGACGGCACGCTTGGCCAGGCCGTGCTCGCCGCCGCCGATGGCAAAGTGGTGTACACGGGTAGCGGCTTGCTCGGCTACGGTGAGGTCATCATCGTCAACCACGCCCGCGGCTGGCTGACAGCCTATGGACACAACTCGTCAGTGCTGGTGCAGGAAGGCGAGGAGGTGAGGGCGGGCCAGCGAATCGCGACCATGGGCCTGGGGACGGGGCAGCAGCCGATGCTGTACTTCGAAATCCGCATCGAGGGCACGCCGATTGACCCGCTTTCGCAGCTGCCGCGGCGTTGATGGCCGGCGCGAGGCGGGTGCCTGACGACGGTCCCGGATACCTGAATCACCTGCTGTGTGACATCGTGGCAATGCAGTGTCACCAGAGCCAGCACGCTGGCTGTGGGCGGGGAGTTCCCCCTTTCGCTCCGAAAGCCGACAGTCGCTTCAGGGGAAACCCCGCCCTGGCCGACTGACTAGCGCCCGCCTGAACGACGAGGTCACCACAACAGCCTTGGCCGCGCGCTGGCGTGGCGTCGTGATGCCCTGCGCGGGCGACGAGGGCCGGTCCGGCCAGCGCACACGTGTCTTGCGAAGCTGGCAACGATCCACATGCGTGGCGGGTGACCGCTGCCGTCAGAGGATCAATGCCAGGACGACGTTGCGGCCTTCGGCGAGCAGGACGTTGTAGGTGCGGCAGGCGGCGCCATTGTCCATGACCTCGAAGCCAACCCCCCGCGCGGCGATCGCCGCATGGACGCGGGGCGCGGGAAAGACCTGCCGCTCCCCGGTACCGAGCAGGACGATTTCCGGGCCGAGGCCGAGGATCGTCTCGATGTCTCCCTCGACCAGCTGCGCAGCGTCGTTGACCTGCCAGTCCTCAACGATGACGGTTGGGCTGACGACTACGCTGTTGCGGAACAGGCGCGTGCCGATGCGTACTTCGCCGGGGGCGCGTGCAGTCACGGCATTCAGTGCTGCGGAGTTTTCCAGTGTGAACTTCATCTGGCCTCCAACTATACCGGCCCGGACCCGTCATGGCCGGTATCATGTGCGGCCCATGACGCCGCCTGACATCGCCATCGCCGACATCTCGATGCCTGCCCAGGGCAACCCTGTGTCGCGGCCTGTGTGGCACCGGCTGTCGCGATGAAACGACCTGATATTGTCAGGCGCAAGGCTCCCGAGTCGTCCGCGTTGCCCGACTCGCTGCACCCGGTGCTGAGGCGGGTTTATGCGGCACGCGGAATCGGCGGGGCCGATGAACTCGAACTCGGCCTCAGAAACCTGCTTCCGGTCTCGCTGCTGGACGGCGTGGAGGTTGGGGTGGACCTGCTGCAGGGCTACCTGCGGCGCGGTTCCAGGATTGTGATTGTCGGCGACTACGACGCCGATGGGGCCACCAGCACCGCCTTGATACTCCGGCAGCTGGCCCGGCTGGGCTTCGGGAACGTCGGTTTCCGGGTCCCGGACCGGATGCGACATGGCTACGGACTCACCGCCGGTCTGGTCGAGGAGATGGCAGCCGACCAGCCGGCGTTGATCATCACCGTGGACAACGGGGTCGCTGCACATGGCGGCATCGAGGCCGCGCGCCACCGCGGCATCGACGTACTGGTGACCGACCATCACCTTCCCGGTCCGGAACTCCCGCGTTGCGCGGCCATGATCAACCCGAACCTGGCTGGTGCCGCGTTTCCCAGCAAGGCGCTGGCCGGAGTCGGGGTCGCATTTTACCTGATGGCGGCGCTGACGCGCCGGCTGGAGGCGGAGCGCGGTCTGCGCCTGCCGCCGGTTGCCGACCTGCTGGACCTGGTGGCGCTCGGTACCGTCGCCGACCTCGTGTGCCTGGATCGGAACAATCGCATCCTGGTAAACGAGGGCCTCCGGCGCATCCGTGCCGGCCGCGGCGTCGCCGGTCTGCACGCGCTGGCGGAGGTGGCCAGGCGCAAGTTCGCAACCCTGTCCGAGCGCGATCTCGGGTTTTCGATTGCGCCGCGGCTGAACGCCGCGGGTCGCATCGATGACATGACCGTCGGGATACGCTGCCTGCTGAGCGACGATCCGGGCGAAGCGCTCGAGCTTGCGGCACAACTCGACCAGCTGAACCTGGAACGCCGCGACATAGAGGAGAAGATGCGCGGCGAAGCGGTCGATATCCTGCGCCGCATCCGCATCGAGGAAGGAAGCCTGCCGGCGGGCGTAACCCTGTTCGACGAGGCCTGGCATGCAGGTGTCGTCGGGCTGGTCGCCTCGCGCGTCAAGGAGCGGGTACACCGTCCGGTGGCCGCGTTCGCGCCTGCGGACGGAGACGAGTTGCGCGGCTCGGTACGCTCCGTCGACGGCGTCCATGTCCGCGACGTGCTCGAGGCCATCGACGCCCACAATCCCGGCCTGATCGACCGGTTCGGTGGGCACGCCATGGCGGCCGGCCTGACGCTGCAGCGAGGAAGCTTCCGCCGCTTCGCCGACACCTTCGCGGAGGAAGTCGGCCGCTGGCTGTCGCCCGAGCAGATGCGCGGCGTTCTCGCGAGCGACGGCGAGCTGACCCCCGAGGAACTGACGCTGGAGACCGCGGTGGCGTTGCGCGACGGCGGACCTTGGGGGCAGGGCTTTCCGCAACCGCTCTTCGATGGCGAGTTCGAGATCGTCGAATCGCGGGTCGTCGGACAGCGGCATCTGAAGTTCTGGGCGAGAATGGCCACTGTCTCGTGGCCGATCGAGGGCATCGCCTTCGGATATTTCAACGATCCGGCGGCGCCTCCGATCGAGAAAGGGTGCCGGGTCCGGCTCGCCTACCGCCTGGACACCAGCGACTTCGGTGGCGCGCTCCGGCCGGAGATGAAGGCCGAGATGGTGGAGGCGCTCGAAAGCACCTGATCTGCTAGTATTCCCGCCTTCGCCCAGCAGTTGAACGCCCCATGGAAGTAGCGCCCCTTCGCCGCAGCCTCAGGGACCTCGAACAGCGCCTGAACGCGCTGAGGGGGTACCTTTGAGTACGACCGCAAGCGCGAGCGGCTCGAGGAAATAAATCGGGAGCTCGAGAACCCGAAGATCTGGGACACGCCGGAGCGTGCCCAGGAATTCGGGCGCGAGCGCTCTCGCCTGGAGGCGGCGGTAGTCGAGCTCGACGCCATCGACAAGGGCGTGATGGATTCCGCCGAGCTGCTGGAACTGGTCGAGGCCGAGGACGATACCGGCGGTTTCGCCGAACTCGAGCGCGATGCGGCGGCGATCGAGAAGCGCGTCGCCACGCTCGAGTTCACACGAATGTTTCCGGGCCAGATGGACTCGAACAATGCCTTTCTCGACATCCAGGCCGGGGCCGGCGGCACCGAGGCGCAGGACTGGGCCGACATGCTCATGCGGATGTACCTGCGCTGGGCGGAGGCACGGGGATTCAAGGCCGACGTGGTCGACGAGAGTCGCGGGGAAGTGGCTGGAATCAAGGGCGCGACAATCAAGATCGACGGCTCTTATGCCTACGGCTGGCTCAGGACCGAGACGGGCGTCCACAGGCTGGTTCGCAAGTCACCGTTCGACTCGGGTAACCGCAGGCATACGTCCTTTGCGTCGGTGTTCGTCTCACCCGAGGTGGACGAGGACATCAACATCGAGGTCAACCCCGCAGACATCGAGACCGACACCTACCGCGCCAGTGGCGCGGGCGGCCAGCACGTAAACAAGACCGATTCCGCGGTGCGCCTGCGGCACATTCCATCCGGCATCGTGGTCGCCTGCCAGGGCGAGCGCAGCCAGCACAAGAACCGTTCTACTGCCATGAAGATGCTGAAGGCGAAGCTCTACGAACTCGAGGTCAACAAGCGCAACGCGGCGGCGAAGGTGCTGGAGGACCAGAAGACGGATGTCGGCTGGGGACACCAGATCCGCTCGTATGTCCTCGACCAGTCGCGCATCAAGGATTTGCGCACTGGCGTCGAGGTGGGCAACACACAGGCAGTACTAGACGGCGACCTGGACCCGTTCCTCGAAGCCAGCCTGAAGCAGGGACTCTGAGCAGATGACCGAACGCAAGCTGCCGGACAGCGACGAGAACCAACTGATCGCGGAACGCCGCGCCAAGCTGGCGGAGTTGCGCGCGCAGGGTAACGCATTTCCCAATGACTTCCGCCGCGACGCGCTGGCGGGCGACCTGCATGCAACCTTCGACGGCCACAGCAACGAGTCGCTGGAGGCGCAGGCGGTACGGGTGCACGTGGCCGGGCGGATGATGTTCAAGCGGGTGATGGGCAAGGCTTCGTTCGCCAAGCTGCAGGACTCGAGCGGGCAGATCCAGGTCTACCTGCAGGCCGGCGCTCTCGGGGATGGCTATGAGGCTTTCAAGGGTTGGGACGTGGGCGACATCGTCGCTGCCGAGGGCACGCTGATGCGCACCCGCGCCGGCGAATTGTCGGTCAAGGCCGAGTCATTGCGCCTGCTGACCAAGTCGCTGCGGCCGCTGCCGGACAAGTGGCACGGCCTGTCGGACACGGAGACCCGCTACCGGCAGCGCTACGTCGACCTGGTCGTCAGCGAGGACAGTCGCCGTACGTTCCGGACGCGGACGGAGATTGTCCGCTATCTTCGCGCCTTCCTGGACTCACTCGGCTTCATGGAAGTCGAGACACCGATGATGCAGCCGATACCGGGCGGCGCCGCCGCCCGGCCTTTCGTGACCCACCACAACGCCCTCGATCTCGAGATGTACCTGCGCATCGCGCCCGAACTCTACCTGAAGCGACTTGTCGTCGGCGGCTTCGAGCGGGTCTACGAAATCAACCGCAATTTCAGGAACGAGGGCCTGTCGACGCAGCACAACCCCGAGTTCACCATGCTCGAGCTTTACCAGGCCTACGCGGACTTCCGCGACCTGATGGTGCTGGTCGAGCGAATGATGCAGGGCCTCGCGGACATGGTCCTGGGCACGCGTCAGGTACCCTACCAGGGCAAGGTATTCGACCTGGGCCGCGAATTCAGGCGGGTGACCATCGAGGAGTCGCTGCTGGAGCAGAACCCCGCTCTCGACCGCAATCGTCTGCGCGACCTCGACTACCTGCGCGAGGTATGCGGGCGGCTCGACATCAAGCCAGGCAATCACGACGGCGCCGGCAAGCTGCAGATCGAGGTCTTCGAGAAGACCTGCGAGCACACTCTCGAGCAACCGACCTTCGTCCATGCTTACCCGGCCGAGGTCTCGCCGCTGTCGCGCTGCAATGACCATGACCCGTTCGTCACTGACCGCTTCGAGTTCTTCATTGGCGGACGCGAGCTCGCCAACGGCTTTTCCGAGTTGAACGACCCGGAGGACCAGGCGCAGCGTTTCAGGGAGCAGGTCGAGCGCAAGACGGCCGGCGACGAGGAGGCCATGTTCTTCGACGCCGACTACATCCGGGCGCTGGAATATGGCTTGCCGCCGACCGCCGGTCTCGGTGTTGGCGTAGACCGCCTGGTCATGTTGCTGACCGATTCGCCCAGCATCCGCGACGTGCTGTTGTTCCCGCATCTGAGGCCGGAGGCGTAAACAAGCCGTGAAGAGCGCTCGGGTCACGGCTCAGCAGGACATCAGGGGACAGTCCCCCGCGGGGACAGTCCCCGTGGCCGCGGCCTGACCCCTTCGGGGTCCTCAATGGCCGCCAGCACTTCCGTACCCATCGGCGTGTTTGACTCGGGTGTCGGAGGACTCACCGTGCTGCGTGCGCTCCGTGCTGCGTTGCCGGCGGAGGACTTCATTTACCTTGGCGATACCGCGAGGTTGCCCTACGGGACCAAGAGTGCCGGAACGGTGTCCCGTTACGCGATCCAGGCGGCCGACGCGCTGGCCGCGCGTGGCGTCAAGTGCCTCGTTGTGGCTTGCAACACCGCCGCGTCGGTTGCCATCCCCGTGCTCGCAGCGCGCCTTGCGCCGATGCCTGTCATAGGCGTCATCGAACCCGGTGCCGAGGCCGCGGTGCAGGTCACGCGCCATGGCCATGTCGCGGTTATCGCCACCGAGGGAACGGTTCGCGGCGGCGCCTACCCGCTGGCGATCGCGGGTATCGCGGCGCGTGTCACGACTACCCAAAGGGCCTGTCCGCTGTTCGTGTCGCTGGCCGAGGAAGGATGGACCGACGGCCCGATCGCCGAGGCGATTGCCCGACGCTATCTCGAGCCGCTGTTCAGGACACCTAGTGCACCCGATACGCTGCTGCTCGGATGTACCCACTTCCCGGCGCTGATCGCGCCCATCCGGCGGGTCACCGGTCCCGCGGTGACCATCGTAGATTCGGCAGAAACCACCGCTCGAGCGACCGCTGCGCGACTCGTCCAGCTAGGATTGGCACGTCGGGCCGGCATCGGCTCGGTGAAGCTGCTGGCGACCGATGGCCCGGAACGCTTCGCCCGCGTCGGGTCGATATTTTCTGGCGAGCCGATCGCGCCCGATGAAGTAGAGCTCCTCGACCTGTAATGCCGCGCGAGGGCAGCTCAAAAGGCGTAGGCGAAGGCCTCGAGGTCCGCCGCGAAGCGCTCCGCGATGATTCGGCGCGTATCGTCGTCGTAGGCCTCGCGGTAGTGGGCATGCGACGTCGTCTTGATGCGCGGCAGCGCCGCATCGACGCCGATTCGCCGGCAGACCTCGGCGAAATCGTCTGACAGCCGCTCGAAGCGGCCGACGAAGTCGATGATGCAGCGCCCCGCCTCGTCGCCAACCCAGTAGACCTGAGGCATGAACATCTTGGGCTCGTCATGATAGCGTGGGTCGCGCTCGCCATAGGCGCGCGACACCCAGTCGTGGAAACTGATGCCCTCGTCGGCGAGCCCCGTCCGGTTGGTTCGCACGCGATAGTGGTAGTGCGAGACCACCTTGTCCCAGGGATTGCGCACGAAGGCGAACTTGAAGGCACGGTCGAAACGCGCCCGGCCCATTTCCCCGAGTTTTTCCAGTGCAGTCTTGCGTTCGGAACGCAGGTGCAGGGCGCGTTCGACGCTGGTGCCCCCGGTCTTGTTGATGTGGATGAAAACGTAGCGGCCACGCCAGGCGTTGACTTGCTTGAGCACACCGCGCTTCAGCTCGAAGCCCAGGTCTGTCATCGGGCGCCTTCTGCTTCGGGTACGGCGTAGGGCAGGGGTTCGGGACAGCAGATGACCTCGCCATTCCCGTCGGTGAGTCCCACGCCGGCCGCATCCAGGTTGACGACTGCCAGCAGCTGCGCGGTCGTCCCGTGCCGGACTGAGCGGACCACTTCACCTACCTTGGCCCGACCCAGGTACAGTGCTGCGCCCGCGCCTGGCAGCGTTGAACCGGTCACGTGATAGCGGAACAGCCGCCGCTTGATCCGACCCAGGTTCTGGGTTCGCGCGACGATTTCCTGTCCCGGGTAACAACCCTTGGTGAAGCTGACGGCCCCCAGCAGGTCGAGGTTCAGCATTTGCGGCACCCAGGCTTCGGACGTCGTCGAGTAGACCTCTGGCTCTCCTTCGGCGATGCAGCGCGCCTCCCAGGCGCCGGCGGTGGCTCGAGGCAGGCCGCTGAGTGCCTCCTCGAGCTGGGGCGCGGTGCCAACCAGCAATTCCCGCGACGAGGGCAGGCGCAGGATTGTCAGGTTCCCGCGCTGCGGCAGCGCCGCTTCGCGTGCCCCGGGCTCGCGGCCGCTGATCCCCGCGATGGCCAGTTCGCCCGAGGCGTCGGTAATGGTGACCTTGGAGCGCATCACGAACCGGCGTAGCCGCTCGGCCACCGGCGCGCAGAGCTCCTGCGGCAGCACCGCCAGGAATCCGTCGGCGATGGGGCTGACGCGCATCAACGCAATCACGCGGCCCTGCGGCGAGCACCAGCCTGCAAGGGTGGAGCTGCCCGCGGCCAGTGAACGGATGTCGGCGGTGAGCTGCCCCTGCAGAAAGGCAGCCGCATCCGCTCCGGTCACGTAAATGAGCGCAAGGCCGGGCAGGGCATGAATCTCGATTGCTGACATGCTGCGAATACTAGCTGGTGAGGCCGGGGTTTTCCGGCATTCTCGGGCGGGTCGCGGCGACCGGGCGGTGGCGGCAAGGCGGCGTGCAATGACCCTCATGCACCAGAAATGCCTTGGGCTTGGGCTGGTCGTTCTGGCAAAATCGTTGCAATGCAAAACGGTCCCTCCTGCAATGAGCGGCCAGCGCCGCTGCCCGAGTTGGCGCCCGAACCGGTGCCTCGGCCCGGTGACGGCCGTGAGACCAGGGAAATTGGCGGGCCGCCCGGACCGGAGCCGACCCGGTTCGGCGACTGGGAGAAGGCGGGTCGCTGTATCGACTTCTGATTGAAAGCACTATTTGCCGCAATGGGGACCCGCCGGGCCCGCCACGGTGGCTCTGCATTGCTCGTGGGGAGACCTTGATGTCGCCACTGTCGAGACCGCTGTCGCCGCACCTGCAGGTGTACCGCCCGATGTACACGATGGTGCTGTCGATTTCGCACCGCGCCTCCGGTGTATTCCAGTCCGTTGGGATGATCCTGCTGGCCTACTGGCTGGTGGCCGCGGCCGGCGGCGCCGGGAGCTACGCCACCGCCGCCAAGGTATTCAGTAATCCCTTCGTCAAGCTCGCGATCGTCGGGTGGATCGTCGCCTTCTGGTTTCATCTGTTCGCCGGCCTCCGGCACCTGGCCTGGGACGCGGGCTTTGGCTTCGAGAAGCAGTCGGCGCGCCGCAGCGGACGACTGGTGGTCGTCCTGGCGGCGCTCGCCTCGCTGTTCACGCTGGCGCTCGCCTGGCGGCACCTTGGAGGTGGCGCATGAGCCTGCGTTCCCCGCTCGGCTACGTGCTCGGTCACGGTTCCGCCCGCGAAGGCGTGCATCACTGGTGGCACCTGCGTACCACATCCGCGGCACTGGCGGTGCTCGGAATCTGGTTCGTGTTCGGCATCCTTACCCTGCCCGATCTCGGGCGCACTTCGGTCGTCGCCTGGCTCGGCAGGCCAGTCAACGCGGTGCTCATGATGCTGTTCGTCGCCGCAACGGCCTGGCACTCGGCACTAGGCGTGCAGGTGGTGGTTGAAGACTACATCCGGGGTAAGGGCGCTCG
Source organism: Gammaproteobacteria bacterium (assembly GCA_024642505.1). GTDB lineage: Bacteria > Pseudomonadota > Gammaproteobacteria > Steroidobacterales > Steroidobacteraceae > SG8-30. Next base: position 18,227 of record JAHEAZ010000050.1, read on the forward strand.
CGTGCTGGTGCTCATTGGGGTTCGGTTCGTCCATATCCTGGCCGGCGCCGCTGCGCTGTTCGCGGTACTCAAGCTTGCGCTCGGAGGCAAGGCATGACCGCTTACGAGTTCATCGATCATACCTGCGACGTCGTCGTCGTCGGCGCTGGCGGCTCCGGATTGCGCGCCACCCTGGGCCTGGCCGAGGCGGGCCTGTCGACGGCGTGCCTGTCGAAGGTGTTCCCTACCCGCAGCCACACCGTCGCCGCGCAGGGTGGCATCAGCGCCGCGCTTGGCAACATGGGCGAGGACGACTGGCGCTTCCATTTCTACGACACCATCAAGGGCTCCGACTGGCTTGGCGACC
>JAHEAZ010000156.1 GCA_024642505.1 Gammaproteobacteria bacterium
GTTGTAGCCGGTGATTTCCTCGTAGGTGTTCCGGGTCTCGGTGGTGGAATAACGCGGATTCGGCTGGTAGCGCAGCGGCGGCGCTACCAGCGATACATTGACCATGGCCTGGGCGAGGAGCTCCGGCGACGCCGCCAGCAATCCCGCGCCGGTGAGCCCGGCGAGGAACGCGCGCCGCGACTGATAGACCGGTTCCGGCGTGATGTCCGAGGGCCGGATGTCGGCGGGTCGCCTGATGAGCATGATTCCTCCGCGCTGCAGTGTGTGTCTCAAGCAGTAGACCCGGTGAGACGGCCTGATATTTCACCGTCGGAGTCCTGATGTCCATGGGCGGTCCCGGTTCCGGCACGCACCGTTCTTACACGCCTCTTCTTTGAAGACCGTTGGTTTGTCCCACCGAGAATAAGTTCCCGTCGGACATAGGGATAGCTCACGGTCAGCTGCCAACGGCCTGGTGCTAGGCTAATAAACGATGAACGGCGTATCCCCTGACGTCATCGGGTTGGCGGCCGCGCTCGGCGTCGGGCTGCTGATCGGAATCGAGCGTGAACGCAGCAAGGGCACCGGTCCGCACCGCAAGCCGGGCGGCATCCGGACCTTCGCGCTGTTTTCGCTTGCCGGGGCCATCGCGGCCGCCGTCAGCAACCCATGGCTTACTCCTGCTACGGTCCTGGCGGCGGCGGCCTTTGCGGCCGTCGCCTATCACCACAGCGCCGACGCCGATCCGGGTCTGACGACGGAGATTGCCCTGGTCGTCGCCACGCTGCTCGGCATCCTCGCTTACCGTCACCCCGCGATCGGCGCCGGGCTGGGAGTCGTGGTCGCGATCATGCTGGCGGCGCGAACCCGCCTGCATCGCTTCGTGCTGGACCAGCTCAATGCCCAGGAAGTCCACGACGGACTGTTGCTTGCCGCCGCCGCACTGGTGGTTCTGCCGCTGTTGCCCGATCGGGCCGTGGACCCGCTGGGCGCGTTCAATCCTCGCGTCCTGTGGTTTCTTGCAATCCTGGTGATGACGATCAACGCGGCCGGGTACGTTGCGTTGCGGGCGCTGGGTGCTGCAGTCGGACTGCCGTTGTCGGGCCTCGCTGGTGGGTTCGTTTCGAGTACCGCCACCCACGTCGCGATGGGCAGTCGCGCAACGGCGGAACCAAAGCTATTGCGCCCGGCCATCGCCGGTGCCGCGCTATCGTCGCTGGCGACGCCCATATTCATGATGATCGTGCTGGCAGTGGCCAATCGTGAGGTGATGACCGCGATGGCCCTGCCAATGACCCTGGCCGGACTCGGCGCGCTGGCCTACGGCGCACTGTTCACGGTCCGCGCCGTGCGTTCGCCCCCGCCGGATGAAATGCAGCTTGGCCGCCCGTTCAATCCGCGGGATGCGCTGATCTTCGCGGCCACGATAACGGGCGTGATATTCGGTGCGGCCCTGCTCGAGCGCCTGTTCGGGACCGCCGGCGCGGTGGTGGGCGTGTCGGTTGCCGGTCTGGCGGATACGCAGGCGGCAGGCGCTTCGGCGGCTTCGCTGGCGCTGGCAGGCAAGCTCACGATCGAGCAGGCGGTACTTGCAACGCTGCTCGCATTCAGCGGCAATGCGGCGATGAAGGTAGTCGTGTCCTGGGTATCCGGACGGGCCGCCTTTGTGCTGGGCGTAGTGCCCGGACAGCTGTTGATGGTGGGATTGGCCTGGCTCGGGTGGGCCATTTCTTGCTGGGGACTCGCCTAGACGGACGAAGGATCGACGAAGCCGTGGAATTGTTGTGCCGTAAAGGTATTGCTGCCCATCACCTGGAGCAGGGCGTGGCGGACTGGCGTACGCGCGACTGCCAAATCGCCACTTTGGTCCGGCCCGCGCGCGCCGGGGTAGCCACGTGACAGCAGTCAGGCTCGGGTTGCGGGAGAACGTTTGGCAGTTCTCCTTGCTGGTCGTGGTCAATGCCTTCGTCGGCGCCATGGTTGGCCTTGAGCGCTCCATCCTGCCGCCGATAGCGGAGCAGGAGTTCAATCTCGTCGCCAAGACGGCGGTGCTGTCGTTCATCGTGGTGTTTGGCATAACCAAGGCGCTCACCAACTATCTCGCCGGGCGCCTGTCCGACCGCTTTGGCCGCAAGCACGTGCTGGTCGCGGGCTGGCTGGTGGCGGTGCCGGTTCCCTTTCTGCTGATGTGGGCGCCGTCGTGGACGTGGGTACTGGTCGCCAATGCGTTGCTCGGCGTGAGTCAAGGCCTTACATGGTCGACCACAGTGATCATGAAGATCGACCTCGCGGGTCCGAAGAGCCGCGGGCTGGCGATGGGACTCAACGAGTTCGCAGGCTACTTCGCCGTCGCCGTCAGCGCACTGGCAACGGGGTACATCGCCGGGCAATACGGCCTGCGGCCCGAGCCGTTCTATCTGGGGATTGCATTCGTCATGGCCGGCCTGCTGCTGTCGACCTTGTTGGTGAGAGAGACTGCCCAGCATGTCGTGCACGAATCGAAGCTCCACGGAGAACTCGCTGCGCACCAGGTCCCTGGTCAGCGCGAGATCTTCTGGCGCACGACGCTGACTGACCGCAATCTCTCGAGCGTCAGCCAGGCGGGCCTGGTGAACAACCTGAACGATGGCATGGCCTGGGGCCTGTTCCCGCTGTTTTTCGTTGCGGCCAACATGAACCTCAAGCAGATCGGCACACTGGCCGCCATCTATCCCGCCACCTGGGGCATCGGTCAGCTGTTCACGGGGGCGTGGTCCGACCGGGTGGGACGCAAGTGGCTCATCGCCTCGGGGATGTGGGTTCAGGCGATCGGCATAGCAGTGGTGATCATGGCCGGCGGGTTTGCTGGATTCGCTGTCGGCGGGGCATTGCTTGGTATCGGCACCGCGATGGTCTACCCGACGCTGCTCGCAGCGATTGGCGACGTTGCTCATCCTTCGTGGCGCGCATCGTCGGTTGGTGTGTATCGCCTGTGGCGCGATCTCGGGTATGCCATAGGGGCGCTGCTGGCCGGCGTGATCGCCGATGCGCTTGGACTTCCGGCGGCCATGGGGGTTGTCGCCGCAATCACAATTGCTTCCGGCGTCGTGGTCGCGTTGCGGATGACCGAAACCGTAAGGCACCCGAAGTGAACGCCTGCGCTCACTCAGACTGCCCGCCGACCTGAGTGAGGCCTACCAGGACGCAGGCCGTGGGCGCGCTAGCGCCAGTCTCCGCACGGCAGTCCGGCGACCCTGGCCTGGCGCAAAGTCCTGCTGCCTGCGTTGACGACCAGTGGTTCGTCGACGGCGAGCAGGTGGTCGAAGTCGGAGGTGGCGTTGCCGTAAGCTGAAAACCTGGCATTCGGGAGGCGTTTGCGCAGTGCCTCGATACAGCGGCGTTTTTCGACGCCGCGACGGTTTTGCGTGGTCAGGCGTGCCTCGAGCGTGTCGTCTTTCCAGGAAACGCCGGTGCAGATTGCCTCGTCGAAGCCGAGATAGTGGCCGATGGCAGGAACGTACAGGTCCACGCTCGCCGACAGCAGCACCAGGTAATCACCAGCGGCGCGGTGCTGCTCGATGGCCGCGAGAGCACCGGGATTCAGCATCGCGGGCAGGCGCGAGTGGCAGAACTCCTCGCTCCAGTCGACTACGCTCTGGCGGCTCGCGCCCAGCATCACTTGTCGGATCACCTGCGACTTCAGCCATCCACGGCTGGACAGGCCAAGCGCAAATGCCGCCAGGCTGAACGGCAGCCGCCACAGTCGCCAGAGTCCTGCCGGGTACCTGCCGCCGTAGCCGGCCAGGAATGGCAGCAGCGTGTCGCGCCGGGTAATCGTGCCGTCGAGATCGAACACGGCGACGCGAACAGGCGCTTTATGTTCGCCCACTGCACTCAATGGTTGCTCCCGGTGCGACGACGACATATCGCCAATGCCTGCCGGAGGACCGGGAGCACGTGTCCGGAGGGTGCCTGGATGGCGAAGTCCGCAAATCGCGTAAGCTCGGTCGGCTCAGGATTGATCTCCACCAACGCCGCGCCCGTCGAGCGCGCCCGGGCGGCGAGGCCGGCGGCGGGGTGGACCAGCATCGAGGTTCCGATCGACATGAACAGGTCACAGGAATCGGCAGCCTGCACCGCGCGCTCGAGGGATAGCGCCGGTATCGCCTCGCCGAACCAGACGACGCCGGGCCGGACGAGGCCGCCGCAGGCATGACAGCGTGGCGGCTTCGGGCATGGCCGCGGCACGCCTGGCGCCGGGCAGGCGCACTCGAGACAGTGGTTATCGAACAGGTTGCCGTGGAATTCGATGATCTTGCGGCTGCCCGCAAGTCGGTGCAGGCCGTCCACGTTCTGGGTCACCAGGGTCATCGCCGGAACCAACGATTCAAGCTCTGCCAGCGCAAGGTGACCGGCATTGGGCGCCACCTGCTCGACCAGGTCACGACGCCACTCGTACCAGGCCCAGACGGTGTCAGGGTCCGCCACGAAGGCCCCGACCGTGGCCAGCTGTTCGGGCCGAAAGCGCGACCAGAGGCCGGTCTGGGCGTCGCGGAAGGTCGGCACGCCGCTTTCCGCCGAAACCCCGGCGCCGGTAAGCACCATGACATGACGCGACGAATTGAGTCGTTCGGCCAGTCCTGGCGGGATGGATGGCTCGTTCACGGCGACAGGATAGCAGCGCAGTGGAAGGGCCGTCTGAACCCGCCAGCGACCCCGCGACCAGTCGGCCGCGGGGCGCTTCCGCTCAGGCCGCCCTGGGCGCCGCCAGGCTGCGCAACACGTACTGCAGTATGCCGCCGTGGCTGTAGTACTCGAGTTCCTTTGGCGTGTCGATGCGGACCCGCACCGAGAATTCAATGGCCTTGCCACCATCGCCGCGCGCCACGACCGTCGCGGTCTTGGCTGCGCCTCCGTCGAGTCCAGTGACGTCGAAGGTTTCGCCGCCCGTTAACCCCAGGGACTGCGCGTTCTGGCCGTCCACAAACTGCAGCGGCAGTACGCCCATGCCGATGAGGTTTGAGCGATGGATGCGCTCGAAGCTCTCCGCAATGACCGCTCTCACGCCCAGCAGCATGGTGCCCTTGGCGGCCCAGTCACGCGATGAACCGGTGCCGTATTCCTTGCCGGCCAGCACGACCAGGGGCGTCCCCTCGGACTTGTAGATCATGGAAGCGTCATAGATGGACATCTGCACGCCGCTTGGGACATGGATCGTCACGCCACCCTCCGTGCCGGGGGCGAGGAGGTTGCGCAAGCGGATGTTGGCGAAGGTGCCACGCATCATCACCTCGTGATTGCCGCGCCGCGAGCCGTAGGAGTTGAAGTCCGCTGGTTCGACCCCTTGTTCCATCAGGTATTTGGCGGCCGGGCCGGAGCGGGCAATGTTGCCGGCGGGCGAGATGTGGTCGGTGGTGACCGAGTCGCCGAGCAGCGCCAGTGCATGGGCACCGACGATGTCGCCGGAGGCCGACGGCGTCATGGTCATGCCATCGAAGTAGGGCGGGTTCTTCACGTAGGTAGACTTCTCGTCCCAGGCGTAAATCTGTCCCGCTGGCGTGGCGATCGCCTTCCAGTTGGCATCACCTTCGAAGACGCTCGCGTAGCTATTCTTGAACATGGTTGAGTCGAGGCTGGACGCGACGGTCTGCTGGACTTCCTGCGCCGTCGGCCAAATGTCCTTCAGGAAGACCGGTTTGCCGTCGCTGCCGGTTCCAAGTGGCTCGCTGGTCAGATCGATGTTGGCAGTACCGGCGAGCGCGTAGGCGACCACCAGCGGAGGCGAGGCCAGGAAGTTCATCTTGACCTCGGGATGCACGCGGCCCTCGAAGTTACGGTTTCCCGACAGGACAGAGGTCGCTATCAGGTCGCCCTCCTTGACCGCCTCCGAGATTTCGGGCTTGAGCGGACCGGAGTTACCGATACAGGTCGTGCAACCATATCCCACGGTATAAAAGCCGAGGGCCTCGAGGTCCTTGCTCAGGCCCGCCTTGTCCAGGTAGTCAGTCACTACCCTGGAGCCCGGCGCGAGCGAGGTCTTGACCCAGGGCTTCGCCGTGAGGCCACGTGCGCGCGCCTTGCGCGCCAGCAGTCCTGCCGCCACCAGTACCGAAGGGTTCGAGGTGTTCGTACAGCTGGTAATCGCTGCGATCAGCACTGCGCCGTCCTTGACGTTGACGGTCGTGCCGTCGATATCGGCGGGCGCGAGGCCCAGGGCCTCCGGGTTCCGCCGTTCGCGCTCCGCAGCCATCTTTTGGTGGGCCTTGCCGTAAGCCACCTTCATCAGCCTCATTGGCACCCGATCTTGGGGACGCTTCGGACCAGCGAGCGACGGTTCCACGCTGCCCAGGTCTAGCTCGAGGACGTCTGTGTATTGGGCGGTGGGCTGGCCGTTGACCCGCCACATGCCCTGGTGCCTGGCGTAAGCCTCCACCAGCTCGATCTGCTCGCGCGGCCGGCCGGTGAGTTCGAGGTAGCGGATGGTCTCCTCGTCAATCGGGAAGATGCCGCAGGTCGAACCGAACTCAGGCGCCATGTTGGCCAGCGTGGCGCGATCCGCGAGCGGCAGGTTGGCCAGGCCATCGCCGAAGAACTCGACGAATTTCTCGACCACGCCTTTCCTGCGCAGCATTTCGGTGACGGTGAGCACCAGGTCAGTTGCCGTGGTCCCAGCCGGTAGCTTGCCGTTCAGCCTGAAACCAATGACCTGCGGGATCAGCATCGTCACAGGCTGGCCCAGCATGGCTGCCTCGGCCTCGATGCCGCCGACGCCCCAACCCAGCACGCCCAGGCCGTTGACCATGGTGGTGTGCGAATCAGTGCCGACCAGCGTGTCCGGATAAGCGGTGCCGTCCTTGTCGTTGTGGAAGACCACCCGGGCGAGGCGCTCGATGTTGACCTGGTGGACGATGCCGGTATTGGGTGGCACGACCTTGAAATTGTCGAAGGCAGTCTGCCCCCAGCGCAGGAAGGCGTAGCGCTCGCCGTTTCTCTCGAATTCGATCTCGTTGTTGCGCGCCAGCGCCGCGGCGGTGCCATACGCGTCAACCTGTACCGAGTGGTCGATGACCAGTTCGGCTGGCGCTAGCGGGTTGACCCGTTCCGGGTCGCCGCCGAGCCTGGCAATCGCATCACGCATCGCGGCAAGGTCCACAACGCAGGGAACTCCGGTGAAGTCCTGCATGATGACCCGCGCCGGTGTGAAGGAAATTTCGTGAGACGGGGCCGCCAGCGGATCCCAGTCCAGCAGCGCCTCGATGTCGTCCCGCGTGATGTTGACTCCATCCTCGAAGCGCAGCAGGTTCTCGAGCAGGATCTTCAGGGAGAAGGGCAGTCGGGAGAGATCCCGGCCCGCCAGCGCCGGCAGGCTGTAGATATCATAGGAACGTGAACCTACCTGCAGTGACGAGCGGACCTTGAAACTATCGGTCATGAGATCCTCCAGCATGCGCTAACAGCGGCGACTGCGCCGTGCGTTGACGCGACGAAAAACCGCTCAATTATAGCCTGCCGCGCGATGATTTAGTGCCCCTGGGACGGCATGGACAGAAGAAATTACTGCGCCGCCGAGACACTCTTCGCCCAGATAGAAGACGGCGTACTGCCCAGGCGTTATGGCGCGCTGGGGCGCGGCGAAAGCCACCTCTACACCTGTACCGCCGACCACCTTGACCCGGCATTCCACGTCCATTTGCCGGTAGCGAAATTTCGCGGTGCAGGTGAACTCGGCCGCCGGCGGCTGGCCGGCAATCCAGGTGGGCTGTTCAGCCGCGAGCCCGGCGCTCAGCAGCAGTGGATGGTCGTGCCCCTGGACGACGACCAGCAGGTTGCGGCCGACGTCCTTCTGGGCGACGTACCAGGGAGCTTCGCTCGCACCCTGGCGGCCGCCCAGTCGGAGCCCCTCGCGCTGCCCGAGGGTGTAGAACATCAGGCCGCGGTGCTCGCCAAGCAATTCGCCCTCGGGGTTCTCAATGCGTCCCGGACGGGCTGGCAGATAGGTCTCGAGGAAACGACGGAAGGGGCGCTCGCCGATGAAACAGATGCCGGTCGAGTCACGCTTATCGAACACCGGCAGTCCGCGTTCCCGGGCGATGCGGCGAACTTCGGATTTTTGTAGCTCCCCCAATGGGAACAGCGTTCGATCCAGCTGGGCGCTGCCGACGGCGTGCAGGAAGTAGCTCTGGTCCTTGGCAGCGTCGCGGGCTCGGAGCAGTCGCGCCGGGCTGTCCGCGCTGCATTCGATGCGGGCGTAATGCCCGGTTGCGAATCGGCCGGCACCGAGGCGCTGGGCGTAATCGAAGCAGACGCCGAACTTGATCTCGCGGTTGCAAAGGACGTCCGGGTTGGGCGTGCGGCCGGACGAGTATTCCGCCAAAAAATGAGCGAAGACCCGATCCCGGTATTCGCGCGCGAAACTCACGCGGTGCAGGGGGATGTCGATTTCGCTGCAAACGCGGCGTGCATCCTGGAAATCGGCGGCCGCAGTACAGTAGCCATTGTCGTCTTCTTCCCAGTTGGACATGAACAGTCCCTGGACCGCGTGACCGGCGTCCTTCAGCAGCAGCGCCGCGACGGCCGAATCGACGCCGCCGGACATCCCGACGATCACCGTCTGAGTCACTTCTCAGCCCGTGGTTGCCCGGTCCGGCAACGGACCGATGTCGATGGCGGACAGCAGGGACAGTGGATGCCGGGTCCCGGCGAGGTAGTCGTCGATGCAGCGCAGTACCAGCGGGCTGCGCAGCGCGTTGGGCCGAGCGGCGAGCTGTTCGCGGGTCATCCAGGCAACGCGCACGATGCACCGGTCGAGCCGTCTGGCAGGATCCGGGTCGCCAACTGAACCGGTGAAGGCGACCCTGAGGAAGCTGCGATCGATGAGCGGCTGGTGCCACAGGTAGATCCCGGTTAGCGCCGCCGGTGCAAGCCTGCAGCCGGTCTCCTCGAGCGTCTCGCGAACGACGGCCTCTACCAGGCTTTCGCCGCGTTCTAGGTGGCCCGCAGGCTGGTTGATGACGATGCGGCGAGCGGCCCGTTCCTCGACAACGAGGAACCGGCCGTCACGCTCGATGATTGCCGCTACGGTGACGTCGGGTCGGAATGCCATGGGCGGATTATAGCCGCCGCTAGCCCTCAAACCCGGCAGGCGGGCCCGCCCGCATCAAAGATGTTGCTGGCGGGTCTCGGCGTGAGGCGCGCTGGCAGTCCAGGCCTCGTCGAAGAAATTCAGGTAGCGTCGGGCGACGGCGGGGTCGTTCATCTCGACGATGCCGTCCCAACGGCTCGCCTGCAACCGGTAGACCAGGGCCCGGTCGTCCGCGATCAGGAACGCCGACTGGTTGTTGCGGAATTCCGGATGGGCGTGACGGATTTCGATGTAGCTGGTTATGCGCCGCGCCAGGCCGACGAAACGCGAGCTTTCGTAGACAGCGCGCGCGGGATCGGCCAGCAGGACCCGCACCTTGGCGTAGCCACGCGCAAGCACCAGGCGCTTGATGGCATCGATGAACTTGGGCTGGTCGTAGACCTGTGGCTCGAGGTCCTGCGTGTACATCGCAAGCAGCCGGGTCGCGACGGTGGCTACCTGCAGCGACGCGGCACGGACCTCGTCGAGCGAGGACAGAATGGTCCTTGTCCCGGCCTCCAGTGCGCGCTCCTCGGTCTGCATCTCTCTACCCCAGGGCCTTGAGCATCCTCCTGTGGGGAATGCCGGCCTCGTCAAATACTTCCCCCTCGGCCCGGAAGCCGGCCTTCTCGTAGAAGGGCAGGGCCTGAACCTGGGCGTGAAGGAACACTTCCACCAGGCCGCGGTGATATGCCTGCTCGATCAGCAGCTGCAGTATCTGGCGACCGATGCCTCGCCCGCGGAATTCACTTAATACCGCGAGCCTTCCGATCTTACCCGCCAGGGTGATCCGACCCGTGCCAACTGGTTCACGGTTCCGGGTCGCCAGTACATGTACTGCGACCGGGTCATGATCGTCCCATTCCTCTTGTTCGGGAACTTCCTGCTCGACAATGAAGACCTGGCGCCGGACCTGCTGCAGTTGCGGCCGGTCAACTCCCCAGGTGGTAACGTAAAATTCGGTTTCTTCCATCAGTGCGGTCCCGGCCCGGTCAGGATCGTCGTGCCAGCGCCGCGGCCAGTCCGGTGTAGGCGGCCGGCGTCAAGGCGGATAGCCGCGCCGTCACTTCGGGAGGCAGCCCTAGTGAACCGACGAAGTCCCGCAATTCCTGCGGCCCGACCCTGCGTCCCCGGGTGAAATCCTTGAGCCGGTCGTAGGCATCCGCGACGCCGTGTCGACGCATGACCGTCTGGATGGCCTCCGCCAGCACCTCCCAGTTGGCATCCAGGTCGGCGGCCATGCGCGCGGGGTCCGCCTCGAGTTTGTTAAGGCCCTTGAGCACCGACCTGAGTGACAGGGTTGCATGACCGAGTGCGACGCCCAGGTTACGGAGCACCGTCGAATCAGTCAGGTCCCGCTGCCAGCGCGAGATGGGCAAATTGTCCGCAAGGAAGCCGAGCAGTGCATTGGCCACGCCGGCGTTGCCTTCGGCGTTCTCAAAGTCGATCGGGTTGACCTTGTGGGGCATGGTCGAGGATCCGACCTCGCCGGCCACGGCGCGTTGCCGGAAATATCCCAGTGATACATAGCCCCACAGGTCCCTGCAAAGATCGATCAGCGCGGTGTCATAGCGGGCAAGTGCGTGGCAGTATTCCGCGATCCAGTCGTGCGGTTCGATCTGGATGGTGTGCGCATTCTGCTCCAGGCCCAGTGACTCGACGAACAGCCGAGTGATCTCCGGCCAGTCCGTGTCCGGGTAGGCGACCAGGTGGGCGTTGTAGTTGCCGACGGCACCATTCATCTTGCCAAGCGCGGTTACCGACTCGAATCCACGCTCGAGTCGGGCGAAGCGGGCCGCGAAGTTGGCCATCTCCTTGCCGAGTGTCGTGGGGCTCGCGGGCTGGCCGTGGGTGCGCGACAGCATCGGCAGGTCGGCTGTCTGGTGGGCGATCTCGCGCAGCCGTTCGAGCACTCGTCGCATCTGCGGCAGCATCAACCGCGAGCGCGCATCGCTCAGCATGAGCGCATAGCAGAGGTTGTTGACGTCCTCCGAGGTGCAGGCGAAATGCACGAATTCGAGCTGTGCCGACGTGGCACCTGCGACCGCCAGCTGTTCGCGGACGAAATACTCGACCGCCTTGACGTCATGGTTGGTGCGCGCCTCGATTTCCTTGACGCGTGCAGGTTCTTCCGGCGGCGCTCCACCAGCCAGCGACTCAAGCGCGGCCCGCGTCGCAGCATTCAACCCGGCCAGCTCGCGGATTTCCGGCTGCCCGGCCAGATGACGGAACCACAGCGCCTCGATGCGGACGCGGTAGCGGATCAGCGCGGATTCGCTGAATATCTCGGCCAGTTCCCGCGTCTGGTCCGCATAGCGTCCGTCGAGCGGCGACAAGGCTGTGAGTCGGGTGTCGGTCATCCGCTTAAGGTCCAATGTTAGACTTGGCAATCTTACCGCAACCCGTGCCCGTCCCACCGAGTCCGGTGCCGATGTCGAGCCGCCGGGGCCGGGCCGACGACTTGATGCAGGCACATGAAGCGAAGCGAACTGCGGACAGTCCGTGACACGCTCGGGGAGTTGCAAGTCCCCGCCGGGGCGCTGTGGGGTGCCCAGACCCAGCGTGCCGTCCAGAATTTCGGACTGGGGGGCATGCCGATGCCGCCCAGCTTCATCGCTGCCCTCGGCTTGGTGAAGTGCGCGGCGGCGCAGGCGAATGCCGAGCTGGGCCAGCTCGAACCGGTCATGGCAGAGGCCATCGCGGCGGCGGCGCTCGAGGTGGCCGCCGGCAAGCACGATGCGGAGTTTCCGGTGGACGTCTTCCAGACCGGCTCCGGCACGAGCTCGAACATGAACGCCAACGAGGTCATTGCCACGCTGGCGGAACGACGCCTCGGTTCGCCGGTGCACCCCAACGACCACGTCAACCGTGGGCAGAGCAGCAATGACACGATTCCGACCGCGATCCACGTCGCGGCGATGCTGCAACTACGCCAGCAGGTCCTGCCAGCGCTCGAAGGCCTTGGCGCGGTCATCGCGGCAGCGGCCGGGCGAATGGCGGGCGAGATCAAGACCGGCCGGACCCACCTGATGGACGCGCTGCCGCTACGGATGTCGGATGAGCTCGGCGCCTGGAGAAGCCAGGTCCTGGATTGTGTCGACCGCCTGCGCTCGACCGAAACGAGGCTCAGCCGTCTGGCGCAGGGCGGGACGGCCGTCGGCACCGGCCTCAATGCGCACCCGGATTTCGGGCGGCGAGTGGCCAGCCTGCTGGCGGAGCGTACCGGCCTGCCGTTCGAGTCAGCGCCGGACCTGTTCGCAGCACTGGCGGCGCAGGACACCGCGGTCGAGCTCTCCGGCCAGCTGCGGGTGACGGCTGTCTGCCTCATGAAGATAGCCAACGACCTGCGATGGCTCAACTCGGGGCCACTGGCGGGCCTGGGCGAAATCACGCTGCCGGCGCTGCAGCCTGGTTCGAGCATCATGCCCGGCAAGGTCAACCCGGTCATACCGGAGGCGGTCGCCATGGCCTGTGCCGCGGTCATTGGCAACGATGCGGCGGTGACCATCGCCGGCCAGTCCGGCAATTTCCAGCTGAACGTCATGCTGCCGCTCATTGCGTACGAGTTGCTGCAGAGCGAATCACTGATCGCCAACGCGGCGGCGGCGCTTGCCGGGAAGGCGATTGCGGGGATGCGGCCCGAATCCGGGCGGCTGCGCCGGGCGCTGCAGCTCAACCCCGTGCTGGTGACAGCGCTCAATCCGCTGGTCGGCTACGACCGCGCAGCGGAGATTGCCAAGCGGGCCTATTCCGAAGGTCGGCCAGTGATCGACGTAGCAGCGGAAGTGACGGGGATAGACCGCCACGAGCTCGAGCACCTGCTCGATCCCGGCCGGCTTGCGGACGGCGAGTTCATCGATGATGGCCAGCCGTGAACGCTGCAGTGGGCAATCAGCTGCATCAACTGGCTGTCGGCGACATGCTGAAGCTGGTGCGACAGCGCCTTGGCGCACTCCGTCTGGGTGACGAGGACCTGCGCATCGGCCCTTTCCCTCAGGCAGTCAACGCGCGAGTCCGCCACATGTTTCCGGCCTCTCCGCGACCGGCAGCAGTGCTTGTCCCGCTCATCGATCGTGGTGACGACCTGACCGTGCTGCTGACCTACCGCGCGGCCGACCTCGAGCATCACGCCGGGCAGATTTCATTTCCGGGCGGGCGCCTCGAACCCCATGACGTCGATGCGGAGTCGGGGGCGTTGCGTGAGGCGGAGGAAGAGATCGGTCTTGCGCGGGAATTCGTCGAGGTAATCGGCCGGTTGCCCGATCACATCGTGATCAGTGGCTATCAGGTGACGCCCGTCGTCGGGCTGGTAAGACCCGGGTTTACGCTTACACTGGACCCGACCGAGGTCGCCGCGACCTTCGAGGCGCCGCTCAAGCATCTTTTCGATCCAAGCACGCACCACCCCAGAACATTCCGGATGGGCCAGGAGGTAATCGAAGGGTTCGACCTGCCGTGGCAGGAGCACAAGATCTGGGGCGCCACCGCAGGAATGTTGCTGACCCTGCGACAGGTGCTCGAGGGCTGACAGTTGTCAATTCATCGCCTGCTCGAAATCATGGCCGCGCTGCGTGACCCGCAGGGAGGCTGTCCCTGGGACCTGGAACAGGACTTCCGTAGCATTGCGCCCTATACGCTCGAGGAGGCCTACGAAGTAGCCGATGCGATCGAGCGGGGCCACCTTGAAGACCTGCGGGAAGAGCTTGGTGACCTGCTCCTGCAGGTCGTGTTCCATGCACAGATGGCGCGGGAACAGGGCGCCTTCGATTTCGACGATGTGGTGCGCGGCATCTGCGACAAGATGGTACGCCGTCATCCCCACGTCTTCGCCGGCGAACGGGTCGAATCGGCTGCTGCCCAGACTGAGATCTGGGAGCGCTTGAAGTTGGAGGAAAAGGCGGCGAGGCGTGCGGGCGGCCTGCTCGACGACGTCGTCCTGGCGCTGCCGGCGCTGACGCGGGCGGCCAAGCTCGGCCGCCGCGCGGCCCGAGCCGGATTTGACTGGCCTGACGCTGCCGGTCCCCGTCGCAAGGTCGATGAGGAACTTGCGGAACTCGACAACGCCCTGGCCGGCGCGGCAGACAAGGACGAAGTCGCGTCCGAGTTCGGTGACCTGCTGTTCGCGCTGGTCAATTACGCCCGTCACCTTGACATTGATCCGGAGGCGGCGTTGCGGCGCAGCAACGAGAAATTCGTCCGGCGCTTTCGCCATGTCGAAAGCATGCTGGGCGCGTCAAGCCTGAGCGGTTTTGAAGTCAGCCTGGAACAACTCGACGCCTGGTGGGACGAAGCCAAGGCACAGGAGAAGGCCGAATGATTCGTTCAGGACTGGTTCATGGGTACTTCCGCTACAATTGCGCCACCATGACCCACCGCCTCGTTGCAGCCCTCACCATTGCGCTCCTGGCACCGGTCGCCTGGCCGTCGTCGGGAGACGCGCTTCCGGCGCCTGCTGCACAGGCTGATACCCGTGCCGAGGGGCTCACCCTGGATGCGGCAGTAGCGAAGGTGGAGGCGAAATACGATGCGCGGGTCGTCCGCGCCGAGGAAAAGCTCGAGGAAGGTCGGCGCGTGTATCGCATCCGGCTGTTGAGCGCCGACGGCCGCGTATTCGACGTCACTGTGGATGCCGCGTCCGGCCAGGTGGAGTAAGCCATCATGCGGGTCCTGGTCGTCGAGGACGAGCCTGTCCTGCGCGAGTCCCTGGTCCAGCGGCTGCGGCAAGGCGGCTTCGTCGTCGATTCCGCTGCCGATGGTATTGAAGGTGAGTTCTCCGGTCTCGAATATCCCATCGATGTTGCCGTGGTGGACCTCGGCCTGCCCGGACGACCCGGCCTCGAAGTCATCCGTGCCTGGCGCGAGGCTGGCAAGTCCTTTCCGATCCTGATCCTCACCGCTCGCGACCGCTGGCAGGAGAAGGTCGAGGCGCTGCAGTCGGGCGCTGATGACTACGTCACCAAGCCGTTCCAGTTCGAGGAAGTGCTGGCGCGCCTGCAGGCGTTGCTCAGGCGTTCTGGTGGCTGGTCGCAGCCGGTCCTGCAGGCCGGTGCGGTCGAACTCGACCCGCGCAGTCAGCAGGTTCGGGTCCGCGGCGAGCCGGTCGAGTTGACTGCCTTCGAGTATCGGTTGCTGGAATACCTGATGCTGCGTGCGGGACAGGTCGTGTCGAAGTCCGAATTGACCGACAAGCTTTACGAACAGGATTTCGAGCGTGACAGCAACGTAATCGAGGTTTTTGTCGGCCGGCTGCGGCGCAAGCTTGATCCTGATGGGATTCTGCAGCCTATCGAGACCCTGCGAGGCCGCGGCTATCGCATGGCGCGCGAATGAGCGGCGATCCCGTCACCACGAGTGAGGCGCAACCCTGGTGACGGCGTCCGCCCCGTCGTTGGTCAATCGGCTGGTCGTTGCACTCGCGATCGCCAGCGTGCTGGTGACCGGTGCGGCGGCGATGGCGCTGGATGCCTTGTACCGCGACCTTGCGCTCGACTCCCGGCGGGACGTTCTCGATGCGCAAGTCATTGCACTGGTCGCCACCGCGGAACTCCAGTCGTCGGGCGTCCTGGCCCCGACCACGATTGCCGAGGCGCGACTCGCGACGCCGGGGTCCGGACTGTACGCCGAGATCCGCGACCAGGAAGGCGTCACGACGTGGCGCTCACCATCGACGGTTGGCGCCGGCTTGTCGCTGACCGCCCGGCCGGCGGCGGGAGAGCGCAGCATCGAGCAGGTTTCCTTGCCGGACGGTACCAGGGTACTGGCCTTTTCGCTGGGGGTCAGCTGGGAAGCAGGGCTCCAGCATCCCGCCACCTTCGTGCTGAGCGCCGCGGAGAGCCTCGAACCTTACTTCAGCGAGCTCAACCGGGTCCGCTCGTGGCTGCTTGCGGGAGCGGCAGCGCTGATGACGATACTGGTCATTGGCCTGTCTTTGGGGTTGAGGGCCGGCCTCAGGCCGCTCAGGCGGCTCGAGCGGGAGATCCTCGAAGTCGAGACTGGCCGGCGCGATTCGCTCGACGGCAGCTGGCCCAGAGAGCTGGAGGGGGTCGCACAGAACCTCAATGGCCTGCTCGAGGGAGACCGCGCTCGCGTGGCACGCTACCGCGCTACCCTTGGCAACCTCGCGCACAGTCTCAAGACGCCTATCGCAGCGCTCAAGAGCATGCTCGATTCGGGATCTGCAGACCCGGCATCGGTGGGTTCGCAACTGGACCAGATGCAGTCGATCGTCGAGCATCAGCTGCGCAAGGCTGTGCTGGCTGGTGCAGGGTCGTCGATAGCATCGGTCGTACTGCGCGCGCCGCTCACGGAGCTGGTAGCGGCGCTGACCAAGGTCTATCGGGACAAGGCTATGCACTGTGTCCTCGACGTGCCGGCCGACCTGGCTTATCCAATCGACTCCGGCGACCTGATGGAACTGGCCGGCAACCTGCTGGATAACGCGTTCAAGTATGGCCGCAGCCGGGTCGTGCTGCGGGCCCGGGCCGACGAGCGTCCGGAGTGGCGGCGCAGCGGGTTGACTGTCGAGATCGAGGACGACGGTTCCGGAATCGCGATAGCCGATCGAGTCCGCGTACTCGAGCGGGGCGTACGGGTCGATGAAACCGTGGCAGGGCAGGGAATCGGGCTGGCCGCGGCGCGCGAGCTGGTCGCTGCCTACGGCGGTACGATCGACATAGGAGAGAGCGCGTTCGGTGGCGCGGCGGTCCGCATGAGACTGCCGGGGCGCTGAATGGTGCCGGGCCGGCTCGGCACGGACTTCGCCGGACTCGATTCGCTCGAGGGCTTGCTGTGCGTCGATCGCCATCAGATCGAGCGGCTTGCGCTGCGCATCGAGGAACGGCAGGCGCGTCGCCAGCCAGCTGGACGTGAACTGGCGGCACTGCAGAAACTTCTCGCCGATGGCAGGCAACGCATGGAGCGTCGCCGCGCCACGGTTCCGCCGGTTTCATACCCTGAAGAACTGCCGGTCAGCCAGCGAATCGACGAGATCCGCGAGGCGATCGCCAGGCATCCGGTCGTGATCGTGTGCGGCGAGACCGGGTCCGGCAAGACGACTCAGCTGCCCAAGGCCTGTCTCGAGGCAGGCCGGGGGCTGACCGGCCTGATTGGTCATACCCAGCCGCGCC
The DNA here is from genome assembly GCA_024642505.1 of Gammaproteobacteria bacterium. GTDB lineage: Bacteria > Pseudomonadota > Gammaproteobacteria > Steroidobacterales > Steroidobacteraceae > SG8-30. The sequence goes on from JAHEAZ010000156.1 coordinate 17,206, forward strand.
GTATCGCTGCGCGCAGCGTCGCCGCTCGCCTGTGCGAGGAACTCGGGGTCCCGCCGGGCGCCCAGGTCGGATTCAAGATCCGCTTCGCTGCGTCGGGTTCCGACCGCGGGCTGATCCGCGTGATGACCGACGGAATCCTGCTGTCCGAGATTCAGGGCGATCCGGAGCTGTTGCGCTACGACACCCTGATCATCGACGAGGCACACGAGCGCAGCCTCAACATCGACTTCCTGCTCGGTTACCTCAAGCGGCTGCTGCCTCGGCGGCCGGACCTCAGGATCGTCATTACTTCTGCGACCATCGATCCGCAGAGCTTCGCACGTTTCTTCGATGGTGCCCCCGTCATCGAGGTTTCCGGTCGTGGCTGGCCGATCGAGACCCGCTACCGGCCGCTGGGTGCGGATGAGGATGACGATCTCGACCCAGGCGTCGTGCCTGGAATCGTGGCGGCGATCCACGAGTTGCTGGACCAGCCCGGCGAAGCCGGGGATACGCTGGTGTTCCTGCCCGGTGAGCGGGAGATTCGCGATGCAGCGGAAGCTCTGTCGCGGGCGTTCGGGTCGCGTCTCGAGATCCTGCCGCTCTTCTCGCGCCTGTCCTGGGCCGAGCAGCAACGCGTCTTTCAGCCGGGCTCGCGGCGCCGGGTGGTGCTTGCCACCAACGTGGCCGAGACCTCCATCACCGTTCCACGGATTCGGGCAGTGGTCGATAGCGGCCTCGCGCGCATCGGCCGCTACAGTGCCCGGAGCAAGATCCTGAGGCTGCCCATCGAGCCGGTATCGCAGGCGAGCGCGAGCCAGCGGCAGGGACGTTGCGGCCGGGTGGGGCCCGGAATATGCGTCAGGCTCTACTCCGAGCAGGACTTCGACAGCCGCGAGCCGTTTACGCCGCCGGAGATCCTGCGCACCAACCTGGCGAACGTAATCCTGCAGATGGCGGTACTTGGGCTCGGTGCGGTGGATGAGTTTCCATTCCCGGATCCGCCAGACACCCGACTGGTCAACGATGGCTACCTGCTGTTGCAGGAACTGGAGGCCGTCGATGCCGAGCGGCGGGTAACCGATCTCGGCCGCCAGGTTGCGCGCATCCCGGTCGATCCGCAGCTTGGACGGATGCTGGCGGAGTCACGGCGTTTCGCCGCGCTGGAGGAAATGCTGACGCTGGTTGCAGTGCTGAGCATCCAGGACCCGCGCGAGCGGCCAGCCGAGTTTCGTGCCGCGGCTGACGAAAGACATGCAGCCTTCGCCGAGCCGCGCTCGGATTTCCTCGGACTGCTGAATCTCTGGCGAGCCTGGCAGGAAGTCCGGGCCGGGCGGTCTGCGTCGCAGGCGCGCCGCTGGTGTCGCGAAAACTTCCTGTCGGCGGCCCGCATGCGCGAATGGGAAGACCTGCGCAGCCAGCTTGCGGAACTCACCCGCGAGCTGGACTGGAGCAGCGCGGAAAAACCTGCCAAGGCGGAGGCGGTACATCGTTCGCTGTTGGCGGGACTCCTCGGGCATATCGGTGAGAAGGGCGAGAAAGGCGATTATCTTGGGGCGCGGGGCCTGCGATTCGTGATCTCGCCGGGCTCGGCGCTGAAGACCAGGCCGCCGAAGTGGGTGATGGCGGCGACGCTGGCCGAGACGCAGCGCGTGTACGCCCGCACCGTGGCAGCGATCGAACCAGCCTGGATCGAAACCGCAGCTCATCACCTGGTGCGCCGCAGCTATGGCGACCCGGAATGGATGCCCGATCGCGGCTATGTATCGGCCCGGGAGACGGTCACGCTCTATGGTCTGACCGTCGCCGCCGGCAGGCGCGTCAACTTCGGCAGCATCGCTCCGGAGCAGGCCCGTGAAATCTTCGTACGCGAGGCACTGACCCACGGACGGTCCCGCTTGCGCGCCCGCTTTCTTATCCGTAACGCTGCCGTGCGGGCTTTACTCGAGGCAGGCGAGGCCCGGCTGCGCCGCCGCGGGGTGCTTCTTGACGAGGATCGAATCACCACCTTCTACCTCAGCCGGATCCCGGAGAACATCCACGGCGTGGCGGCCTTCGAACGCTGGCGTAAGCAGGCGGAGGCGGAGCGCCCCGGGTTGCTGGAATTCTCAGGCGCCGACATACGCGCGCCGGGGGCGCCAGACATCGATCCGGATGAATTGCCCGACCGGCTGCACGTCGCCGGGCATGACTTCCGGCTCGACTACCGCTTCGAGCCGGGTGCCGCTGATGATGGTGCAACCATTGCCGTGCCACTGGCTTTCCTGCCGCAGTTGTCGGCCGGCGAAGTGGAGTGGGGCATTCCGGGCTGGCGCCACGAGATGCTCACCGTGGCAATTCGCGGCCTGCCGAAGGCGCTGCGGCGTCATCTTGTTCCGGCGCCGGATGTCGCCGCACGCTGTCTTGCGGAAATCAACGAGTCGCAGGGAACTCCATTCTTTGATGCCGCAGCGGCGTGGTTGACCCGTCGCGCGGGTACGCCCGTTGCTGCGGACCTGCTGCGGACTGCAAAGTTACCGGATCACCTGCGCCTGAATATCAGGATCACTGGTGCAGGCGGGCAGTTGGTCGCCGCGGGACGTGATATCGAGCAGCTCAAGCGACGGTTGCGCAAGGTGCAGCGCCAGGCCATGCAGCTGAGCGCCGCCGACTTCGTTCGCGAGGGCGTGCGGGACTGGGACTTCGGTACGCTCCCGGAAAAACTGCAAGTGCCGCGCGATGGCCTGCGCATCGTCCTGCATCCGGCCGTGGAGGATAGAGGCGAATCGGTGGCATTGACCTGCGTCGACTCAGCGGCGAACGCCGCTGCAGTTACCCGAAGAGGCGTCGTCCGCTTGCTTGCCTTGCGGCTCGAGCCGCAGCTGCGCTACGTCCGCAGATCACTGGCTGCCGATACCGGGCTGGCTCTGCTGCATCAGCCCGTCGGACCCCTGAAGGGACTCGCGGACGACATTTGTGATCGCTCGGTCGAGCGCTGCTGCCTGCCGGCCGCGCAGGCGTTGCCACGGGACCGTGCCGGCTTCGAGGCCGCGGTCGAGCGCGGCAGGGCGGAACTGCACGATGAGGCGATGCGCGTCGCCGCCGTCGCCAAGGGTACGCTCGCCGAGCGGCGCGAGGTGATGAAACTCCTGGCGGGATTGCCAGAGGGGGTCGATCCGGATCTGGTCGAGGACTGCCGCGCACAAGTCGCCGAGCTGGCAAGTGGCCGTTTCCTGGCCGCGGCGCCGGACCCCTGGCTCGACTCGCTGCCGCGGTTCCTGAAGGCGCTCGGCCGTCGACTGGAAAAGCTGCGCACGGCTCGCGGTAACGCTGCCGATGCTCATTACGAATTTCGCAAGTGGCGCGAGTCGGCCGCGGCAACACTGGCGGTAGCTGGCGCCCGCCACCCCGGGCCGCTGCCCGAGGTGACACTGCTTCGCTGGATGCTCGAAGAGTACTGCGTGTCGCTGTTCGCGCAGGACCTCCGCACCTCCCTTCCAGTCTCTCCCAAGCGGCTGGCCCGGCAACTCGAGCTGGCGCGCGCAGCTACATCAGGCTGATCCCTGGCTGCCGCCGGCCCCCTTGTGCAGCAATGGCGTGATCAGGTCCATTGGCAACGGGAAGACGATCGTCGTCGTTCCCGCCGCTGACAAGCCACTGAGGGTCTGCAGGTAGCGCAGCTGGATCGCGCGCGGGTCGGCGCCGAGTTCGCGGGCGGCCTCGACCAGCGCTGCCGCTGCCTGCTTCTCGCCCTCGGCGTGGATAACCTTGGCGCGCCGGCTGCGCTCGGCTTCGGCCTGCTGCGCCATGGCGCGGATCATGCTCTCGTCCAGGTCCACGTGCTTGATCTCGACATGCGACACCTTGATACCCCAGATGTCGGTGGAGTCGTCGAGGATCTGCTGGACGTCGGTATTGAGCTTTTCGCGTTGCGAGAGCATCTCGTCGAGTTCGTGCTGGCCGAGCACGGACCGCAAAGTAGTCTGGGCCAGCTGGCTGGTTGCCTCGAACGGGTTCGCGACCTGGATGATGGCCTTGGCGGGATCGACGATGCGGAAGTAGACGACTGCGTTCACCTTGACGGAGACGTTGTCTCGCGAAATCACGTCCTGTTTCGGGACGTCGAGCACGATGGTGCGCAGGTCGACCCGCGACATCTGCTGGATGACCGGGATCACGATGATCAGTCCCGGGCCCTTGATGCCAGTGAAGCGGCCGAGCGTGAAGATGACACCACGCTCGTACTCCTTCAGGATCTTGATGGCGTTGATGAGCAGCGCCACGATGAAGACGGCAACGACAATCAATGGGATCTGCAACGGCAACACGATTCTTTCTCCTTGTTCACTCTTCCGGACTGACGCGTAGGTTGAGTCCATCGACCCGGTCGATCCTGACGCGTTGACCAGCCGCAACGGGCCTTTCGCTCACCGCGGACCACTCTTCTCCGAATATCCTGACCCGACCCTTGCCGGTGAAGGCGTCGGTCGCCTCGGCGACGGCGCCGACCAGCTGTTCCGCGCCCGTTGTGACGGGTTTTCGCCGTGCCTTTACGGCCAGCCACATGGTGCCGAACATTGCCATGCCGGCGACGGTCGCGATGCCGCCCACCAGCCCCATGCTGAGGCCAAAGCCCGGCGCGTCGGTGTCCATCAGGATGATCGAGCCAATCACGAAGGCAGCGAGTCCGCCAATGCCGAGCGCACCGAAGCTCGGCACGAAAACCTCGCCGATCATCATGGCGATGCCAAGGCCAACCAGCGCCAGGCCTGCGTAATTGACCGAGAGCACCTGCAAGGCGTACAGGCCGAGCAGCAGGCAGATCGCCCCGATGACACCCGGCAGGATTGCGCCCGGGTTGTAGCCCTCGAACATCAGGCCGTAGAGTCCGATGATCAACAGCCCGTAGGCGACCAGCGGGTTCGTAATAACCGATAGCAACTCGATGCGCCAGCCCGGCTCGAATTTCTCAATGACCATGCCGGCGGTATTCAGCGTGATCTCGGTGCCGCCAGCCTTGAGCGTGCGGCCGTCGATCTGTCGCAACAGGTCGGGTACGTCCTCGGCGATGAGGTCGATCACGCCCCTTTGGAGAGCCTCTTGTGCCGAAAGGCTTTCGGCGCTGCGCACAGCCGCTTCCGCCCACTCGGCGTTGCGGCCGCGAAGCTCGGCGAGGCTCCTGATGTAGGCGACCGCGTCATTGATCGCCTTTCGCTCCATCGCGGTGCCCGGCTGTGGCGCCCTGGCAGCGTCGTCGCCGTCCTTCTCCTGTGGTGCGTCGGGTGACGGCGGCCCGCCGATCGAGACAGGTGTCGCGGCACCGAGGTTTGTGCCAGGCGTCATGGCGGCAACGTGACTTGCGTAGAGAATGTAGGTGCCTGCGCTGGCGGCACGCGCGCCGGACGGCGAGACATAGGTCACGACCGGGATCCGCGAATTCAGGATCCCCTGGATGATGTCGCGCATCGCCGCATCGAGACCGCCGGGGGTGTCCAGCGCGAGCAGCACCAGCGCGGCTCCGCCGGCCTCGGCTTCCTCCAGTGCGGCAAGGAAGTGTTCCTTGGTGGCAGGACCAATGGCGTCCTGGATCTCAACCAGGACCGCTATGCCGGCCTTGGGCCCCCCGTCCTGGGAGACTGCGGCAGTCCCCGTTATTGCGAGGCCCAGCGCCGCGCATGCGGTCATTAGCAAGGCTTTCATCGCGGGCTCTCCATGCCGTGCGTTGATGATAACAGGATGAACTGCTACAAGTACGGAACGCGCGCCCGGAGGCGCGCAAGAGGGGAAACCGATGAACTGCAAAATACTTGCAGCCGCCGTACTGGCGGCGATCGTGGGCGCGCCCGCCACGGCGCAACCGCAGCCCGAGGTGAAGATTACGGCCGAGAAGCTGGCCGAGGGTATTTACGTGTTGTTCGGCAACGGGGGCAATATCGGTGTGTCCGTCGGTAGCGACGGCGTTTTTATCATCGATGACCAGTTCGCGCCCCTGACACCGGCAATCAATGCGGCGATTGCGGAACTCGACCCTGGCACGGTTCGATTCGTGCTCAACACGCATTGGCACTTCGACCATGTCGGTGGCAACGAAAACTTCGGCAAGACGGGCGCGGTAATCATTGCCCAGGACAATGTCCGCGCGCGCATGAGCGTTCCGCAGGTCATGGAATTCTTCAAGCAGGAAGTGCCGGCGTCGCCGCCCGCGGCGCTGCCAGTGGTCACTTTCAACGATTCCGTCAGCCTTCACCTGAACGGCGACGAGGTCCGGGCCGTGCACGTTGCCAATGCCCATACCGACGGCGACGCCATCATCCACTTCCGCAAGGCGAACGTGATTCACGCGGGGGATGCCTACTTCAACGGCATGTATCCGTTCATCGACGTCGAGTCGGGCGGTAGCATCAAGGGCACGCTGGCAGCCGTGGATGTGATGCTCTCGATGGCGGATGACCAGACGCGGATCATCCCGGGGCACGGGGCGGTGTCAGGGCGGGCCGGGCTCGAGGCTTTTCGCAAGATGCTGGTCGACACGTCCACAAGGGTCCGCACGCTGCAAACTGCGGGCAAGTCGGTCGAGGAGATCGTGGCCATGGCTCCCAACGCCGACTATGACCGGATCTGGGCAGGCGCGTTCATAAACGGGGAAACTTACATCGGGATGCTGTACCAGTTGCTGGAACGCGAGTGAGGGGCGATCGCTTTACGCGTTGAACTTGATCCCCTGCGCCAGCGGCAGTTCCGACGAATAGTTGATGGTGTTCGTCTGCCGGCGCATGTACGCCTTCCAGGCGTCGGAGCCCGATTCGCGGCCGCCGCCGGTGTCCTTCTCGCCGCCAAACGCGCCGCCGATCTCGGCGCCCGAGGTACCGATGTTCACGTTGGCAATGCCGCAATCACTGCCGGACGCTGACAGGAACTGTTCCGCGTGCTGCAGCCGGTCGGTAAAGATTGCCGAGGACAGGCCGTAGGCGGTGTCATTATGCATGGCGATCGCCTCGTGCAGCGACCCGAACGGGATCATGTACAGGATCGGCGCGAAGGTTTCGTGCTGCACCACCGGCAGGTCATTGCTGGCCTCCACGATGGTCGGCTGCACATAGTAGCCGGGGCCCGGCAACACCTTGCCACCGCAGACGATGCGCCCGCCTTGCTCTACCGCGGCCTTCAGGGTGGTCGTGTATCGCTCGACCGATGCGGCGTCGACCAGCGGACCCACCAGCGTGGACGGCTCCAGTGGGTCGCCGATTCGCAACTGAGCATAGGCCGCGGCGAGACGACGCTGCAGTTCATCGAAGCGGGATTCGTGCACCAGTAGGCGACGCGTGGTCGTACAGCGCTGGCCAGCCGTACCGACGGCACCGAAGACTACGGCCGGCACGACCAGATCGAGGTTGGCATGCAGGTCCACGATGATGGCATTGTTGCCGCCAAGTTCCAGCAGGCTCTTGCCAAGTCGCGCCGCCACGCGTCCGGCGACCTTGCGGCCGACGGGCGTCGAACCGGTAAAGCTGACCAGCGCCACGCGACGGTCGTCGACAAAGTGGCCGGCGAGGTCGTTGTCGGCAGTGATGAAGAGCTGAAACACCGGCGGCAGTTCCATTTCAGTCAGCACACCGTTGCAGATGCGCTGCACCGCGATGGCTGTGAGCGGTGCCTTGGGTGATGGTTTCCAGACGCAGGCGTCACCGCAGACGGCGGCCAGAAAGGCGTTCCATGCCCAGACCGCAACCGGGAAATTGAAGGCCGAGATGATCCCGACCACACCGAGCGGGTGCCACTGCTCGTACATGCGATGCTCGGGCCGCTCGGAATGCATGGTCAGGCCGTAGAGCATGCGAGACTGCCCGACGGCGAAGTCGGCGATGTCGATCATCTCCTGTACCTCGCCGTCGCCTTCGGCCTTGATCTTGCCCATCTCCAGGGTAACCAGGCTGCCGAGCAGGTCCTTCCTGGCGCGCAGCGCGTCGCCGATCCTGCGGATCGCCTCGCCGCGCCGCGGTGCCGGCACGAGCCGCCATTCGCGGAAGGCCGCGACGGCTGTCGCCATGACCCGCTCGTAGTCGGCGGCGGTCGTCGCACGGACCCGCGCGATTATCTGACCGGTCGCGGGATTGACCGACTCGATCAGCGGCGCGCCGTCGGCCGCCAGCCAGCCACCATCGCCGCACCAGGTGCCTGGATTGGTCTCCTCGAGTCCGAGCCCGGTCAGGATTTCCTGGGCGTTCATGTCGCGACTCCTTGCTGGGAACGCTGATGTCCAGCCTTGCCCTCGACAACGACCCGTCCGGACACCGACTTGTCGCCGCCGCGGGCATACCAGCTGCCGAAGCGGTTGGCGAGGATCTGCGGCAGGCGGAACTGCTCCTGCCTGACAAAGCCGTGGTAGGCGTCCGGATCGTTCATGACGAGGTCGAGCACCGCAGTCAGTCCCGCCGCGGTCGTCACCTGAATGGCGGACCACAGGCGTCCGGCGATTTCCTGTGGATAGACCTTGTTGACGTAGTTCTCTTCCCTGAGTTCGCCTTCCTGCCGGCCGGTCACGGCGACGTAGATGACCACGACATCCTGCAGCGTCTGCGGCACCGCGTTCTCCAGGATCCGCTTGAGCGTGTCGCGGTCCTGGTTGAGTTTCAGGTCGTTCATCAGCAGGCGTACCTGCTCGCAGTGACCGGGATAGCGCATGGTCTTGTAGTTCATCTGCTCGCAGCGGTCACCGTAGGTTTCGCCCAGCGAGCCCAGTCCACCGGAGGTGTTGAACGCCTCGTAGGAGGTACCGTCGATTTCGATTTCCTCCAGGCCTTCCAGTGGCGCGGCCTCGACCAGTCGACCTTCGGCGATGGCCAGGCAGGGGTTGCCATACTCGTTGATCAGGCCTTCGGTGGACCAGGTCAGCGAATACTTGAGCACGTTGTTGGGATGCTGCGGCAGTGCGCCGACACGCAGCTTGACCGAGCGCAGGGAGTCGAAGTGGGTGATCAGTTCGTTTGCCGCAATTGAAACGAAGCCTGGCGCCAGGCCGCACTGCGGCACGAACGCTGTCGCAGCGCCTTCCGCGATGGCGCGGACCTTACGGGTGACCTCTACGTCCTCGGTCAGGTCGAAGTAGTGCGCGCCGGCATTGCGCGCCGCCAGGGCTACTGTCGGATTGCAGTAGTAGGGTAGCGAGGAGACGACGGCGTCGGCCGGATGACGGGCGAGGTGCGATGCAAGGCTCGATGCTTCGGCAGCGTCCAGTTGGAAGGCCTCTACGGCTTCGAGTCCGTGCGCCTTGGCTACGGCGTCTGCCGTTGCCGCCTTGACGTCGGCCAGAGCGACGGAATAGTCACCGGATTCGGCCAGCAGGCCGGCTATGAGCGCGCCAATCTTGCCGGCGCCCAGAACGAGTACGCGATGCATGAAGCAACTCCTGGAAAGCATTTCGGGCCCGACGACGACGCCGTGGGCGCCGGGTCAAGGCCCGATCGAGTGGCTCGAATTGTGCCAACTTGTGGAGGTAGACACCAGCGTGGTCAGTAGCTATTTTTGCGGCGCAACGAAAGCGTGTGTACGATGCTGAAACTTATGGACAAACCCGTTTCAAACGCTCCCTGGACGCCGGCCAGCTGGCAATCGCGGCCCGTCCGGCAGATGCCGGCATATGGAGATCCTGTCAGGCTCGAGCGCGCCGTGGCCGAGTTGTCGCGCCTGCCTCCCATCGTCGTGTCCTGGGAGGTGGAGCAGCTCAAGCAGCAACTGGGCGAGGCGCAGCGCGGCGAGCGCTTCCTGCTGCAAGGCGGCGATTGCGCCGAGAGCTTCGCGGAATGTGAGTCGGACCTGATTGCCAAGAAGCTGAAGATCCTGCTGCAGATGAGCCTGGTGCTGCTGCACGGCATGAAGAAACCAGTGATCCGTGTCGGGCGCTTTGCCGGACAGTATGCGAAGCCGCGCTCCGCGGACGGCGAGACCCGCGGCGATGTGACCTTGCCGAGCTATCGGGGCGACGTCGTCAACCGACCGGGTTTCACGGCGGCCGAACGCGAACCGGATCCCGAACTGATGCTGCGAGGATACGAACGGGCCGCGCTGACGCTCAACTTTGTGCGCGCGCTGGTCGATGGTGGCTTCGCGGACCTGCATCATCCCGAGTACTGGGACCTTGATTTCGTCCAGCATTCGCCGCTGCGTGAGGCCTACCAGCAGATCGCCACGTCGATCGCCGATTCGCTCGATTTCTTCGAGGCGCTGTCGGGCGGACAGATACACGAAGCGAGCCAGGTGCGTTTCTTCGCCAGTCACGAGGCACTGCTGCTGCCCTACGAGCAGGCGCAGACGCGATTCATCCCGAGGCAGAACCGCTGGTACAACCTGACCACGCACATGCCGTGGATCGGGCTGAGGACCGCACAGCCCGACGGCGGGCACGTCGAGTACTTCCGCGGCATTTCGAATCCGGTCGGTGTCAAGGTCGGGGCAGCCATGGACGCCGCCTGGCTGGCCGAGCTGGTGCGTATCCTGAATCCCGGAGACGAGCCTGGCCGCCTGACCTTCATTCATCGCTTCGGTGCGCAGCAAATCGAGGGCTGTCTGCCGGCGATGATCGAAGCGGTGCGGGCGACCGGCAAGAGTGTGCTTTGGGTCTGCGACCCGATGCACGGCAACACCGAGACGACTGCCGGCGGGGTCAAGACCCGCCGCTTCGACAACATCCTGGGCGAAGTCCAGTCGGCATTCCGGATCCACGAGGCAATGGGCTCCGTGCTCGGCGGCGTGCACTTCGAGCTTACCGGTGAGGACGTGACGGAATGCACCGGCGGCGCGCGCGGGCTGGCCGACGTCGACCTGGGGCGTGCTTACCGCTCCACGGTTGATCCGCGGCTGAATTACGAGCAGGCGCTCGAACTCGCGATGATCATTGCTGGTCATCGCCCGCGGTGAGGCCGGCGCCATGGGCGGACATCGGCGCCGCATCGACCTCGCGCCAGTCCCCGGGAGCGAGGCCATCGATGCTCCAGGGTCCGACCGAATAGCGGATCAGTCGCAATGTCGGAAAGCCAACCGCGGCGGTCATGCGTCGCACCTGGCGGTTGCGGCCCTCGCTGATGGTCAGTTCGATCCAGCTGGTTGGGATCAACTTGCGATAGCGAACTGGCGGGTCGCGCGGCCATAGCTCCGGCGGCTCTGCCATGCGCTTGGCGCGGGCCGGGCGGGTCGGGCCGTCCTTCAGGATCAAGCCGGCCCGCAGCCGCGCGAGGGCGGCTTCCGTTACGTCGCCCTCGACCTGCGCCCAGTAGGTCTTGCGCCAGTGATGCCGGGGATTCGCGATCTGCGACTGCAGTCGCCCGTCACTGGTCAGCACGACCAGGCCCTCGGTGTCGGCGTCCAGGCGTCCTGCCGGGTAAACGTCACGCAGGGGCATAAGCGCTGCGAGGGTGGGCCGGCCCTGCGCGTCGGTGAACTTGGTCAGCATGCCGTGGGGCTTGTTGCAAATGACGGTGGTCACCGGGTTCCTTTGCCTGCTGTGGCGCGGCGTTAAACCAATGGTCGCAAAGCCTTGCGGTGGACTGCGATGCCTTTTATTCTGTTGCATTGCAAAATGAGACTGGTGATAGGCAGCAGTCACGATGTGCATTGAGGGCCGCCAGGAATACAATGTTTCCATCATAAATGTATATAATTCAATAACTTTCGGTTTATAGCTATGGCAAAACTTGATCTTCCGATTGGCTGCGAGCTGGCGGCTGCCATCGAACCTGACTGGTCCACGGTCCTGACGCGGCCGGCAATGGAATTTGTCAACGAACTGACGCGGACGTTTGGTCCGGAGGTGACCGCTCTGCTGGACCGGCGTCAGCAGCGGCAATCCGAAATCGATGCGGGCGCGCTGCCTGACTTCCTGCCAGAGACCCGTCAGGTCCGCGAATCCGACTGGAAGGTTGCCGCGATTCCCCGCGACCTGCTCGATCGTCGGGTCGAGATTACCGGGCCGACCGATCGCAAGATGGTGATCAACGCCCTCAACTCCGGTGCGAAGGTCTTCATGGCCGACTGCGAGGACTCGTTGTGCCCAAGCTGGCCCAATGTCATCCAGGGGCAGGTCAACCTGTTTGATGCGGTCCGTCGAACCATCGACTTCGAAAGTCCTGAGGGCAAACGCTACGAGCTCAACGAGCGGACTGCGGTATTGCTGGTTCGCCCACGCGGCTGGCACCTGTATGAAAAGCACTGGCTGCTCGACGGCCAGGCGGTTCCGGGCGCATTCGTAGACTTCGGACTCTATCTCTACCACAACGCCGCCGAGTTGAAGAAGCGTGGCACGGGGCCGTACTTCTACCTGCCAAAACTGGAAAGCCATCTCGAGGCGCGCCTCTGGAGCCGGGTGTTCAACTTCGCGGAGGACCAGCTCGGCATCGCGCGCGGCACCATCAGGGTCACCGTGCTGATCGAGACCATCCTGGCGGCGTTCGAGATGGACGAGATCCTGTGGGAACTGAGGGATTACATCGCTGGACTCAACTGCGGGCGCTGGGACTATATCTTCAGCTTCATAAAAAAGTTCAGTCGTCGCGCTGACTTCGTGCTGCCCGACCGGGCACAGGTCACGATGACCACGCACTTCCTGCGCTCCTATTCGTTGCTGGCGATCAAGACCTGCCATCGCCGCGCGGCGTTCGCAATGGGCGGCATGGCCGCGCAGATCCCGATCAAGGGGGATCCGGTCGCCAATGACGCGGCCATCGCCAAGGTGCGTGCCGACAAGGAGCGCGAGGCTGGCGACGGGCACGACGGCACCTGGGTCGCGCATCCGGGCCTGGTTCCGGTTGCGATGGAAGTGTTCGATCGGCTGATGCCGACACCGAACAACCTGGCCAGGCTGCGCGAAGACGTCGTGGTGGCCGCGGCCGACCTGCTGGATTTGCCGGTTGGAGCAATCACGGAAGGCGGCCTGCGCAACAACGTCGACGTCAGTATTCGCTACATGGCCTCCTGGCTTGGTGGCAATGGCTGCGTTCCCATCCACAACCTGATGGAGGATGCCGCGACGGCCGAGATTTCCCGCGCACAGCTCTGGCAGTGGGTGCACCACGAGTCGCGCCTGGCCGACGGTCGGCCGGTCACGCTCGAGTTGCTGCGCCAGGTCATCCGCGAGGAGCTCGAGAAGATCCGGGCCGAGGTGGGCAGCAGCGAATTTGCCGCCGGCCACTACGAGCACGCCGCGAAACTGGTGGACGAGCTGACTGCCAAGCAAGGCTTCGACACCTTCCTGACCCTGACTGCGTATCGCGAAATCGCCTGAATTGTTGATGCCTGCATTGCAGGTTAACGGAGCAGAGGAATCCCTGACATGACCGCCAAGACCGCCGAACAGCTGCGCCAGGACTGGACTACCAATCCGCGCTGGAAAGGAATCAAGCGCCCGTATTCGGGCGAGGACGTGGTGCGGCTGCGCGGCAGCCTTCAGATCGAGCACACGCTGGCGCATACCGGCGCCGACAAACTCTGGCGGCTGGTCACGACCGAGCCCTACGTCAACAGCCTCGGCGCGCTGACCGGCGGCCAGGCGATGCAGCAGGTCAAGGGCGGCCTCAAGGCGATTTACCTCTCCGGCTGGCAAGTGGCGGCAGACAACAACAGCTACATGTCCATGTATCCCGACCAGTCGCTGTATCCGGTCGACTCGGTGCCGACCGTGGTCGAACGCATCAACAACACCTTCATCCGTGCCGACGAAATCCAGTGCCAGCGCGGCATCAAGCCGGGCGACAAGGACTACGTCGACTACTTTGCGCCGATTGTCGCCGACGCGGAGGCAGGATTTGGCGGGGTGCTCAATGCCTTCGAACTGATGAAAGCGATGATCCGTGCGGGCGCCGGCGGCGTCCATTTCGAGGACCAGCTGGCATCGGTCAAGAAGTGCGGGCACATGGGCGGCAAGGTGCTGGTGCCAAGCCAGGAAGCGGTGCAGAAACTGATCGCGGCGCGCCTCGCGGCGGACGTCATGGGGGTGCCGAGCATCATCCTGGCGCGGACCGACGCAGAGGCGGCTGACCTGCTGACCAGCGACGTGGACGAGAACGACAAGCCGTTCCTGACCGGCGAGCGCACCTATGAGGGCTTCTTCAAGACGCGCAAGGGTCTCGACCAGGCGATCTCGCGCGGGCTGGCCTACGCGCCCTATGCAGACATGGTCTGGTGCGAGACCGGCACACCCGACCTGGCATTCGCGCGCAAGTTTGCCGAGGCGATTCGCGACAAGCACCCTGGAAAGCTGCTGGCGTACAATTGCTCGCCGTCATTCAACTGGAAGAAGAACCTCGATGACGCCACCATCGCGAAGTTCCAGCGCGAACTCGGGGCGATGGGCTATAAGTTCCAGTTCATCACGCTCGCCGGCATTCACTCCATGTGGTTCAGTATGTTCGACCTGGCCCACGGCTACGTTCGCGAGGGCATGACCGCCTACGTGAACAAGGTACAGGAGCCGGAGTTCGCTGCGCGCGATCGCGGTTACAGCTTCGTGTCGCATCAGCAGGAGGTTGGCACCGGCTACTTCGATGACGTCACCAACGTCATCCAGGAAGGACATTCCTCGACGACCGCGATGCACGGCTCGACGGAAGAGGCGCAGTTCGACGACGACGGACATCACTGAATCGTGCCGACGCGCGGCCGCGCATTCGATCCGGGGTGCGCGCGGTGTCCGCGCCTGAGCGCGTTTCTCGCCGGCGTCCGGACCAAGAACCCCGCCTACCATGCGCGGCCAGTGCCATCTTTCGGTGAGCCCGGGGCGCGCCTGCTGGTGATCGGGCTGGCACCCGGCATGCACGGCGCCAACCGGACCGGCAGGCCTTTCACCGGTGACCATGCAGGAATCCTGCTTTATCGCACTCTCTACGACCTGGGTCTTTCCAGCGCGCCCGAGTCTACTGCCGATGGCGACGGACTGCGGCTGGTTGACTGCCGGATCACCAACGCAGTGCGCTGCCTGCCGCCAGCCAACAAGCCTACGCCGGCCGAGGTGCGCGAATGCAGCGGCTACCTCGCCTGGGAACTTGATCGGGTTCCCAAGGGCGGCGCCGTGCTGGCCCTCGGCACGGTCGCCCACGGTGCGGTGTTGCGTGCCTGGAGTTTACCGGCGGCCTCGGCCCGCTTTGCGCACGCCGCGACGCACCTGCTGCCCGGCGGGAGGCTGCTGGTGGATTCGTATCATTGCAGCCGCTACAACACCCAGACGCGCCGGCTCACCCCGGCAATGTTTGCCCAGGCCGTGTCGCTGGCCCGAGAATGGAGCCATCGCTAACCGGATCCCGGGACCTCGTTGACCGACTTCGATTCCAAGGCATATGTCGCCAGCCTGCCGCCGAGGCCGGGCGTGTATCGCATGCTCGACGCCGACGGCACGGTGATCTACGTCGGCAAGGCAAAAAATCTGCGGTCCCGGGTCGCGAGCTACTTTCGCGCCGACCAGGTCAGCCCGAAAGTCACGGCGCTGGTGCAGTGCATCGCTGGCATCGAGGTGACGGTCACCAACTCCGAGACCGAGGCGCTGCTACTCGAATTCAACCTGATCAAGCAGCACCGGCCGCGCTACAACGTCATCCTGCGCGACGACAAGAGCTTTCCCTACCTGCACCTGTCGGCGC
Source organism: Gammaproteobacteria bacterium (assembly GCA_024642505.1). GTDB lineage: Bacteria > Pseudomonadota > Gammaproteobacteria > Steroidobacterales > Steroidobacteraceae > SG8-30. The sequence continues at coordinate 32,784 of JAHEAZ010000156.1, forward strand.
ATGAGTACCCGCGACTGTCCTTCTACCGCGGCTCGCGCAAGGTGCCCGGCCGGCTGTTTGGCCCCTACCCCGATTCACGCGCGGTGCGATCGACCCTGCACCAGCTGCACAAGCTCTTCCGTCTTCGCGGTTGCAAGGACAGCTTTTTCACCAACCGCAGCCGGCCGTGCCTCGAGCACCAGATTGGCCGTTGCAGCGCCCCGTGTGTGGGCCTGGTCAGCCGCGAGGAGTACGCGCACGACGTCGACGCGACGGTGATGGTGCTCGAAGGCCGCAGCGCCGACCTGTCCTCGCGCCTCACGGCAAGAATGGAACAGGCGGCGGAGTCGCTGGAGTTCGAGCAAGCGGCGGCGATCCGGGACCAGCTGGCGGCCCTGGCCAAGTTGCAGGCACAGCAGGTGGTGAGTTCTGCCGGCAGGGCGCAGCCCGACGCGGACGTACTGGCCGTCGCCGTAAGCGGGCCGGAGACCTGCATTTCGCTGATGTTCATTCGCGGCGGACGAAACCTGGGTACGAGCCACTTTTTCCCGCGTGCTCTGGTCAGTGAACCGGAGGACGTACTGAAGGCCTTCATCGCCCAGCACTACCTGACCAGTGAAGCGCCGCCAGAGATCCTGACCTTGCTGGCAGTGCCCGACGCCGAACTGCTGTCGGCCACGCTGACCGAAAGGGCAGGGCGACGGATAGTCATCAGGCATGCTCGCCGGGGCATGAAGGCGCGCTGGGTCGAGCTGTGCCGGCAGAATGCAGCCAGCGCGCTCGAGATGAAGGTCTCCAGCCGTGCCAGCATCCGCGACCAGCTCGAGGCGCTGCGCTCGGCGCTGGGACTGGAGCGCACGCCATTGAGGGTGGAGTGCTTCGACGTCAGCCACACCCAGGGAGAATCCATGGTCGCTTCATGCGTGGTCTTCGGTCCGGATGGGCCAGCCAAGCAGGAGTATCGCCGCTTCAACATCGAAGGCGTCGAGCCTGGTGATGACTATGGAGCGCTACACCAGGCCGTGCTGCGCCGGTTTCGCCGGGTAAAGGCTGGCGAGAGCCCAATGCCCGACGTGTTGCTGATCGATGGTGGTCCGGGACAGCTGGCGCGGGCTGCCGCCGCGCTGCAGGAGCTGGAAGCCGCGCCGGCGGCCGTGGTCGGCGTGGCCAAGGGTGCCGACAGGAGGGCGGGGCAGGAACGCCTTTTCTTGTTGGGCCACAAGTCGCCTTCTATACTGCCACCAGATTCAAGGGCCCTTCACCTGATCCAGCGGATCCGCGACGAGGCGCATCGCTTTGCCATCACCGGTCACCGCCGTACCCGCGCCAAGTCGAGACAGTCATCCATACTCGAGGCGGTACCGGGACTGGGTCCCTCGCGCCGCCGCAACCTGCTCAAGCACTTCGGCGGCTTGCAGGGGATACTACGGGCGGGAGTCGAGGACCTGATGGCGGTTCACGGCATCAGTCGCGTGCTTGCGGAGAACGTGTACGATCATTTGCATCCCGGCTCAAGATGACCCACCCCTACACCATCCCAAACCTGTTGACGGCGCTGCGGATCGCGCTCATCCCGGCGGTGGTGTTGTTGTTCTACCTGCCATACGACTGGGCCGACATGGCCTGCGGGCTGATGTTTGGCCTGGCCGGCATCACTGATTCATTCGACGGATACCTGGCGCGGCGGCTCGGGCAGGTCTCGCCGCTGGGAGAATTCCTCGATCCGGTGGCAGACAAACTGATGGTCGCCACGGCGCTGGTGCTGATCGTCAGTCGCGACCCCGCCTGGTACGTGACGCTGATGGCAGCGGTGATCATCGGCCGTGAAATCGCCATTTCCGCGCTGCGGGAATGGATGGCGGAGATCGGCGCCAGGACCAAGGTGGCGGTCTCGGCGCTCGGCAAGTTCAAGACCATCCTGCAGATTGTGGGGCTGTCCATGTTGTTATTCCGGCAGGACCTTCTGTTCCTGCCCATGTACGACATCGGACTGGCCTTGACCGGCCTTGCCGCGGCGCTGACGCTATGGTCGATGGCGGCCTATCTGAAGCTGGCCTGGCCGGACCTGAGGGGCAGGAATCGAGCTTGACAGCGGTTGGCCCGTCCTTAAAATCCTCGGGCTGACCCTTGGTCCAGTGCGGGAATAGCTCAGTTGGTAGAGCGCAACCTTGCCAAGGTTGAGGTCGCGAGTTCGAGCCTCGTTTCCCGCTCCAGTTACCCGCGAGCCCCGGGACGCCTTCCCGGGGTTTCTGCTATAAGAAAGCTCTCTGGCTAGGTGGCAGAGTGGTCATGCAGCGGCCTGCAAAGCCGTGTACGCCGGTTCGATTCCGACCCTAGCCTCCACCTCCACGCGCCCTGTTCAGTCCGGCATTGGCGTCATTTGCCCGACGAGGGCATCCTCGAATCCGAAGTTGCGAAGATCCCGCACACGTTGCGGGTACAGGATCCCGTCCAGGTGGTCCACTTCGTGCTGGACTACGCGCGCGTGAAATCCCTCGACCGTCCGGTCAATCCAGTTGCCGCGTGCGTCCCGTCCCTGGTAGCGAAGCTGGCGGTAGCGCGGCACCAGTCCGCGCAGTCCAGGCACTGACAGGCAACCCTCCCAACCGTCGTCCATTTCATCGCCGGCAGGGGTCAGCACCGGGTTGACCAGCACCGTGTACGGAATTGCCTCGACGTGGGGATAACGCGGGTTGGCGTTGACCTCGAAAATGACCACCCGCAGTCCGACGCCGATCTGGGGCGCCGCGAGGCCGGCGCCGTCGAGCGAGCGCATGGTGTCGTCCATGTCGAGGACGAGCCGGTGCAGCTCGACGGTGTCGAAGCGCGTCACCGGAGCAGCGACCTCCCGCAAGACCGGGTGACCCATTTTAAGTACGTCGCGGATGGCCATGACGGCAGTGTAGAGGGGTCGGCTGGTTACGGAAATCCCCGCCGCAGCCGATGAAAATCCGGACGCGGATGACCACGGCGCGGGGCTAGAGTTTCGTGAGGTCGTGGCGTGCGACTTGATAGGGATTGTTTGGATCTGCTGGAGGGAAACCGCATGAAAACCTTGAAGCTCCTGGCGGCGACTGCCGCTGCAACCATGCTTGTACTTGGCACAGCCCAGGCGGGCGATGCTGCCGCGGGCAAGACCAAGGCTGAAGCCTGTGCCGACTGTCATGACCCGGCCGACTTCGCTGGCGAGGATACTGCGGCACTCACCCAGATGATCAAGGACGTCGTGGGCGGTAAGACCAAGCACAAGGCAAAGATCACGGTATCGGACGCTGATGCGGCCGACATTGCCGCGTTCTGGGCGGCGGGCGGCTGATACACCCGAGTGTGAGCTTGATGACGGCCGGCTCCGAGCCGGCCGTCGTAATATCGTGCCCAGGCCAAATTCCGCGACATGCAATGTAATTTCAAGAATAAATTTATAAGATTCTGTTATATAAGATTTTATATATCACATCAGGGCACGTCGGTGCGGCTTGAGCAATCGTAACCAACCTGGCTGCTTGCAGCGGCCAGCGACCTTTGACGTCAGAGCTCTCGTCGCACCATTTGCGCTGCGATTAAATCGGCCTGGTGAATTGCCAGCGCGGCAATCGTCAAGGTCGAATTCACGGTGGCGCTGCTGGTGAACTGGCTGCCGTCCGAAACGAACAAGTTGTCGATGTCATCGGACTGGCCGCGGCTGTTACAGAGGCTAGCGCGTGGATGCGCATTCTGCCGGCAGGTGCCCATGTTGTGGGTTACCGGGAATGCACCGCGCGTGTAGACCCGTTGTTGTCCAGGGGCCCCGTTGACTGAGACGAATGGCAGTAACGTTGCACCGCCACCAATCTTCAAGATCTCTCGACGAGACAGCTTGTCCAGTCGCTGTGGCATGACCTGCTCCCCCGGCAGTGATTATTGTTCTCAGAGCACCGCAACGCAGAGATGCGGATAGGGCGGCCCCGCGGGCCCTGGCGAGGCGGCAGAACCGATCTGGAATCGGCATACTTCGGGCCGTCCGATCGACTTTGCGGCCTGCCCCGGTGGCGGAACTGGTAGACGCTGCGGACTTAAAATCCGCTGGGAGCAATCCCATACAGGTTCGACTCCTGTCCGGGGCACCATCTTCCTGACGCCATTCGGCGACAGTGATCGGGGGCGTCAGCTGGCCGTGCGGGTCAACATGATTGATGCAGCGCAACGACGGAAATCCACGACCCGGCTGTAGGTCCGTACATACGAACCTGAGTTCGTTGGTCTGATATAGTCGCGCCGGTTGAAACCAAGGGGTCTGGGGGATTTGGCAGCCTTTCATCCACAAGGATTGTCGGGCCGAGGTATCCACGTCTGGCGTGGCGACCGGCACGTGCTTCGTGACGTCAGCATCGACGTGCTGGCGGGCGAGGTCGTGCACGTCGCAGGTCCGAATGGCACGGGCAAGACGACCTTGCTCCGGGTGTTGGCCGGATTGCTCCCGGCCGAGGAGGGCGAGGTGGGCTGGCAGGGGCGCCCGATCCGTGTCGAACGGGATGAATATAACGCCCAGATGGCCTACCTCGGCCACGAAAACGCCTTGAAAGGCGACCTGACGTCATTCGAGAACCTGCATTACAGCATCGGCGTGCGCCGCTACCTGGGTGCGGCCGAAATCGACAGTACGCTCGATCACCTCGGCATCCTCCGTTGCCGGGACCTGCCGGCGCGGGTGTTGTCGGCCGGTCAACGGCGCAGGCTGGCCATGTCGCGGATCATGCTGCTGGGCGCGAGCCTGTGGGTGCTGGACGAGCCGTTCACCAACCTCGATGTCGCCGGGGTGGCGCTTTTTTCGGGGCTCATCGGCGACCATGTGGCCGCTGGCGGGATGGCGGTGCTGGCCGCCCACCAGGGCCTGGACGTTCCCGGCACCCTCCCCAGGCTCGTGGAGCTCAACTGATGCAGCCGACCGGACTGCTGCGCGCTGGGGCCCTGCTGTATTCGCGCGACCTGAAACTCGCCTTCCGCCGTTGGGAACAGGTGACGCAGCCAGTTGTCTTCTTCCTGATGGTCACGACCCTGTTCCCGTTGGCGCTCAGTCCGGACACCGCGCAGCTGCGGCAGGTGGCGGCCGGCATCGTCTGGGTGGCCGCGCTGTTGTCGGCGCTGCTGGCACTGGAATTCATGTTTCGCTCGGACTACGAGGACGGCACCCTCGAGCAGCTGGTGCTGTCAGGACAACCTTTGTGGTGGCTGGCGCTGGTCAAGGCACTGGCGCACTGGACGGTAAGCGGACTGCCGCTGGTGGTGGCCTCGCCACTGGTGGCCGCCTCGCTGGCGGTGCCGACGGAAGCCCAGGCGACGGTGGTTGTCTCGCTCATCCTGGGAACCGGCATCCTGAGCTTCCTGGGCGCTGTGGGCGCGGGCCTGACCCTGGGTGTGCGGCGCGGCAGCGTGCTGCTGTCGTTGCTGGTGCTGCCGCTGACCATGCCGGCGCTTATTTTCGGGGCGCGGGCCGTGGACCTGTCGATCATGGGCGACAGTTCGCGCGGGCCGCTGCTGCTGCTGACCGCGATGTTCATACTGAGCCTGACCCTGGGGCCGTTTGCCACCTCGGCCGCCCTCAAGGTCAGCATGGAGTAGGGATAGATGTGGACCTGGTTTCATAAGCTGGCCTCGCCGCCGCACTTTTACCGGATTGCGGGGCTGACCATTCCGTGGTTCTCGTGGCCGGCGCTGATCCTGATCCTGGTAGGCCTGTATGGCGGCCTGGTGCTGGCGCCGATGGACTACCAGCAGGGCGAAGGATTCAGGATCTTCTACGTACACGTGCCCAGCGCGATCATGTCGATGTTCATCTATTCGACCATGGCCATTGCAGCCGGCATCGGCCTCATCTGGCGGATGAAACTGGCGCATGCGGTCGCTGCGGCCTCGGCCCCGATCGGCGCCTGGTTCACGTTCTGTGCACTGGCGACCGGATCGTTGTGGGGCAAGCCGATGTGGGGCACGTGGTGGGTGTGGGACGCCAGGCTCACGTCCGAGCTGATCCTCCTGTTCCTCTACCTTGGTTTCATCGCGCTGCGGTCGTCCATCGAGGATCCGCAGCGCGCCGATCGATCCGCCGCCGTGCTGGCACTCGTTGGCGTGATCAACTTGCCCGTGATTCATTACTCGGTCGTGTGGTGGAACAGCCTTCACCAGGGCTCGACCATGTTCAACCCGGGTGCGATGTCCATCCAGATGAAATGGCCCGCGCTCGCCATGCTGTTCGGTTTCATGTTGTATTACGGCGCTGTGCTGTTCGTCCGGCTGCGGGCAGAGGTCATCCGCCGCGAACGCAACGCCGCCTGGCTCAGGGAGGAGCTCGCTCGATGAACCTTTCCGATTTTTTCTACATGGGTGGCTATGCCGCCTTCCTGTGGCCGGCATACGGACTGGTCCTGTCCGTGCTGGTCTATAACGTTTGGAGCGCGCGCCGCGCGCACCAGGAAGCCCGCCGCGCCGCGGTGCGGCGTCTGCAGATGGAGGAGACTCGCTCATGACACCCCGTCGCAAGCGCATGATCGCCGTGGCGGCGATCGTGATTGGCGTAGGCGCAGCCACAGCCGTGGCGCTGCAAGCCTTCCAGGAAAACATCATGTACTTTTACAGCCCATCGCAGGTGACCGGTGGCGAGGCACCGCGAGGCCGGGCTTTCCGCCTGGGCGGCCTGGTGACGACCGGCAGCTTGCAACGCACGCCGGGCAGCATCGAGATCAACTTCCTGGTGACTGATAATGCCGAGACCATCCCGGTCAAGTATTCCGGGCTGCTGCCCGACCTTTTCCGCGAAGGCCAGGGGGTCATTGCCCACGGCAAACTGAACGACGGCGGCGTGTTTGTCGCCGATGAAGTCCTGGCCAAGCACGACGAGAACTACATGCCACCCGAGGTGGCAGATACGCTCAAGACGCCGCAGTCAGCCGGGGGCGCATCGTGATTCCTGAGCTTGGTCACTTTGCTCTGATCCTGGCGCTGCTGCTTGCGGCGGCGCAGGCATTCTTCGGCCTGGTCGGCGCCTCCCGCGGCAACGTCGCCTGGATGCGCGCCGCGCAGCCGGCGGTCGCCGGGCAGTGGGTGTTCCTGCTGCTGTCCTTCGGCGCCCTGGTCTGGTCGTTCATTCAGTTCGACTTTTCGGTTCGCTACGTCGCCATGACGTCGAACTCGCTGCTACCCCTGTTCTACCGGATCGCCGCAGCCTGGGGTGGCCACGAAGGCTCATTGCTGTTGTGGGGCACGATGCTGGCAACCTGGTCGATTGCGGTCGCGGCCTTCAGCCGCAGCATGCCGCTGCCATACAAGAGCCGCGTCCTCGGTGTGCTCGGCTTGGTCAGCATGGGTTTCCTGATGTTCATGCTGTTCACCTCCAGCCCGTTCGAGCGGCTGGTGCCCGCCGCGGCAGAAGGCAATGACCTGAATCCGCTGTTGCAGGACGTGGCGCTGGCCATTCATCCGCCAATGCTCTACCTCGGCTACGTCGGCTTTTCCGTCGCCTTCGCCTTCGCCTGTGCAACCTTGATCGAGGGCCGGCTTGACGTGGCCTGGGCGCGTTGGGCGCGGCCCTGGACCTTGGCGGCATGGCTGTGCCTGACCATCGGGATCACACTGGGCAGCTGGTGGGCCTATTACGAGCTCGGCTGGGGCGGTTACTGGTTCTGGGATCCGGTCGAAAATGCGTCCTTCATGCCGTGGCTGATGGGCGCCGCACTGATCCATTCGCTCGCGGTCACGGAAAAACGCGGTCTGTTCAAGAGCTGGACTTTGTTACTGGCCGTGGGCGCCTTTTCACTCAGCCTGCTGGGCACGTTCCTGGTTCGCTCCGGCGTGCTGGTGTCGGTCCATGCATTCGCTACCGACCCTGCCCGTGGACTGTTCATCCTGGGCTTCCTGGTGGCGGTCATCGGCGGCGCGCTGGCGCTGTATACCTGGCGGGCACCGGTGCTCAAGTCCGATGCCGGTTTCGAGCTGCTCTCGCGCGAGGCTTTCGTGCTGTTCAACAATGCGCTGCTGGTTGCAGCTACCGGCCTGATCCTGCTCGGTACCCTCTATCCGTTGTTCATGGATGCAATGGAGCTCGGTAAGATCTCGGTTGGGCCGCCGTACTTCGGCGTCGCCTTCCTGATTCCGATGGTGCCGCTGCTGTTGCTGCTCGGTGTGGGGATGCATTCGAGCTGGAAGCGCAGTCACATCGGCCCGATCGGCCGCCTGTTCGGCGTCCTGCTGGGCGCCGCCGTGGTGCTGGCGCTGCTGGTCAGCAAGTTCGCGTACGGCCAAGTCCACTTCATGGGGGTGGTCGGCTTCACCGTGGCCTTCTGGGTCATGGGTTCAGCACTGTACGAGCCGATCAGGCGGGGTGGTAACCTGCGCGGCCTGCCGGCTGGCTTCTGGGGCATGACCCTGGCGCACTTCGGTGTCGGCCTGTTTGCGCTGGGCATCACCGGCGTCGAGTCCTACCGCATAGAAAAGGATATCAGCCTCGGTGCGGGCGACGTGACCGAGCTGTCCGGCTATGAGTTCAGGTTCGACGGGACGAAGCAGGTGCGTGGCCCGAACTACGATGCCATCGAGGGTACGGTGGTGCTCAGCCGGGACGGCAAGGCGTTCAAGACCCTGCATCCGCAGAAGCGCTTCTACGCCTCCGGTGGAAACGCAATGACCGAGGCGGGAATCCACGCGACACCAACCCGCGATCTGTTCGTGGCCCTTGGCGAGGACCTTGGCGCGGGCAAGTGGAGCATGCGGGTGCAGTACAAGCCACTGATTCGCTACATCTGGCTGGGTGCATTGTTCATGGCGCTCGGTGGCCTGGTGTCTGCGACCGACCGGCGCTATCGCGCGAAGCTGCCCGCGACCGCTCGCGCGCCGGGCGGGACGATGGCGGGGGAGGGAGCAAGGTGAGCCGCTACATCAGGTTTCTGGTTCCGGCCGGGTTGTTTGTCATCCTGGTCGGTTTCCTCTTCATTGGCCTGCAGCGCGATCCGAGCGTGATCGACTCGCCGTTGATCGGCAAGCCGGCGCCACAATTCGTGCTCGAGAACCTCGACGATCCGGCACTGCGAGTGGGCACGGCTGACCTGCAGGGGCGCATGTACCTGTTCAACGTCTGGGGTACCTGGTGCGGTGGCTGCAGGCAGGAACACGATGCGTTGCTGGCCATCTCCCGCAGCAATGTCGTCCCGATCATCGGGCTCAACTGGAAGGATGACCGCGGACTGGCGCGGAAGTGGCTCAACCAGCTGGGGAATCCTTACGAGCTTGTGGCCTTCGACCCGGAGGGTCAGGTGGCGATCGACTGGGGCGTATATGGCGCACCGGAGACCTTCCTGGTTGCCGCGGATGGAACGGTCCTCGCCAAGCGCATCGGCGCGATGGACATGACGGTGTGGCAGCGTGACTTTCTGCCGCTCATCAATGGGACCGGGGGCAGTTCATGATCCGCGCCTTCACGGTCGCACTGTTGTTGGCCTTGTCGGTCAGCGCTGTTGCCATCGACCCCGAGCCGGCCTTCAGTGATCCGGCGATGCAGGAACGCTATGAGAACCTGACCCGCGAGTTGCGCTGCCTGGTCTGCCAGAACCAGACCATCGCCGACTCCAATGCGGGCCTCGCCCAGGACCTGCGGCGCGAAGTTCGCGAACTGATGGTTGAAGGCAAGAGCGACGACGAGATCCACGATTTCCTGACGGCACGCTATGGCGACTTCGTGCTCTACAACCCGCCGGTCAAGCCGCGTACCTACCTGCTCTGGGCAGCGCCGGGGCTGCTGGTGATCTTCGGGATGGGAGCGGCTGTTGCAGTGGTGATGCGCCGGGCGCGCGCCGCGCGCGATAATCCGGCGACCCTTGAGAACGACAGCGAGACGGGGACCCTGTGACAGTATTCATCGTGCTTGCCGCCTTGCTGGCGGCGCTGGCGGTCGCGCTCGTCGCGTGGCCGCTGTTTCGCCCCCATCCGGATGCCGAGGGTTCGGCCGTTGGGGCCTCCCGCGCTGCGGCGGTGGCGGTCGCCGTCAGCATTCCGTTGCTCGCGTTCATTGCGTATTTCACCCTCAGCGACTGGCCGTGGAACCCTCAGGCACGGGCGCAGGCAGCAGGCCCTGGCGGTGCTGCCTCGGCGCCCTTGGAGCAGATGGCGAGCCAGCTCGAGGATAGATTGAGTCGCGAGAAGGGGGACTCGGAAGGCTGGAAAATGCTCGGCCGCACTTATGTCGTAATGGGTAACTTCCCCAAGGCGCTCACCGCTTACGGCCAGGCCTATACCTTGACCAGCGGCTCGGACACTGAGGCGTTGCTCGGATATGCCGAGGCACGGGTGCTGGTCAACGAGGCCGATTTCGAGGGCGAGGCCGGCCAGTTGTTCGAACGTGCCCTCGAGGTCGAGCCGAACAATCCGAAGGCCCTGTGGTATGCGGGACTGGCTGCTTACCGGAAGCAGGAGCTGTCTACGGCCCGTGCCCACTGGACGGCGCTTCGTGACCTTGGGGGTCCTCCAGAGATCATGCAGGTACTCGACCAGCGCATTGGCGAGATCGACGCGGCGATCGGACCGGCTGACGGGACCGTCGCGACAGCCAAGACGCAGCCGGCCCAGGCGGCGCCTGATCAGGCGCCGGTTGAGCCCCAGGAAGCAGCCGCGGGAGAGGGGATTGCACTGCGCATTGAGGTCGCTCCCGGTCTGGCAGGACGCGTGCCGGCGGGCACGACCATGTTCGTCCTGGCTCGAAGCGGCACCGGTGGCCCCCCCCTTGCGGCGGTCCGTCGCTCTAGCAATGAGCTGCCGCTCGATATCACGCTGACCGACGCCAATGCGATGATCCCCGGGACGTCGCTCAAGCAGGTCGAGTCGCTTTCGCTGGTCGCCCGGGTATCGCTGACGGGCCGGCCGGTTGCATCGCCCGGCGACCTGTATGGCGAGGTTCGCTATGATCCAGCCTCGTCGGGTCGCATCAAGCTGACCATAGACCGGGTCGTCGAGTAGCGGCGATCCGGGCTGGTCGCGGCGACCCTCCCAGGAGTCCGTCGGTCAGGCCAGCATGGGACGAAGCAACGTCAGACTGAAATTTGCCCGCACCCCGCGATTGGCCGGGAATTACGCACGTGCCTTGCTGTCCCGTCGCGCGCAACTGTTGCCTGACGGATCGACCATTCCACGCCTCGAGGGCGAGATCGCAGAGGTCAGGATCGATCCACGCCATCTGGCGAGGTATCGCGCAATCTGTAGTTTCGCCAGTGACGGGCAGTTGCCGATCACCTATCCGCACGTCCTCGCCACGCCGGCGCAGGTGGCCCTGATGACCCATCCGGAGTTCCCGGTGCGGCTGATGGGGCTGATTCACATCAACAACGAAATCACCTGGAGACGCCCGCTTGACGACCAGGCGAGCTATGGCCTGCGCTGCTGGGTCGAGGGGCACAGGGATACCGATCGCGGCCAGGAGTTCGATCTGCACATCGACCTGCTGGATGGGGACGAGGTTGCCTGGTCCGGGTGCAGCACCTTGCTGGCCCGACATGTGGCGACCGGGGAACAGGCCGCCCGCAACGCGCGGGCGGCGCTGCGGGCGCCCAAACCCAAGCCAGGCCAGCCCGTCGTGGAGGTGCCGTTTGTCGCGAACCACGGCATCACGCGCAGCTACGGGCGTGTGTCCGGGGACGTCAACCCCATTCACCTCGCGGACTTCACCGCGAAGTGGTTCGGGTTCGACCGGGCGGTAGCGCACGGCATGTGGTCGATGGCGCGTTCGCTGGCAGCGCTTGGCCCGGAACTGACCCGGGCGCCCTGCCGCGTGCCGGTCGAGTTCAAGCTGCCGCTGTTCCTGCCGGCCGCAGTACGGCTCGACCATTGGAACAACGATGGTCAGTGGCCGTTCGTGTTGCGTGATGCTTCCAGCAAGCGTCCGCACCTTGCCGGCCAGGTCGAGCGATACTGAGGTGCCGGCGGCGCGCATGGCGCGAAAGTTACTCGGCGCGCGCCACGGCGAGGAACGCGCCGTCATCATCGCGTTTGCCTATTTCTTCCTGTTGCTGTGCAGCTACTACCTGCTTCGACCGGTGCGCGATGCCATGGCGGCGCATGCCGGACTTGGGCGACTGCCAGAGCTGTTTACCTATACCTTCCTGGTGATGCTGGTGATCACGCCGCTTTTCGGAGCGCTCGTTTCCCGGGTCCGCAAGCGGCGACTGCTGCCTGTCGTCTATGGTTTCTTTGCGCTGAACATGTTTGGTTTCTACCTGGCGTTTGATGCGGATCCCGGTTCGGAACGCACCGCGGCAGTCTTCTTCGTCTGGCTCAGCGTCTTCAACATGTTTGTCGTGTCGGTGTTCTGGAGCTTCATGGCTGACGTGTTCCGCGGCGACGAAGCCAAGCGGCTGTTCGGACCCATTGCGGCCGGTGGCAGCGCCGGAGCGATCATCGGTCCGCTGCTGACGCAGTCACTGGCCAGCGGGCTGGGAACGGCCGGCCTGATAATGCTTTCCATGCTGCTGTTGCTGGCGACCATCCCGTGTATCCGCGCCCTCGGTCACTGGTCGGTCGAGCGGCACGGCGAGGCGCCCGGTACAGCCGCCGAGAGCACCGAGCCGATCGGCGGCGGTGCCCTGGCCGGCGTGACCCTGGTGGCCCGGACACCCTACCTGCTGGGCATTGTCGCCATGCTCGGTCTCGGCGCGGTGGCGGGTACGTTCATGTACCTGGAATTGCAGCGCATCGCTTCGGCAGCCTATGAAGCCACGGCGGTGCGCACCGCATTTTTCGCGCGGCTCGACCTGGGCGTCAACCTGCTGGCCTTTGTGCTGCAGGGCGTCGTGACTACCCGGATCATCCGACGCTTTGGCGTCACCGGCGGCCTGGTGACGATGCCGCTGGTCGCGTTCGGCAGTTTCATCTGGCTGGCGCTGGCTCCCTTCCTGCTGCCACTGGCGATCAGCCAGGTGATGAGGCGGGCCGGCGAGTTCGGTGTGGCCAAGCCCTCCCGCGAGGTGCTGTTCACCGCGGTTGATCCGGAGAGCAAGTACAAGGCCAAGAACTTCATCGACACGGTAGTCCAGCGAGGCAGCGATACGGGCGCCAGCTGGATGCACGGTTTCCTGCAGGCGAAAGGCTTTCTGTTGGCTGGTTACGGCGCGCTGTGCGCGCTGATCATGGTCGTGCTGGTGGCGATCGGATTCGCCCTCGGGCGAGCCTACGCAGCGCGGGAACGATCTGCCGGCGCCGCCGCTTTGACTATGGAGGGCTGACGACCGGGAACTCACGGTGCCGAGGCAGGTCCTCTGCATGGACAGCACCAACGAGTGGAAACATGGATGATTCACAGGTGTACCCGTTTCGACATCCTGCAAAGAAGCTCACACGCCGCGAGGCGATGCTGCTGATCAGTGCGGGCCTGGCTGTGCCGAAGGCGGGCCTGGCAAACGCGGCCAGCCCTGGACGCCGCAGCATCCCCGGGTCTGGAGAACCCCTGCCGGTCGTGGGGCTGGGTACCTGGCAGGCCTTCGATACCCCAGCGCAAGGCGCCGAGTTCATCGCGGCCGCGGCGACACTCAGCGCGTTCCTGAGCGGGGGCGGACGTGTCATCGATACCTCGCCAATGTACGGTCGGGCAGAAGCGCGCCTCGGTGAGATGCTCGACGGGCAGCCGTTACTGCAGGATGCGTTCATCGCCACCAAGATCTGGACGCGCGGTCGGGAGGAGGGTATCCGACAGCTGCAGGAGTCGCGCCGGCTGCTGGGAAGCCCAACACTGGACCTGGTCCAGGTGCACAACCTGCTGGATGTCGATGTTCATTGGCGCACGCTCCAGGACGCACGCGAAGCCGGCCAGGTTCGTTACCTGGGGATTACCCATTACCAGAATGCCGCGCATGATGAGCTCGAAAGGGTGATGCGGGCGGTGCGTCCCGACTTCCTGCAAGTCAATTATTCGCTGGCAGAACCCGATGCGGCCTCGCGACTGTTGCCGGCGGCCCGGGATCGTGGGGTCGCGGTACTGGTAAACCGGCCATTCATCAAGGGCGCGATGATCGATCGGGTTCAGGGCAAGTCGCTGCCCGAGGTAGCCGCGGATCTGGGGTGCCGGAGTGCGGCACAGCTGTTCCTGAAGTGGGTACTGGGCGAGCCCGCCGTTACGGTGGCACTGGCCGGAACCCGCAACGCGCGCCATGCCGAGGAGAACCTGCAGGCCGCGATGCCGCCGCTGCCGGATGAGCCGCAAAGGCGCGTCATAGAGTCCTGGTTCGCGTCCCTTTAGGCCCCGGAATTGGTTCGCGGGAACTCCGCGGACTAGGGTGCACTCCCTAGCGGAAATCACGAGACTACTGACATGGGTCGGCAATGCAGTGTCTGCGGCTGATCCGGTCCAGACACCGTGATAAGCCAGGAGAGAACCATGATTGAGAACGTCAACAGCATCATCAACCAGATCAAAACCAGCGAGTTTGGCAAGACCACCCGCAAGTCGGCGCAGGTCATCCTGAAGGCGAACATGAACGCCTGGACGACCACTCGCGACGAGCTTGGCAAGGTCATCGACCTCGCCGTGAAACAGAGCCGCAAGTTCACCCGCCAGTCGCGCAGCACGACCGAGGAAGTGGTCGAGAACCTTTCTGATGCCGCCAACGAGCGCGTCACCAAGGTCGAGAGACGCTTCCAGGAAGGCGTGAACAAGGTAATCCATGACATCGGCCTGCCGACGGCTGACGAGGTCGAGAAGCTTTCCAGGAAGGTCAACCGGCTCTCGAAGGAGATCCAGAGCAAGAAGACCGCTGCCAAGCGCCGCGTGCCTCGCAAGAAGGCGGCTGCCAAGCGCAGCACCCGCCGCGCCGCCTGAATCGGGTTCCGGACAGACTCTGACTGATCCCCCCTCGGCGCTGGTGTACGATCGGGTCACCGACGTACACCGGCGCTTTTTTATGCCCGCAGAACCCCGGACCCGACCCGCGCGCCAGACCCGCAAGCGAATCCTGGACACGACCCTGGCGCTCTATAACGACCTGGGCGAACCAAACGTGTCGACCACGCTCATTGCCACCGAAGTTGGCATCAGTGCTGGCAACCTGCATTACCACTTCCGCAAGAAAGACCAGCTGATTGCGGCTTTGCTCGAGCAGTTCGTCGGCGAAATCGAGGACCTGCTGCCCCCCGAGACCTGGCGGGCGCGAGAGGTGGAAGACGCATGGTTCCTGCTGCACGTCATCTTCGAGACAATCTGGAAGTACCGTTTCCTGTTCCGCGACCTGTCCGGGATCATGTCGCGTGATCGACGCGCAGGGCATCGTCTGACGGCGGTCTTTGCGCGCGCGGTGGATACCTCGCGGGGGATTTGCCTGGGCCTGGCGGAAAGCGGGCAACTCGAGGCGACTCCTGCCGAAATCGAGGCGCTAGCACGCAACGTCACCGTGCTCACCCTGTACTGGCTGTCGTTCGACACCGTCCGGCACCCCCGCCGGGACCAGCCGGGGGACGCGATCGCCGCCGGCGTCTACCAGGTGCTGATGCTCGTGGCGCCCTTCATGAGGGTTACCGGGCGGGCCAACCTCGAGTACCTCGCATCACAATACCTCTCGCGGGGGTCGTAGCAGGCTGCGCCAGGCACCTACTTGCGTACCATTTGACGGATCCCACCGGAGATCATCAACGAAATTCCGGCCAGCACGCGCGGTACCGTAAGCCCGCCGGGGGTGATCAGGTAGCGTGCCTCCCAGCTGGGCAGGAACTTTGCCTTGTAGTGGCGCAGCCCCTCGAAATTGTAGAAGTGCTCGCCGTGGCGGAACACGAAGTTGCCTACGCGATTCCAAGCGGGGGCTAGCGGGTGGGTGGCCAGGCCGGCCAGCGGCGCCATGCCGAGGCTGAATGACTCATAGCCCTGACTGCGGCCCCACAGCATCAGTTCGATGAACAGGTAGTCCATCGCGCTGCGTGGCGCGCCGGTGCCGAAGCGCATGAGATCGACTGAAAACTCCGTGTGAGTTCCGCTGGTCCAGACGTTGGCAAAGGCCACCGGACGGCCTTCACGCCGGACAATCGCCAACGGGAACTGCGCCAGGTACTCGGGCGCGAATCGGCCCACCGAGAATCTTTTTTCGCCCGTGGACTTGTCGTGCAGCCATTGCTGCGACACCTGCCGCAGCTCGGGCAGCAGGGCGCCCGCCTGACCCGGGGCCAGAATTTCGAAGCTTGCGCCATCGCGCTGCGCCCGGCTGCGTGCGTGGCGCAGCTCGGCGCGCGCGCTACCCTCCAGCGAAAAGTCCCGCAGGGCGACCCGGGCCTCCTCGCCTATCTTCATTGCGGTGAGGCCCAGATCGACGTACAGCGGCAAGCGTAGCGCGGTAGCCTGGTAGAAGATCGTCCAGCCACCTTCGCGGTCGGTCAGCTCATGAAAACGCCAGGCCAGCTCTTCCTGGACCTCGCGCGTACCAACCGGGTCACCCAGCGCAACCCAGGAGCGGCCCGTCACCTGGTACATGACGAAACCCTTACCCGAGTCATTGAAGAGCAGTCGCTTGTCGCCAATCAAGGCGCCATTGGCGAGCGAGTTGGGCGATTCGGCAATCACCAGACGTGCGCGGTCCAGATCTTGCTCGGAGGCGCGGCCCGAGGCGATCGTCGGGCTACCCAACAGGTTGGCAAACAGGATTCCGGCTGCTCCCAGCGAAACTACCAGTAAGGCGCGCAGCATGCGCGGGGCGTCGGCATCCAGCGCAAAGGTCCACCACAGCTCGTTTGAATAGGCGACGTTGCGATGCGACAGGAACCCAATCCATGCGGTCAGCCCGACGAGAGCGATCAGTGTCGCGGTCCAGGCCGGAGTGAAGCGCTCGCGGATGATCGAGGCAGGCCGGTAGAAGCTCCGGCGACCCAGCCAGATGACGGCGCTTATGATGCTCAGAGAAAACGCTTCCTCGAAGTCGAGCCCCTTGAGAATCGATGCGACGATGCCCGCAGCCAGCAGCCACATGATCAGGTGATGAGCCGCCCGCGAGCGCCGAAAAAGCGCTTGCGCCACCACGACCAGGCCCAGTCCCGCGACGCTGCCTGCAAGATGCGAAACTTCCAGAACCGGCAGGGGCAGCCAGTTCCTGAACTGGTCCAGGCGACTGCCGTGAGCGACTGTCGCACCGGAAATCAGCAGCAACAGGCCGGCGACCAGTGCCAGCGAGCCGGCAACCTGCGGGATCACCGGCGCGATCCAGGCGGCGGCCGCGACCTCTGCCTGCGACAGGCGACCACGCTGGGCGCCAAATTCCCGGTAGCCGAACAGCACCGCGGCGCACAGCAGCGGGAGCAGATAGTAAATAGCGCGGTAGGCGAGTAGGGCGCCGAGCAGCTCGTCCCTCGGCGTTGATGGCAGGGAAACCACGATGACTGACTCGAAGACCCCAAGCCCACCGGGAACATGGCTGATCAGTCCCGCCGAGGACGCCATGGCATAAAGACCTGCAAAAGCCGGCAGGCTCAGGTCGGCGGAGGGTGGTAGGAGCACCCACAGAACCGACGCAGCGAGTGCTACGTCGATGATTCCCAGGGCGAGCTGCGGCAGTGCGATGCTCGCTCCGGGTGACTGGAGCGACCAGCCGCGTATCGTCAAAGTCCGGCCGGCGTGGGCCGCCCAGGCGGCATAAGCGAACAGCAGCAGTAGGGCCAGCGCGCCGATGCCCAGGGCGATCGTAGGCGAAATGTGCAGCGCCGCGGCCAGCCGCTGCGGCTCGAGCAACAGCGCGGCACCGATGAGTGCAGTCAGCCCGATTGCCGACGTCAGGGTACAGAAGCCTGCGACGGTAGCGACGTCGGTGGTAGACAGTCCGGCGACCGAGTACATCCGGTAGCGGATTGCTCCCCCGGTCAGCGTCGCAACACCCAGGTTATGGCCGAAGGCATAGGAAACGAACGCAGTAAATGCCACCCGGGGGTAGGCAATCTGCTTGCCGATGTAGCGCAGTGCAAGCAGATCGAATGAGCCAAGCAACCAGTAACTGGCCGCGGTCAGCAGCGCAGCGGTCCCAATGGTCTGCCCGGCAATCGCTCGCAGATGGTTCAGGACATCGTGCAGGTGATGACCACCCAGCTCGCGGTGCAAGACAAAGCCGACCGCAATCAAGAGCACCAGGCCCGCTACGGGGCCCACCGCGGCCAGCCAGCGCATGTAGTGTGGAGTCTCGACAGTCCTCACGTCATTGCCAGCACTGGGCGCTTGCGGCTCCCGGTCAATCATGCCGCTTCCAGGAAGGAAGATTCTTGGACCAGTCTAGCAGTCGCATCTGTCAGGTCGGAGTTGAGTCCGCATGAAACTGGTGCATCAGCCGGTGGGCTACAAACAGGGCCCATGCCGTCTAGGATCTTCGACGTGTTCAGGAAAGCCTCAGTCGAGGCCATCACCTCGAATTCGCGACCGCCCAGTACGCCAGCCAGCAAGGACACCAGTACCAGGGTCAGTGCGAAACCCGAATGTCGCGCCAATCTGACCAGGAACTGGCGGCGTCGCAGGACTCGAGTTCACGCGGTCAATCTACCGCGGGGATGCTCATAACTTCACGGCTGAACCGGAAGCGAAGCCTGCCTGAGGGATCGCGCGGGCGAGGGGGGGAATCCTGCCATGTCGCGCTAGTGGGTAACCCAGCTAACACAGACATATTCATAAGTTAACATAATATACATTATGCGAAGTGGCGTAGTTATGGCCTATGGCTAGGCTAGAGCGGTCCCCGAGACCTCTCTCCCGGCAGATTGACCTCCCCCAGCTGAGCCAGTGACCCACCGGCGGCGAACACCAATTCGGGTCGTGTAGTCCACGAAGTAAAAGAATAAGTTACAGAGTCTTCTTCAGAAAGAATCTTGCATTCGTATCGCCTGCCAGAGCCCCGTTGTTCAGCTGGAGAGCCTGACAGTGGACCGCACATCGCTCACAAGAGAACCCAACCCACACCGGCACGATGGTCTAGTGCCAGGTTCTGGCTGGCAGGGCTGCCGGAAGGCTGGCCGAGTACTGCGAACTCCGAAATTCGACGTCGCTGAACCAGTTGAGGCCATAACCGAGCCCCCACAACACGTCGAGTGGGCTCACTGCGAACCCAGGGCACCCCGCAGGCCCGGCAGGGACGCCGGGCCTCGGGGCGTCAGGAGGGCGCGAGGCGGGCGGATGCCCGCCGTCACCTGCTGGTGGGACAGATCCCCTACTCCACCTGGGTAGCCGAGGAGGGCACGCTGGCACGGTATCGGCTGGGCTTGTCGAACTACAAACAAGTGACACAAATGCACTACCCGCTCTAGCCTTTGGCTAAGTCTTTGTAGGCTCTTGAATTGGGATTGGTAGCGGGGGCCCGAGTTGGCAATTACTTGCCACCCTGCCCCACAGGCACTGCCAATAGCGACAGATACAGAAACCCCGGCTCGGGAGTAATGCGCTTGAGCCGCTCTTTGCTACTGCAAACTCAGCATGCTCGTCAGGAAGCTCACGCTGGCATTACACGCGGCAGCGCTAGCAAGATGCATCTTCACGACGTCGGAATAGGCGACTGGAATTACACGCGGCAACAAGAGACGATTGAAGTTGTCAGAAGTTGCGATGATTGTGCCGTCGTTGCCAAGCGTAGTCTGAAATTTGAATTGGGTAATCAAGTAATCGCCAATGAAGGCCGTAATGACGCAGGGAGCGTAGGTATCAGCCTTGCGTACGTAGAATTCAATGCCCCAAATGTATCCGCCCGATCCTACTGCCGAAGCTCCCTCGCAGGAACCAGAAGCCTCTGTATAACAGCTCAGTAACACTGCATTGGGCTCCAGCAGCAACGGCGCGTTGAGCACATTGACGCCGACGGTGTTTCGGACAATGACTTCTTGGGGCACCTTATCGGCGGGAGCGGCCCATGCGCCAACGGAAAGGGTTAGTGCGTAAAGAATAGCCCCAGTCCTCTTTGTCGCGTTCTTCATCAGATTTCCCTGCTATCAAGATTCTATTTTGTTGTATGGAAACAAACTACCGAAGTCCTGGACGATTTGCCTTCAAGGCACGAACCAAGCTACGCCGCACCGACCGGTAATGTGGATACTGAACTCGAATCTTGCGGTAGCCGGATGTGCCATTCCGTCCATGAGGGCGACAGTCACCGGCAGGTCGCCAGAAAAGATCCAGGCCTGGCCTGCAGGCAACGCTGCACTTAGGTGCTGTGGGCCATCTCCGATGACATTGAAATTGCGGTTTGACCCGCCCGTGTTTTGGGGGTGCACTTGGTAGAGGGGTACCTCCGCACCCCACCTGCCCAGCTGGACAACGTCGTGATTAGTGTTTCCGACTGAGAACTCTGGCGCTACATGGATCCCAGTGACCAGGAAACGGTTCGGTTGCGTGCAGCTGGGAACACTCAGGAACGCAGTGGCCCGATGGGCACCCGCAAGAATCACGGTGTAGCCAGACGTAGTGATTAGTAAGTCTGATTTCATCTCAACCGGAAGAGGCGTATTGGCTACCATCACGTCGAGCGGCTCTTTGGTCGCATCCGCAAGTGAGGTCGTGGTGACGAGAATGCCGATTAGTGCAAATGGCAGTGTCTTCTTCATGAGCTTCTTTCCTGATGCTATGTTCGGACGTATGTGATCTGGCAATCGTCGGTGCCCCTACTCGTCTGTTGCTGAGACCAACCAGCGATCCACCTTTGTTGCGACACAGCTACCCGATGGCCGCTCGATCTGCAGCGCCTTCTACACCTGAGGTAGCGGATCTGCCTATGCTTTAATCACGGACACGCGAATCAGATTTTCGCCGGGACATGGGTACCTCGGCGTCGCGTCGACACGATTGGCGTCAGCCGAAACAGCTAGAACCGGGTTCCCGGCCTGGGCCCGGAAGATCGCTGTCGCCGCCTTGATCCGCCCGGCCAACCTTGTGGGGCTGAGTCACTCAACACTGCACAATCCACGCCTACCACGCTTGCCTGAATCCGCGTGGACCAACACGCACGCACGGCTGAGTAGAGCTGCGAGGATTGAAACCCGGCGCGACAGCAATATCCGCTTTGGGTCAGCAACTGCGAGTGCCGGCCAAGCCAGTCAGTCGCAAGGGGCCGAGGCTCGCCAACGGCCAGAAGAAAACACACTCAGGAAACGAAAACCCGACTCGGGACCGGGGGCTCCCTGGGAGAACCTGGGAACGGCGAACCGTGCCTGGCCGCCCCGGTCACGAGACCGAGAAACCAATCAACGTACCCGGCTGATGGCGTCCTGAATCTGGATCATTGCCGCGTCGACCGCTGCCTTGGCACACGCGGCACCGCGCGGCTCGGACTTGGCGTACTGTCGATCGATTTCAGCGCAGGCCTCCTTGGCCACCTTCGCGACACGCGTCTCAAGCTCATCCACGCCAGCTTGGGTACGCAGGTCCAAGTCGGAATAGCTGACCCGGTATGACATCGACACCTCGTAAACCGGCACACCGAAGTTGGTCTGAGCGACGCGCTCCTCTGCCGTACGCGATGCTGTCACTGTTACTTGGCTTAGTGGTTCAGCCGCATGGACTGCCGCAACGCAGCACATCGCGACCGCCATGGTTAATAGACGGCTCATACGGAACTCCTTTGCCTCGCCATGAGGCATGGCCCCTCTACACTGGGAACATCATGAGCGCTTCCCAAGTGAGGCGATATTTCGCCCGGCGAAGCTGGGGCCCGGTTGGCGAAGGAGCGACTGCGAAGGGAATCGCTCAGTTCGCTGCGGTGCGGCTGGACGGCTCTTCAGGGTCGGGAACCGACCTAACAGCGCCATTTTGCCAGGCCGGCTCCAGCGATGGCGGTTTCCGGCCATTAGCCGCCATTGGTACTGAAGCCACGATACGGCGTTATCCGCGTTGACTCTGGCGCGGCTACCTCTCGATTGCGCCGCCCAGCGTATCCCGCATCCGGCGCGTGATTACCTTGTGCGGCAAGGCAGAGTCCCCGTAGTGCAGTTCCGAAAGTGCCGGCATCTCATTAAAGAGAACTTCAATTTGACCGCCCGGCGTCTGGTACACGAGTAATTTCTGACAAAACGCGTCAAGGCCCATCCGGGGACGCTCTGCCATGGCCTTGCCCCCCGGACCCGGCGCACCGAACAGCAGCAAAGTCAACCGGGGTAGTTCGACGCCGAGCGCAGCGGCTTCTTCACGATAATCAATGTCGCCGAACCAGATCGTGTCGCCCTCCGCCGTGATGGCAGCCTTCAGTCGTTCAATGGTCTCGTCGAAACCATAGGCGGAACCCAGGGTCACGATGCCCTGCTCCTTGCCGAATGACGAAGTATCGAACGCGACTACCACATCTTCCGGCACTGCGCTGACGACACTGAGAACCTCCTCTTCGTATCGCTGCAGAGCCGGCCCATCTGCTATTCCATAACGGCTCTTTAGATAGCCCGCCGTCGTAAAAATGACCGCCGGCTCATCGCCTTCCGCGTAAGCGAGCACTCTGAACGGCAGGTCAAGTCCCGCCCGTGGTTCCTCCTGCAAGATCGATGTGTTCACGGCCGGGTCAGAGAAGATAATGACGCGAGCCGGCGGCATGGTCTCACCTTTTTCCGCCGCCAACCGTGAATGGTCGATCTCTACGATCACCTTGAAAGGACTTGTGGCGGCCACCACCGACTCGTAAAGCTCATCTACCGCTCGGTAGGTTACGTCGGCGACGGGCTCACGCTGGATACATGAACTCAGCAGAGCACCCACAATGCAACCTGAAACCACGCCAGCGTATTTCGCATGCCTACTCGTCATTCTTCCCACCGCTCGCCCGCACCATTTGTCTTTCTTGATCGAGCAACGAGGGGTAACACTCGCTGCTTGCACGCTGACTCTAGCAACAAATAATACGATTGTCCTTTAAGGCAGGCAGTGGCAGGGAGCTCAAGTCGGTCCCCGGCCAAAAACTGCCGTACCCGCCGGTACTACTCAAGTTGTCTTTTCAGGTTCTGGGCGATCTTCCCGAGATGCTTTTCCCATGTCCCGCAGCACCCGCCCCAAATATCGATATGCGGGTAGCGTCGCCCTAACTCACCCATGAGTATTCCCAGTTGCTCAGGATCACCTTCCTCCAAGTGACCTATCTGACACAGTGCGATTTTATCCATTGGGGAAGCATTGGGACGCAGCATTCGGATGCGTTTAATCCAGTCGCCCGGTTCGAGCGCCGCCATGAATTCATACGGGTGAGAACAATTGATACCGTAGAAGTCGGGTCGTGCGTCGCCGGCTTCGAGATCAGTCATTTCAACAGCCTCACGCAGCGTGGGTCCTGACTTCAGTCTCGATGTGGAATCGAGCGTGAAACAGATGCCCAGGGGCAGATTTACCTGGGCTGCGGCTCTGGCGACACCTACCGCTTCGGGAACGGAGTTGAACGTCATGGCCGTAACGAAATCGACGCCGGCGCGAGCAAGTGTTCCCAACTGTACGCTGTGGTAGTCCTCGGCCGCCTCCGACGTAATCGCCAGGTTTAGCGAATAGGCATCCCCCCGCGGACCGACGATGCCCGAGATCTGAATGAATGGCACTTGTCCCCGAAATGGACGTGCGACCTCTCTCAGGAAGTCGATACAACGGAATTGTGCTTCTGCCAGACCATCGGTCGAATAACCGAGCTTGGCGGCCCAGTCCGGACTGGCCCGGTAGTCCAAGCCACCCATCAGGGCGGAAAAACCGTTGGCCGCGGCCGTCTCCAGATAGCGTGTGTACATGCCCGTCAGGGCTACGACTGCATCAGGCCGGTCGAGTAGCGGAAACATGGCGAACTCGGGTAACTCGAACCCGAACCGATACATCAACTCCGTTTCCTGCCCGCCTTCGCTGAGGTAGTACGTGTGCTTCGCTTGTGGCGGAAAGCGCCTACGCATGAATGCCTCCGGAGCTTGCTCTCGCTCTACCACCGACATCCCGACGCTGAAAACCGCTTCGCCCGACCCCCTTCCAGGCAGCTGTCAGACTTTGCCAGCCTGCACTCGAACTTCGAGCAGGCTGTCACACGCTTGGGCGGGTCGAGAAGAATGTAAATGGGGCGATGCCCTCTTGGCGGCCGGCCTCGTGGGATGCAATGTGGCGACGCTTCAATCGTATCAATCGACTGCTTCGGGTCGGTAACCGCCGTTTAAGGGTAAGCCCAGTGGCCCCGGCCAGTAAAGGTCGGCTAAGGGTCGTTAACTGCGGTTCGCTAGAAGCAAAAACCCAGGCGGGGGGCTGGGCACCAGCATTGCGGGGCTCAAGCGCATCGGTCTCCAGCCGCTGGCCGTCGGGCTGGTCTTGGCGCTGGTCGTGGGGATCGTGGCCGCGTTGCTGATCTTGTTGCTGTACTGAAGTCTGACGCGAGTGCCGCCGGGCGGTACGTAGGTACATTCTCAGGTGACCCGCCATGATCCTTGGATGGACGATGGGTCGGCTCCCTTGCCAAGGGGGGATCTAGGCATGGCAAGTCCGACTCTGGGTAACCACTCGGTCGCCGGCACGCAGGCATCGCGTGGCCAGGCAGTCCGCGACCTCATTGCGATCACGTACCTGGTAACCGGCCTGGCGCTGCTGCCGATGGTCATCGGTGAAGCGCTGGTGGGCACGGGCTCGGTCGCCTCCATTTACGACAGTGGGCTACCTGGCTGGGTAGTCAGGCTGATCTCCGGCTACGAGATCATGGTCCTGCTCTGCGGCGGGATTGCTCTGTTCATAGGGTGGATCCCGGCGCTGTTCGTCTGTGCCCTGTTCTGGCGTCACTGGCGCATGGTCCTGCCTGCCGGTCTTTTGATTGCCGCCGCGGCGAGCACGATGCTCGATGGGGATGCGCGAACGTCCGCGTTGGCGGCTTTGGCGGCGATGTACACGGCGGCTGCCTCGTTGATCGGGCTGGAATGGCTCGTTCGTCGAATTCTGGAAAAGCGACGGACGCCATGGCAAGAGGCATGACGATTAAGAAGGCGATGGCCCGGCTAAGCTTCATTTGGCTTGGCGCGGCGGCCGGCATCGCGGCCACGGCCCCTGGCACCGTCCGATGGATGCACCAAGAACCTTGATCCAAGAGGGCATGGGCTGAGGGGTACCCAGGCAAAGGGTCTGTTGCGCCCGTACTTCCCCAAGGGGATGGACCTGTCGGATATTAGTCAGAGCAAGCTTAATGCCATCGCTCGTCGACTGAACGAACGCCCACGGCAGACCCTCGGCATCGAGACACCGGCAGAACGTTTTGGCCAATGTGTTGCCTTGACCAGTTGAATCGGCAGCCAGAAGCGGACATTCCCTGTAAAGAGAAACCCCGGCGCGAGACCGGGGTCCTCTCGATCAATCTGCGCACCGCTCGGGCCGGTCCTTGACTAGCTGGCCCAATGCACGCGCAGCCTTGTACTCACCTAGCTACTTCGGATCAAGAATACGGCCTTCAATAGTGCCGAAGTACCCAATCGGGATGGCAAAGGGAGTCCAGATCTGATCAACAGCCATCAGCTTCATGCCGTCGACATCTCCTCCGTACCCCTTGCCGATGACATTGAGCGCGGCGGTCCAATAGCCCTCCTCGGCGATCCGCAATCCCTGGTAGGTTCCTTCCCAAGCACCACCCGCGTCGAGTTCGGTCCTGAATGTGCCCCAGACCGGGCCGGCGAAGCGTGCATCCAGGTTTCCGTTCAGTTCGACCGTCATCCAACCGGCCATGGCGGGATCGGCTGACTCAAGCCGACTGACCAGGACAGTGCCTCGAAGGTGTGTGCGGCTGCCAACCGGGCAGGGCTGCATCGGATCCCCGGTCGGCTCGTAGCCGGGACACCTGACCGTTGGCGTAGAGATGAAGCCGCCGACGACGTCGCCTGTCAGGTAACCAAGGGCATCAAAAGTTTCGCTCGCCGCAATTTCAAACTTGTCGGCGGCAAAACCTGTAGGTGCAATCAGCGCGCCTGTGCAAAGAAACACAGATAGGCAAGATGTGAGTCCTTTCCTCATGAGCTCCTCCTGGCTGCAAAGTCGAACTAGGCCCGAGCTGATGGCGAGACCCTTCGTCGCATGGCTCGCGGAGGATCTGCGACACCCTGCTAAGACTTTCCCCTCGCCATGTTTGTAACGCATCTCGCGCCACTTCGAATCAGGCGATACCGAGTAGGACCCTTGCCTTGCGCGACAGGCGCCGTCGCTGGATGTCGCTCAAGGGTCGTTACCGGCCAAGAGCGGACGTTTCCCAACGTTGGCACTCGGCTTGAGCGACTGGTCAGGCCTCATTGCCCATCCTGTTTGCAGAGAAAGTTGACTTCAGAGGTCTCGAGGGACTCAATAGTCTTCGGTGAGGCACCCGCCAGTCCGCGTCCGACGCCAGGCAGCGACTTGTACCTGCGCTTGGTGGTGACGACCGAAGCGGCAGCAAAGGGAGAAAGCGATCAGGCGTCAGGTTCAGCAGGATGGTAGGTGCGGACTTGATTTGTCTCGAGTCCGTCTAGAACTGCGCCATACACAAATTTGACCAAGGCGTTCCTGGAGAGGGCGCCGTATATCCTGTCTTGCGCTCGTATAAATCGACCATATCATGGTTGCTATATGAGCGCATCAAGCTAAGCCCTTGCTGATTCAGCCACGCCCCCACGTGGTCCACTCCCTCCCGAAAGCCAAAAGACATGACTTCACCGAATGCGTCAAAGCGCCTTTTTGTACTCGCAAAGCCATAGTCGTCCGGTCTTGCATATGCTTCTAGCAGTATGAAGTCGAAGAATAGCTGCGAGCCGCTTGCGGAGAAATCACGCATCGTTCTCATGGTGGTCTCGATCGCCTGTTCGGAAAGATAGTGGATTACTCCGGACCAAATCCAGATGGTCGGGCGCAAGCAGTCAAAGCCCGCGTCTCGAAGTGCGGTGCTCAATTCATCCTCGCCGAATGAGCAGGGCACATAGACGATATGATCGTCGTCTAGTTCGGCATTTTTCTGAACGATCTGCCGGACGATGCGGCGCTTTTCGTCCTGCATTGCCGGTAAATCGACTTCGAAGAACTTGCCGGGATTCAGATCGGATGCGCGGCGTTCCGCGCCTATACGCAAGCCACTTGTATCTAAGCCGGCACCGAGAATGACTGCCTGAGTCTGGGGATTGCCAGTTAGGGCGTCTCGGATCATGTCATCGGCTACGGCTTGCCGGGCAAACAGGAAAACATCCGCACCCGGAGATGTTCGCGCGATCAGGTCACGGACTAACCGGTATGCCCCCCATCCCAGCAGCGCAACTCCTAGACGTGCGCGATACGAGGCAGAACCGTTTCTAACCACGTCTGATGCTAGATAATCGAAAGAGCGAAGTCCCGTAGTCGTAAACACCACCGCCCGCATGGCAGCGCAGTCGTACGCGGTCCGGGACGCTCTGTGATGCGCTGCTAGTGTTGAACTCAAGATGTCGCTCTCATCCCCACCTAACTACTACTTGGCTGTACTGAATGCAAAAAGAATTGTCAAGCAAACGGGCCCGCCTACCTGCGAGATAGCAGCTTGGGGTCGGTAGCTGCCTTTCCGGGGCAAGTCAGGCGGTTGGAGGAGGTTCAGGTCTGCTACCGGCCAGAGGCGGACACATCCATACCATGGCCTCGAGCAATGATTCCGCTCGACGTTCTCCAACAGCCGATGGCGTCTCCATCGAGCTATGGGCGAGAGTGAGCGAACGACTTACCAACGCTTGGCGTCGCGTCTGCCGTGTGTTTTTTCTACCGTATCAGGGCGTCGAGCTGCGTAACGTCGAGGCCTGCGTTGCGATAGTGGCTGCGAAATATCTCAAGAATAGAGAATCCATCTTCATAGGCGCCAAATTTGCCACCGACGGGATTGTCGAGATAGATCAGCCCACCTTCGACCATGAACAGGATGACAGCCGGCTCGGGCGAATCGTCTGTAACGACTAATGTATGGGCCTCTCCGGCAGGCTCGTAGATGAACGTGCCGGGCTTGGCGATCCAGTCGTGTTCAAGGTAACGCCAGTGGCCTTGGAGCGTGTAGCCGCGCACTGTACCGACATGATAGTGAACGCCAAGTTGTGCACCGGGCAATCCCTTCAGCAGAACGCTGAATCCCCCTGCCGTCACGTTGATACAACACGGCTGAAGCCAGACTCCGTCCGCATACGGCACCCACAACCGCTCGTCGTCTAGATCAGTATTGGCTATGAAATGACCGCGACTGCGAGAACCTGGCTCAAGACCATCATTAACGCTGCTAAAGGCTTGAATTGGCATTGTCCCCCCTCCTCTGAAGCCATCGTAACCGTAGTCCCAGACGAACTGAATTACAAACGCTACGTGTGGCTGGATGCAGCTGTACATCGGGCGACCGCCCGCCCGATCCCGCTGCTCGCGCCCATCACCAGCGCGACCCGCCCTTTCATGTCAGACATCTTCCCCCTCCTCATCTGCAACGATGACCCGCCGCAATCATAGTCAAATCGCAGCGGGCGTGGTGGCTTGTCCGGGGACGCGGGCCATTCCTGATGAGGAGTTAGAAGGGATGCATACTTTGGGTAGATAACTGCGGTTCCAGGGCAAGTCAGCCCCGTCCAACCGCTCGCACAATTGTTTATTGTCTGGCGCGGCCCTGTGCCGGGGTTTCTGTTTGCGGCGCTGGGTGGCTTTGCCGAGAGACATTCGGTGAAGCGTTGTGCCATGCAACTCTGTCAGAGCTTGCGGTCACGTGCGGCGACTCAGCACATTCGTTCGTGCCTCGATCCGGCCTGGGCATCATGACAGTTGGCACGTTAATGGTTGCAATTGGCAACTTTCACGCGAGATTAGAAACGGGCCTCAAGAAATAGAAGGAGCCGGTGATGAGATCCGCGATCCTGGCTATACGCCTCTTGGGGTCTTCCAGGACATCGAAGTCACCGCGATTCTGCGCCGCCAAGGCGATGACGACGATCAGACCGCTGCTGCCGGCGGTCGTCAGGCAGGGCGATCACTCAATTCACTGTTCCTCGAACCGCCCATGCACGAGCAGTCAAAGTGATTGCTCCGTCGGGTTCTCTCGGTAGAGCCTGTTTGAGTTTTTGCGCCAGCACTGTGCAGCGACCGGCGTCAAGCGACGCAACGTACGAAGGGGCCGGACCTGTACCTCCGAGTAGCGGTCGCCAATAGTCATCGAAGCTGGCGAACTTCGTTGGGATCTCGATTGGTTCGCAGCACACGTCGCCCAGACCGACCGCACGGAACAAGTCTGCGAGTGCCTCGGGGCGGCACAGCGGGAAACGCCCGCCTTCATCAAGCTTTCGGGCCGTCGAATCCAGGGCCGCGGCCGCATCCCAGAAGTAGCGCAGGAACTCCATCCTGCCACCGTAATCCCACACACACGCTGAAACAGTACCCTGGGCAATGGTGAGAGACCGCATCTCATGGACCGCAGCCTCGGAGTCGGGGATGAAATTCAGTGCGAGTAGCGAGGCAACGCTGCCGTAGCCCTCTTCCCGGACAGGAAGGCGACCGGACCCGGCCACCACAAAAGATGCCCGTACGTCTTGGGAATGCTTGCGCGCGTACTCGATCAAGGGTTCGGCAGGATCGCACCCCAGAACCGAAGCTGGAGCAGCGTGGCGGCAGATTTCGTTCGTAAGAGAGCCCGTGCCGCATCCGACATCCAGCCAGTGAACGCCGCCGGGAATACGCAGCCACGACACGAACTGAGGCGCAAGCTGTCGGCTCCAACGGCCCATGAAGTCTTCGTAGATTGCCCCGGCCGCCCATCTGTCTCGAATTTCGGACATGCTCGCCGCCTCCTCAAGCCACCTGACTACGCATTGAATGAACTGACTGCGAAGAACACATCACGCCTTCTTGTCCGTTTGGCGGCACGCTGGCGGCGCAGAGAGACCGCCTGAAACAGGTCAATTGCGCCGCCGCAGCAGTCTGCAGGAGAAATCTTCAGATCAAAGTGCAATCTCCTGGTACAGGCTGTCCGAAACGATTTTGCGCATGCCTGAGAGGCCGCCAAGCCACTTGCCGACCGCTTCATTGGACAGCAGGCGAGTCCAGGCGCCGCCAAACGCAGCGAGGTCTCCGGGGTACTCCACCGCGACTACGATTCTTCCCGTATTGTCGCCAGCAAAGGTTGCCTGCCAGGCCCGCAGCTTGAACTTGGGATCGACCTGCGTGATCAGCGCCCTGCCCTTCTTGAGTTCGGCTGCGTAGGCGGCGGCATCCGAGGTCTCGATCGCAACGACTCGTAAAATTGTTCCCTCCGCCGCTAGCGCCGGCGCAGATGGAACGAAGGACGCTGTCACGAGCAACAGTGCGGCCAGGATCAGGTTTTTCATTGGTTTCCCCTCTGGTAATCAGCCGCCGTTTTCGGGCGGCACGGACGGCTCTTGCCGAGCCTTTCTTGTGAAGCGCCTCGCATATTCGCGCACTTGGGTTCCCCCGGGCAACCGGCGCGGCTGAGTTGCGTTGCCAAACAAGGATTACGGCCATTCATGGGACCTAGGTAGGGGGCTGGGCGGCTACCAGGTCGGAGGTTGCTCGCCGGCTGGTGACAGCCGTTAGTTGTTGAACGAAACCGCGGCAGTTTAGCCGCCGGCTGACGCAGCGGCCAAACTACGCACCGTGACCGCGCAGGATGGTCGACCGTCGATATGCAGCGATTGGATCTATCCCCGGACTGCGGTAAGCATTGCCTGGTAAAAAACCATCTGCCACCGAGTGTCTCGTTCTTGCTTGCCTTTCTACGACGATGTGCAGGGACGCAGCGCAGATTCAGGCCCTGTGCCGCGGCGTGTCAGGCAACTGAATCGACAGCTGTATTGTCGCCACGACGGCGCAGGCGAGGCGCCAGAATCAGAGCAGCGCCATACAGGGCCATGGCGACGAACAGAGTCGCGGCACGCGAATGCTTGAAGTCCTGCCCAAGCATCTTCAGGCCGATGACGACCAGCAACGGGTAGACCAGCCATCCCCACTCGCGGAACCGGGCACGGCGGCCGACCCATGCGCACAGGAACGTAGCCACGGAGAGCACCACCGTGCTGATCGTGGCGAGCAGACCTGTATCGACACTGCCGCCCGCCCGTACACCTGCAGCTGACGCGATATAGCCGATGACGTGGCCGCCGGCTGCCCCGAGGAACACAAGGATCACGACGCACCTGGCCCCGCTTGCGATGCTGTCGCGACCCCGCTCCGGTTGCGCTGCAGCGAGCCATGCCACGAGTCCGCTGGCGACCAGCACCGCATGCATGGCGGTATCCGGCTGGCCCCACGGGCCGAGTGCACCTGCCGCAAGGACCCGCATGCAGTAGACCAGCACTCCTGACGCGATGCCAGCTGCCACCAGATATGCGGCGCCATGAAGCAACGTAAACAGTCGTCCGAAGCGTGACCACAGTCCCGTTGCCAGCACGGCGAGTGCCGCAAACGCCAGGCTGACCGCGCCTTTGCCGAGTACGAGAGTGAAGCCGGTCAATACCAGCACCAATCCAAGGGATGTATAGAAATAGATGTTGCGCCAGCCTTCACTCTGCTTGTCGTTGACCGCCACGGCCACGCCATAGCACGCAGTACCCAGGGCAAGGCTGATTGCCCCAAGTGTCCCCGGAGGAATGCCGGTCGCTCGTGTCAGGTATAGCGCCCCGCCGAAACCTACCAGCAGGGCGACAAACGTCTGTGTGATCTCGAAGGGGCCAACGCTACGGCCGCGGACCAGCGTGCGGATCCCGATGCCCGCCAAGTAGGTTCCCAGCAGAAGCAACTGCAGCAGTATTGCAAGATGCGGCGCATCCTGGTTTTCCGGGGCCAGCACCCGCAGAGTCGCCCCCACGACGGCCACGTCTGCGGCCAACGCAACCGGCCAACGCACCCCCCACCAACCGAGCGCGTAGCTCAACCACAAAGTTGCCAGTCCAAAGCCGACGAGGTAGAACGCAAACGGCGGGACGTTGCCCGTCTGGATGAGCAGCCAGAAACTGGTTGGCAGCGCCCCGATGATGGCGATCCATGCTACTGCGCGCATTCGCTGATGCCATGCAACGAACAGCAGTCCCGCGGTCAGCACCGCCATACCGGCGACGCTACCGGCGCCAGCCACTACCTTGAACCTTGTCGTTGCTTCGACCAGCAATGGGAAAGCGATCATCGCGGTCGCCATCGCATGAAACACGGCGGCTGCAACTTGCTGACGCCCACCCGCGCGGTCTGCGAATAAGAGCCACGCCATGGCATAGGCGAAGCCCAGAGCAAGGCCGACCCGCGGCACCAGCACACCCGCGTCGGTCATGGCGCGAAGGAAGAATCCGCCCGCAATGACCAGCATCAAACGGCCAGCGAGGGAAACCATCGCGATTGGGTCGTAACGGCCGGCGGTGGAGGCATCGGCTGCGACAGCTTCGACCAGTCCCCCCTGCCGCTCCTGCGCGAGCTCATCGACCCGGGGCGCGGTTACCTGCGGGCGCTCCGCTTCCAGTGCCGCGAGGCGCTGCTCGAGCGACAAGACAGCAACCCTGAGTTGCTCCACGGTTGCCTCGAGGCGAGTTGCCCGATCTTCCACGGCTCCCCCTCCCACCGCCAGATCCCGCCTCTTGCACCCATTCCCGCGGCGGTTGGCGCTTGAATGAAAGCAGCTTGCGGCCCGGACATTCATGAGTGGTTGCCGCATGGACTGGCGTAACGACACCGGAATTCCGTACACAGGCAGGCACAAGAGCCTCCTCGGGTGCTGGTGGGGGTTGACTGCGCACGCCCGGCGGCGTCTTAAGGGAGACTCCTTAGCAGCGACCAGTCAAGCTACTGCTGACGACCGGCAACGCCCGCCGAGCATTGCCGCGGTTCGGGCGCAGTTGAAAAATGACGTCGTCCAATGTCATCTTCCGTCCGAGGAGTACTGGCAAAAAGGGGCATTCGATGACAACCGATGACTATTCACGGAGACGGCTGCTGATCGATGGAGCGGCCGCGATGACGGCGCTGGCGCTGGGTCGCCTGGCTTCGCCCGTGCTCGCGTCGCCGCAGCCAGCGGGTGGTCCGGCCAATGACCCGGCAAAGGGTGCCGCATTGCCTGCAGCCGCGGCAGGAACGATCACGATTGGCAAGGATCTGGCTGTCAATCGCCTGGGATTCGGCGCGATGCGCATCACCGGCGAAGGTATCTGGGGCTACCCGAAAGACCGTGACGAGGCAATCCGTGTCCTGCAAGGCGCCGTCGCGCTCGGTGTCAACTTCATCGATACGGCGGACGCCTACGGGCCTGCGACGAGCGAGGAGCTCATTGCTGAGGCGCTGCATCCATATCCAGGTGGACTGGTGATAGCAACCAAGGGGGGGCTCATCCGACCGGAACCAGGTAAGTGGGAGCGCGATGGCCGGCCTCAACACCTGCGCGAAGCCTGCGAGGCGAGCCTAAAGCGCTTGAAGGTCCAGCACATCGACGTATACCAGCTGCATGCAATCGATCCCATGGTGCCGCTCGAGGATTCGCTCGGCGAGTTGTCGCGCCTACAGGAGGAAGGGAAGATCCGCCACGTCGGTGTGTCGAACTTCAAGGTCGACGAACTCGAACGCGCCAGGAAAGTCGTCGACGTGGTTTCCGTGCAGAACCGTTACAACGTAGCCGATCGCTCGTCGGATCCGGTCCTGCAGGTCTGCGAGCGCGACGGAATCGCGTTCATACCATGGTCGCCCCTTGCCCAGAGTTCTCGAGATTCCGGCGCGGAGTCACGTGCCAAGCTCGAAGCGCTCGCCTCAAGGCGGGGCATTTCGGTTCCCCACGCCGCGATCGCGTGGCTGCTCACGCACTCGAAGGTGATGTTGCCGATCCCCGGGACCTCGAAGCTGAAACATCTCGAGGACAACGTTGCAGCGGCCGCTACGAGACTCACACCTGAAGAGATGCGCGAGCTAGGCTGAGCGCCCCGCGGAGCCGTGGCCAGTCGCGGAGTTTGAAAGGAACCGGAAGCCCTGGCACGGTGACAGTGTTGCCAGCATGGCCGATATCGCGGGACGACATGACGATGGCTCGCACGCCGCCCCGCCGGAGCGGTTCGGTGCACGTGAGCCGAAGCTATTGTCAGCCCGCGAGAATCATCTTGGCGGTGTCCCGATGAGAACGGCTGACTAGGATTCCATACTATTGCGAACTGGCTGGTTTGGGTCATCGTCCTCGTCTTCGAGGTCGATGGACGCCGACGGCGGCAACTTCGCGATGATTTCCTCGAGCATTGCCACGTGCTCGGCCTCTTCTTCCCGCAGTTCCTCAAACAGCGCTTTGACGTCCGGCTGGTTCACGTAACGCAGGGCCTGGTCGTAGAACTCGAAAGCCTTCTTTTCAGAGGATAAAGCCACGTAGTACGCCTTTAGCGGGGACATGTACCGACTGGGCGCACCGAAATCAGGAGCCTCGACATCGAAGATGTCATCGATCTTGACCTTGGGGGGTTTATCACCAAACAGTGCGAGTCGGCGCTCGGCAAGCTGTTCACCGTGCTTGCTCTCATTGACAGCCATCGATTGGAACACGGAACCGGCGTCGCCAGCATCACGTATTCCGAGTTGGTCTGCGAATTGTGTATAACGCTTGTGCGCTTCAAGCTCGATCACAGTGGCGAGATCGAGGGCGTCCATCAAGGAAAGTTTGGAGAAATCGAGTCTCGTGGACATGGGGCCTCCCGCTCCAGTACAACGTGCCCCGCCGTGGGGGCATGATCCGGTTTGGTGAATTGGTAATTGAGACTACCGTTGTTGGCAAGAAGCACGCTATCACTGGGCCGATCGTCTGGTCAAACCAAGGTTTTGCCGTTGCCATGACGGGATCATGCATGGGGATTTGCTCAGCGCCCTCCCCGCAGGTCACAAATGCCGTTGCAGCCAT
>JAHEAZ010000008.1 GCA_024642505.1 Gammaproteobacteria bacterium
GACAACATCAAGATGGTGGTGGACCTGATTGCACCGATCGCGATGGAGGAAGGCCTGCGCTTCGCCATCCGCGAGGGTGGTCGCACCGTGGGCGCCGGCGTGGTCTCAAAGATCCTGAAGTAAGGCCGAAAACATGGCAACCAGTCAGAACATCCGGATCCGCCTGAAGGCTTTTGACCACAGGCTGATCGACAATTCGGCTCGCGAGATCGTGGAGACCGCCAAGCGGACGGGCGCGACCGTCCGCGGGCCGGTGCCGCTGCCGACCAAGATTGAGAAGTTCACCGTTCTGGTCTCGCCCCACGGCGACAAGGACGCGCGCGACCAGTACGAGATTCGTACCCACAAGCGGCTCATGGACATCGTCAACCCGACCGACAAGACGGTCGACGCCTTGATGAAGCTCGAGCTGCCGGCCGGCGTGGACGTGCAGATCAAGCTGAACTGAGCCAGTCGAATCGGGAGTTTCGGGCGGCTTGCGCCGCCCATTCAAGCCGCTATACTAGGCGGCTCGCTTTGGCCCCGCAGTGGGCGCCCGGCCTGGGGCCGCGGCGCCGCGGTTTTTTCGGGGCCCGGGTTCCAGCGGGTGGCGGGTAGGCTTGATGCCGCCCGTGCCTGGGGAAGATGGACATAGAGACAGTGCCGGCCAATCGCAGCCGGTGCGGTGCAACGAGGACAAAGGTCATGACCATTGGTCTGGTCGGCCGCAAGTGCGGCATGACTCGAGTTTTCACCGACGCGGGAGTATCCGTGCCGGTGACCGTCATCGAGGCGCTCCCCAACCGCGTCGTACAGGTTCGGGACAGCCAAATCGATGGCTACCGCGCGATTCA
This sequence comes from Gammaproteobacteria bacterium, assembly GCA_024642505.1. Lineage (GTDB taxonomy): Bacteria > Pseudomonadota > Gammaproteobacteria > Steroidobacterales > Steroidobacteraceae > SG8-30. The sequence continues at coordinate 834 of JAHEAZ010000008.1, forward strand.
GGTTACGGTCGGTTCCCGACGCGCATCCCGCGTTTCCAAGCCCGTCGCCGGCCACTTTGCCAAGCATGGCGTCGAGCCGGGCGCGACGACCCTGGAATTCCGCCTTGCTGACGGCGAGGGCGGAGAGTTCAAGCCGGGTGCCGAGCTGAAGGTAGACCTGTTCGCAGCCGGCCAGATGGTCGACGTGAGTGGCACGACCATAGGCAAGGGATTCGCCGGTACCGTCAAGCGCCACGGCTTCGCCGGCGGGCCGGCCAGCCACGGCGCCTCGGTCGTGCACCGCGCGCCTGGCTCGATCGGCCAGCGCCAGACGCCGGGCAGGGTCTTCAAAGGCAAGCGCATGTCAGGTCACATGGGCAGCGTCCGCCGGACCCAGGAAAACCTGCAGGTGGTCGAGGTCGATGTTGAGCGCAACCTGCTGCTGGTGAGCGGGTCAGTGCCGGGTGCTGAGGGTGGCTCCGTCGTCGTCCGCCCCTCGGTCAAGGTAGCCGCCCAGGCGCGACGCAAATACGTCGCCCCTGCCAAGAAGTGATCTGAGGCTCCCGCGATGAAGCTGAAGCTTGTTAACGCCGGGGCCAATGGCTCCGAAATCGAAGTAAGCGATGCGACGTTCGGCCGTGAGTTCAACGAGCCGCTCGTCCACCAGGTCCTGACCGCCTACATGGCAGCCGGCCGTGCCGGTACCAAGGCGCAGAAGACCAAGGCCGAGGTCCGTGGCGGCGGCAGGAAGCCGCACGCTCAAAAGGGCACGGGAAGTGCCCGGGCCGGTTCCACGCGCAGCCCGATCTGGGTCGGTGGGGGCCGGGCCTTCGCCGCCGCTCCGCGCAGCTACGAGCAGAAGGTCAACCGCAAGATGTACCGCGGCGCCATCCGTTCGATGCTCTCGGAGCTTGCCCGCCAGGACAGGTTGGTCGTGACCGACGGGATCGACCTGGAAGCGCCGAAGACCCGCATGCTGGTCGGCAAGCTCAAGCAGCTCGGCCTGGACAGCGTGCTGATCCTGGTCGAGGCCTATGACGAGAAGCTGTGGCTGGCTTCGCGCAATCTGCCGGCGGTCCACGTGCTGCCGGTGGCGAGCCTGGACCCGGTAAGCCTCGCGCGTTACGAGAAGGTCCTGGCGACCGTCGGCGCGCTCAAGATGCTCGAGGAGCGCCTGGCATGAGCACGAGCAGGGAAAGGGTTTCGAAGGAGCGCCTGATCAACATCCTGGTCGCGCCGCACGTCTCCGAGAAGAGCGCGCGGGTGGCCGAACAGGGTGGCCAGTACGTGTTCCGGGTGCGCACCGACGCGACCAAGCCGGAGATAAAGGCTGCAGTAGAGTTCATGTTCGACGTCAAGGTACGGTCGGTGCAGGTCGCCAACCAGATAGGCAAGCGCAAGCGCTTCGGTCGCTTCGAGGGCCGCCGCTCGGACTGGAAGAAGGCTTATGTGCGGTTGCAGGCAGGCCAGGCTATCGAGCTTGGCGGAGTGGATGCCCCTTAAGGGGGCACCGCTGGAAGGGAAGGCAGAACGATGGCATTGAAAAAACTCAAGCCGACGTCGCCTGGAACGCGTTTCCAGGTGCGCCCGGATCGCTCAGGCCTGCACAAGGGCAAGCCTGTGCGCTCGCTCGTCGCGTCTCAGAAGTCTACCGGCGGACGCAACACGTCGGGCAGGCTGACCACTCGCCACAAGGGCGGTGGCCACAAGCAGAAGTATCGCGTGGTAGATTTCCGCCGCGACAAGGATGGCGTGCCCGGCCGCGTCGAACGGCTCGAGTACGATCCGAACCGCTCGGCCTACCTGGCGCTGATCCTGTACCGTGACGGCGAGCGCCGTTACATCCTGGCGCCCAAGGGGCTGAGCGCCGGTGACGAGATCCAGTCGGGCGCGGAGTCGCCGATCAAGCCGGGCAACTCCATGGCGCTGAGAAACGTTCCGGTCGGCTCGGTGGTCCACAACATTGAACTGAAGCCCGGCAAGGGCGGCCAGATCGCCCGCGCCGCCGGCAATTCCGCGCAGTACACCGGCCGCGAGGCCGGCTACGCGATCCTGCGCCTCAAGTCCGGCGAGATGCGCCGCGTCAACGCCGAATGCCGCGCCACCCTCGGCGAGGTCGGTAACGACGAGCACAACCTGCGCAGCTTCGGCAAGGCGGGCGCCAAACGCTGGCGCGGCATCCGCCCGACGGTTCGCGGTGTGGTGATGAATCCCGTCGATCACCCGCACGGCGGCGGCGAAGGCCGCTCCGGTCAGGGCAATCCGCATCCCGTGTCGCCCTGGGGCTGGCACACCAAGGGTAAGAAGACGCGCAAGAACAAGCGCACCGACGCATTCATCGTGCGTCGCCGCAAGTAAGGAGCCTGGGACAACATGTCACGCTCGCTGAAAAAGGGCCCGTTTGTCGACCTGCACCTTGCCAGGAAGGTCGAACTGGCCCGTGAAAAGAATGACCGGCGCCCGATCAAGACCTGGTCGCGCCGCTCCATGGTCCTGCCCGACATGGTCGGACTGACAATCGCGGTCCACAACGGGCGGCAGCACGTTCCGGTCCTCGTGACCGAGAACATGGTCGGCCACAAGCTCGGCGAGTTCGCACCGACGCGCACCTTCAGGGGGCACTCGGGTGACAGAAAGGCCGGGTCGGAGTAACGTCATGCAGGTATCTGCCAAGTTGCGCCATGCGCGCATTTCGCCGCAGAAGTGCCGCCTCGTCGCGGACATGGTGCGTGGCCAGCCCGTAGGGCAGGCCTTGCAGGTGCTGGCCTACACGCCGAAGAAGGGTGCCAAGCTGGTGCGCAAGGTGCTCGAGTCGGCAATCGCCAATGCCGAGCACAACCTCGGCGCCGACATCGACGAACTGAAAATTGCGCGGATCGAGATCGACACCGCGCCAGTCCTCAAGCGCTTCCAGGCGCGCGCAAAGGGCCGCGGCAACCGCATTGTCAAGCGCCTGAGCCACATCACCGTGACCGTCGCTGACGGTTCCGCCGGCTAAGCGCCGCGAAGATCAAGGAACGGAGCAGGGCATGGGTCAGAAAGTCAATCCGATCGGTATTCGCCTGGGCATAACCCGCGACTGGACTTCGCGCTGGTATGCCGATACCAAGAATTTCTCGGCGCACCTCCACTCGGACTGGATGGTGCGGGAGTTCCTCAGGAAGAAGCTCGCCGAGGCTTCGGTCAGCCGCATTCACATCGAGCGCGCTGCGCGCAAGGCGAATATCACGATTCACACGGCGCGCCCGGGCATGGTGATCGGCAAGAAGGGCGAGGACATCGAGAAGCTGCGCGTCGAGGCTGCCAAGCTGATGAACATGGCGGTTGGCGACGTGCGCCTCAACATCGCCGAGATCCGCAAGCCCGAGCTGGATGCGACGCTGGTGGCCGAGGGTATCGCGCAGCAGATCGAGAAACGCGTGATGTTTCGCCGCGCGATGAAGCGTGCCGTGATGAACACCATGCGCAGTGGCGCCCTGGGCGTGAAGGTGCGTGTTGCGGGCCGCCTCAACGGGGCCGAAATCTCGCGTTCCGAGTGGACCCGAGAGGGACGCATTCCGCTGCACACCTTCCGCGCCGACATCGATTACGGCACGGCCGAGGCCCGCACTACCTACGGTGTAATAGGCATCAAGGTATGGGTCTTCAAGGGCGAGGTCTTCGAGGCCGAGCAGGTCGAGGCTGCTGCAGTCGAGGAACCGCAGAAGCCGGCGGCCGAGCCGGTAGCCGGCTGAGCCCGCGGAGTACCTGAACCATGATGCAGCCAAAGCGAACCAAGTACCGCAAGATGCACAAGGGCAACCTTGCCGGGGTTGCCATCCGTGGCAGCACGGTTGCCTTCGGCGACTTCGGGCTGAAGGCCACCGGCAGGGCACGGATGACGGCCCGCGAGATCGAGGCCGCGCGCCGTGCCATGACGCGCTACGTCAAGCGTGGTGGCCAGATCTGGATCCGCGTCTTCCCGGACGTGCCGATCACCCAGAAGCCCCTTGAGGTGCGCATGGGTAGCGGCAAGGGCAACGTCGAATACTGGGTGGCCAAGGTCACGCCAGGCAGGATGCTTTTCGAGATCGAGGGCGTGCCCGAGACGACTGCGCGCGAGGCCTTCCGGCTGGCGGCGGCGAAGCTTTCGGTGTCCACTATTTTCGTCAAGCGACAGGTGCGCTGATGAACCCGAACGATATGCGGAAGAAGACGCCGGCGGAACTCAAGGAGGAGCTGATCAAGCTCCGACGCGAGCAGTTCAACCTGCGCATGGCGGCCGCAGCCGGCCAGCCGGCGCGGCCGGACCAGTACGGCAAGGTTCGCAAGAACGTGGCCCGCGTCAAGACGGTGCTCAACGAGCTCGAGCGCGCGAAGAGCGCCGGGAGTGAAGGCTAATGGCCGAGATTCAGGAAGTCGCGCAGGAGTCCGCCAAGACCGCGCGCACGCTGACGGGCAAGGTTGTCAGCAGCAAGATGGACAAGTCGATCACCGTGGTGGTCGAGCGCGTGGTGAAGCACCCGACTTACGGCAAGTACGTCAGGCGCACCACCAAGCTGCTCGCTCACGATGAAAACAACGAGTGCAATGAAGGTGACACCGTGGCGATAGCCCAGTGCCGTCCGCTGTCGCGCCGCAAGTCATGGACTCTGGTGCGCGTCGTTACGCGCGCGACGGCCGCTTGAGCGCCGGGAGGTTGAGCCGATGATCCAAATGCAAACGAGGCTCCAGGCCGCCGATAACTCCGGCGCTCGTGAACTCATGTGCATCAAGGTGCTTGGAGGCACCCGGCGCCGCTATGCGGGCGTCGGCGATGTCATCAAGGTCAGCGTCAAGGATGCGATCCCGCGCGGCAAGGTCAAGAAGGGCGAGGTCTACGACGCCGTCGTAGTCCGCACCCGCAAGGGAGTGCGACGCGCCGATGGGTCGCTGATTCGCTTCGACGGCAATGCCGCCGTGCTGCTGACCAGCAAGCTGGAGCCGATCGGCACCCGTATCTTCGGGCCCGTGACGCGCGAGCTGCGCACCGCGCAGTTCATGAAGATCATTTCGCTCGCGCCGGAAGTGCTTTGACGGCGAGGGGAAGGCGATGAACAGAATTCGCAAGGGCGACACCGTCGTCATCATCACCGGCCGTGACAAGGGCCGGACCGGAACCGTGATTCGTGTGCTCGAGGGAGACCGCGTGCTCGTCGAGAACGTGAACATGGTCAAGAAGCACCAGAAGCCGAATCCGTCACGGGGCGTGACCGGGGCAATCATCCAGAAGGAAGCCCCGATACAGGCGTCCAACGTGGCGCTGTGGAATCCAGCGACCAAGAAGGCCGATCGCATCGGCTTCAGGAAGCTGGAGGACGGCCGCAAGGTCCGTTACTTCAAGTCCAACGACGAAGTCGTTGACCTGTGAGCGTGGAGACTCGAGACATGGCTTACCAGGCCAGACTGCACAAGCATTACCACGAAGTCGTGAAGCAGAAGCTCATGAAGGATCTCGAGCTTGGCAACGACATGGAAGTGCCCCGGATCGCCAAGATCACGCTGAACATGGGCGTGGGCGAGGCTGTGGCCGACAAGAAGGTCATGGACGCCGCGACCGAGGACCTGGCGAAGATCACCGGGCAGAAGCCGTCGGTACGCTCGTCGCGCAAGTCCGTGGCTACCTTCAAGCTACGTGAAGGCCTGCCGGTCGGCTGTAAAGTGACCCTGCGCGGCGCCCGCATGTACGATTTCCTCGACCGCCTGATCAACATCGCGATGCCACGCATCCGCGACTTCCGCGGGGTCAACCCGCGCTCTTTCGATGGCCGCGGCAACTACAGCTTCGGTGTCAAGGAGCAGATCATTTTTCCAGAGATTGCCTACGACCAGATCGATCAGCTGCGCGGAATGGACATCACCATTTCCACGACGGCGGGCGACGACGCGGCGGGCCGCGCGCTGCTCGAGGCATTCAACTTTCCGTTCAGGAAGTGACCCATGGCCAAGACCAGCATGATTCAGCGCGAAAAACATCGCGAAAAGACGGTAAAGAAGTACGCGGTGAAGCGCGCCAAGCTCAAGCAGCAGATACACGACCCGAAGCTGTCGGCTGAGGAGCGTGCAGTGGCCGTGGAGTCGCTGCAGAAGCTGCCGCGCGACGCGAGCCCGTCGCGGTTGCGTGAGCGTTGCGCGATCACCGGCCGCCCACGCGGCACGTACCACAAGTTTGGACTCGCCCGCACCAAGCTGCGCGAGGCGACGATGCGCGGCGACATTCCCGGCCTTCGCAAGTCGAGCTGGTAAGGATTTACGGATATGAGCATGACTGATCCGATCGCGGACTTCCTGACCCGAATTCGCAACGGCCAGGCGGCCGGCAAGGCCGAGGTCACCGTGGGTTCTTCCAGGGTCAAGGTTGCCATTGCGCGCGTCCTGAAGGACGAGGGCTATATCGCTGATTACGCGATCCGCCAGGACGGGAACAAGGCGACCCTTGTGGTTGCGCTGAAGTACTACCAGGGCCGGCCGGTGATTGAGCGTCTCGATCGTGCGTCGCGGCCCGGGCTCAGGCAGTACCGCGGCAAGACGGCGCTGCCGAAGGTGCTCGGTGGTCTCGGCGTCGTGATCGTGTCCACGCCCCAAGGCGTGATGACGGACCGCGATGCCCGCCGCATCGGCCAGGGTGGCGAAGTGCTTTGCGTGGTGGCCTGAGGCCATCTGGGCAACGGTAACAGGGGTCTTTCCGATCATGTCTCGTGTAGCCAAGAAACCCGTCGATCTTCCGAAGGGCGTCACCGCCACGGTGAGCCCGCAGTCGGTCACGGTGAAGGGAACCAGGGGTTCTTTGAATCTGCAGTTGTCGCGCGGAATTTCCGTCGCGCAGGATGGGCAGCAACTGGTCGTGAAGATCGCCGACGGCCCGGAGTCGAAGGCGCTGGTGCCGACTGCTGGCGCCACGCGCGCGCACCTGGCCAACATGGTCACCGGCGTTTCCGAGGGTTTCCAGCGCAAGTTGGAGCTACTCGGGGTCGGTTACCGCGCGCAGCTACAGGGCAAGGCGCTGAACCTGACCCTGGGCTTTTCGCACCCAGTTAGCTACCAGGTCCCGGAGGGCGTTTCGATCGAGACGCCCACCCAGACCGAGGTACTCATCAAGGGCAACGATCGTCAGCAAGTCGGTCAGGTCGCGGCGGAAATCCGTGGCTTCCGCCCGCCCGAGCCCTACAAGGGCAAGGGCGTGCGTTACGCCGGCGAGAAGATCGTGCTCAAGGAAGGCAAGAAGAAGTAATCGCCATGGCACAGCTCACCAAGAAGGACAAGCGCCTGCGTCGCGCCACGCGCGGCCGGGCAAAGATCCGCGAGATCGGTACGGCGCGTCTGACGGTGCACCGTACTCCGCGGCACATCTACGCGCAGGTCACGAGCGCCGATGGCGCGCGCGTGATCGTGACTGCGTCGACGCTGCAGAAGGATGTTTCGCAGGGTCTCGAGGGCACGGGCAACGCGGCGGCCGCTGCTGCGGTCGGCCGGGTCATCGCCGAGCGCGCGAAGGCGGCCGGCGTCACGCAGGTGGCGTTCGATCGCTCCGGCTTCATGTATCACGGTCGCGTCAAGGCGCTGGCCGAGGCAGCCCGCGAGGCTGGCCTCGAGTTCTGATTCAGGGGTAAATCTACAATGGCACGAGAGCAAAGGGGCCCCGCGACCGATGACCTGCTGGAAAAGCTGGTCACCGTCAATCGCACCGCCAAGGTCGTCAAGGGTGGCCGCCAGTTCGGTTTCACCGCCTTGACCGTGGTCGGTGACGGCGCCGGTCGTGTTGGCTTCGGTTACGGCAAGGCGCGCGAGGTGCCGACGGCAATCGCCAAGGCGATGCAGCAGGCACGCCGCAACATGATCAACGTCCCGCTGAGGAACGACACGCTGCACTACGCAGTCAAGGGTCGGCACGGCACGACGCGCGTCATCATGCAGCCTGCCTCCGACGGTACCGGCGTGATCGCTGGCGGTGGTATGCGGGCGGTGTTCGAGTGCGCCGGTGTGCGTAATGTGCTGGCGAAGAGCTACGGTTCGCGCAACCCGATCAACGTGGTCCGGGCGGCGTTCGACGCCTTCGCGCGGGTGAGCTCGCCGGAGGACATCGCGGCCAAGCGCGGCAAGACAGTTGAAGAGATCCTGGGCTGAGCCATGGCTAATGCGAAATTGAAAATCACACTGACCGGCAGCATAGCTGGGCAGTTGAAGAACATCCGCTCGTCGGTGCGCGGCCTGGGACTGAAGCGCATCCGTGACACGCGGATCGTTGATGACTCCCCCGAGAACCGCGGGATGATCCGCGCCGCGCAGCACCTGCTGCGGGTAGAGCAGGCCTGAGGAGCAGGACCATGCGATTGAATGACCTGAAGCCCGGTGCGGGCAGCAAGAAGCCGCGACTGCGCGTCGGCCGTGGCGCGTCGGCGGGCCAGGGGAAGACCTGCGGCCGCGGCGGCAAGGGGCAGAAGGCGCGCAAGGGCGGCTACCACAAGGTCGGCTTTGAGGGCGGCCAGGTGCCGCTGCAGCGGCGCCTACCGAAGGTCGGCTTCCGCTCGGCCATGAAACGCACACGTGCCGAGGTGACGCTGACCGACCTGATCAAGATCAAGGGCGACGTCGTCGACCTCGCTGGCCTGAAGGCCGCGAGCATCGTGCCGGCCGGTACGGAGAAGGCCCGCATCATCCTGTCGGGGAAGATCGAGCGCGCCATCACCGTCAAGGGCCCCGAGGTCGTGGCTACCAAGGGCGCGCGCGCTGCAATAGAGCAGGCGGGCGGGCGGATCGAGGAGGGCGCGGCGGCCTGAGCCGCCAGCGTCAGCACGGCAGGAGTACGACTTGGCGACACAGGCATCGAACCCGGCGCTCGCATTGGGTGAAGCGACTCGCTTCACCGAGATGCGCTATCGCCTGCTGTTCCTGCTAGGCGCGCTGGTCGTCTACCGGATCGGCACGTTCGTGCCCGTGCCCGGGCTCGACATGGCGGCCATGGCCCGCCTGTTCGATCAGCAGGAAGGCACCATCCTCGGGCTGTTCAACATGTTCTCGGGTGGAGCGCTGTCGCGCCTGTCCATTTTTGCGATGGGCGTGATGCCCTACATCTCGGCTTCGATCATCATCCAGATGATGGCGGTGGTGGTGCCGACGATGACGGCCGTGAAGAAGGAAGGGGAAGCCGGGCGGCGCAAGCTGACCCAGTGGACCCGTTACTTCACGCTGGTGCTCGCGATCTTCCAGGGCTTCGGGGCGGCGACCGCATTCCAGAACCAGGGCGTGGCGCTCAATCCCGGCTGGCAGTTCGTCGTGATCGCGGCCATCACGCTGGCGGCTGGCACCATATTCCTCATGTGGCTCGGCGAGCAGATCACCGAGCGCGGCATCGGCAACGGCATCTCGATGATCATCCTGTCCGGCATCGTCGCCGGCCTGCCGGCGGCCATCGGCGGCACGCTCGAGCAGGTGCGTTCGGGCGAGATGAACCCGGCCTTCGCCATCCTGCTGCTGCTGCTGATCGCGGCGGTGACCGCCTTCTGCGTGTTCGTCGAGCGCGCCCAGCGCCGCATCCCGGTCAATTACGCCAAGCGGCAGGTTGGGCGCAAGATGTACGCCGGCCAGACCAGCCACCTGCCGTTCAAGATGAACATGTCGGGCGTTATTCCGCCGATCTTCGCCTCGTCGCTGCTGCTGTTCCCGGCTACCCTGGCCAGCTTCTTTGCCGCTGGCGCGACGGGCGAGGGCACCTGGCAGGTGGCGCTGCAGAATATCGCCGCGTCGCTCGGCTATGGACAGCCGTTGCACATCCTGATTTATGCTGCCTTGATCATATTCTTCTGCTTCTTCTACACCGCGCTGGTGTTCAATTCGCGCGAAACGGCGGAGAACCTGAAGAAGGGCGGGGCGTTCATCCCGGGTATCCGGCCTGGGCAGCAAACGGCCGAGTACATCGACAAGGTACTGACGCGCCTTACGGTCTGGGGCGCGTTGTACGTGACCGGCGTCTGCCTGTTGCCCGAATTGTTGACCGCCTACGGGCGGGTCCCGTTCTACTTTGGCGGCACGTCGCTGCTGATCCTCGTGGTGGTCGCGATGGACTTCATGGCGCAGTTACAGGCGCACCTGATGTCCCACCAGTACGAGGGGTTGATGAAGAAGGCGAACCTGCGCGGCTACGGCCGTTCCGGCTCGCCTCGGTGACGGGCGACTTGTCGCCCGGGGAGTGGAGAGATGAAGGTACGTCCATCAGTCAAGAAGATCTGCAAGAACTGCAAGATCGTGCGCCGCCGTGGCGTGGTGCGGGTCATCTGTTCGTCGGATGCCCGGCACAAGCAGCGGCAGGGCTGACGTTGAGGGAATCGTCGTTTTCACGTATACTGCTGCGTTTTCCGCGGCTTAGGGGCAGGTAGTCATGGCGCGTATCGCCGGCATCAATATCCCGGTGAACAAGCACATCGTCATCGGGCTTACGCATATTTACGGCATCGGCCGTCCAGCGTCCGAGGCGATCTGCCAGGCAGCCGGCGTTGCGCCGTCGACCAAGGTCCGTGACCTCACGGAAGCCGAGGTCGCCTCGTTGCGTACGGCAGTGGCCAGGCTCACGGTAGAGGGCGACCTCCGCCGCGAGAACGCCATGGCCATCAAGCGGCTGATGGACCTCGGCGCCTACCGTGGAATCCGTCACCGCAAGGGGCTGCCGGCCCGCGGCCAGCGGACGCGGACCAACTCGCGCACTCGCAAGGGCCCGCGCCGCGCGGCGATCAAGTCGAAGGCTCAGCCGGGCAAGCGCTGATAGCGCCTGACCGCATCAATTCCGAACTAATTCCGGGTATCCAGGAAGATGGCTGAAAAGCAGTCAGGGTCGGGCGCCAGCAAGGCCCGCAAGAAATCCAAGCGACAGGTGTCGGATGGCATTGCGCACATCCACGCCTCGTTCAACAACACGATCGTGACGATCACCGATCGCCAGGGCAATACGTTGTCGTGGGCGACTTCCGGCGGCTCGGGCTTCCGCGGTTCGCGCAAGAGCACGCCGTTTGCCGCGCAGGTCGCCGCCGAGAAGGCCGGCACCGCCGCGCAGGACTACGGGCTGCGGACGGTCGAGGTTCGGGTGCGGGGCCCGGGCCCAGGTCGCGAGTCGGCGGTGCGGGCGCTCAACGGCTGCGGTCTCAAGGTGACCAGCATCGAGGACGTCACGCCAATTCCCCACAACGGTTGCCGCCCGCCCAAGAAGCGGCGCGTCTGAGGGCTAGAAAGTCATGGCGAGGTATCTCGGTCCCAAGTGCAAGCTCTCGCGCCGCGAGGGTACTGATCTGTTCCTGAAGAGCGCGGTCAAGCCTCTCGAGAGCAAGTGCAAACTGGAAGTGCCGCCGGGCGGCATAAAGGGCGAGCGCCGCACGCGGCTCTCCGACTATGGCCTGCAGCTGCGGGAAAAGCAGAAGCTGCGCCGTATGTACGGAGTGCTCGAACGGCAATTCCACAACTACTACGCGCGCGCCGCGGGGCGGCCGGGTTCGACCGGCGAGAACCTGCTGCGCTACCTCGAGGCGCGCCTCGACAACGTTGTCTACCGCATGGGTTTTGCCTCGACCCGTGCCGAGGCCCGCCAGCTGGTGTCCCACAAGGGCATCACGGTCAACGGCGAGCTGGTCAACGTGCCTTCGTATCAGTGCAAGGCAGGCGATGTCATCTCTGTGCGCGACAAGGCGCAGAAGCAGATGCGCATCACCGCGGCACTTGCCATCGCAACCCAGGTCGGGCTACCCGACTGGGTCGAAGTCGACGAGAAAAAACTTTCCGGCACCTTCAAGTCGCTCCCGGACCGCGACCAGATACTGCCGGACATCAATGAAAATCTCGTCGTCGAGCTCTACTCAAAGTAAAGGGTGACGGTCATGCAGGGATCCGCCACGGAATTCTTGAAGCCCAAGTCGGTCAAGGTGACCGCCACGGCGCCGCGTCATGCGCGCATCGTGATCGAGCCATTCGAGCGGGGCTTCGGCCACACGCTGGGCAATGCGCTGCGCCGCGTGCTTCTCTCCTCCATGCCCGGCTGTGCCGTGACCGAGGTCGAGATCGACGGCGTGCTGCACGAGTACACCAGCATCGAGGGGGTGCAGGAGGATGTCGTTGACATTCTGCTCAACCTCAAGGGTATTGCGTTCCGCATGCATGCGCGCAATGAAACCGAACTGCGCCTGCACAAGAAGGGCCCGGGACCGGTGACTGCCGGCGACATCCAGTCCGACCACGATGTCGAAATCGTGAATCCCGACCTGGTCATCGCCACGCTCACCAAGCCCATCGACCTGAACATGACGCTCAAGATCGAGCGTGGACGCGGCTACCGCCCGGCAGCGCAGCGCGTCGAGTTCGAGGAACAGACCCGCCCGATCGGCCGGCTGCAGCTGGATGCGTCGTTCTCACCGGTGAGTCGCGTTACCTACGGCGTGGAGTCCGCCCGCGTCGAGCAGCGCACCGACCTGGACAAGCTGATCATCGATATCGAGACCAACGGCACGATCGATCCCGAGGAAGCGATCCGGCGAGCCGGCGGGATCCTCAAGGAGCAGCTGACGGTATTCGTCGAGCTCGAGGGCCAGGGCGAGATCAGCTCGCAGCCTTCCGGTCCGCTGCCCGACCCGATCCTGCTGCGTCCGGTCGACGAGCTCGAGCTCACGGTCCGCAGCGCCAATTGCCTCAAGGCCGAGAACATCCATTACATCGGCGACCTCGTGCAGCGTACCGAAGTGGAGTTGCTGCGAACGCCGAACCTGGGCAAGAAGTCGCTCACCGAAATCAAGGAAGTGCTGGAAAGCCACGGCCTGACGCTCGGCATGCGCATCGAGGGCTGGCCGCCGGCCAGCCTGCGACGCGAGGACGAGCTCAAGTCGGCGTGAGCTGACGATTCGAGGAACGAAGGACCATGCGTCACCACCTGTCAGGCCGCCAGCTGTCGCGCAATGCCTCGCATCGCAAGGCATTGATGCGCAACATGGCCGCCGCGCTGCTGCGACACGAGACCATCCGTACCACCCTGCCCAAGGCCAAGGAGCTGAGGCGCGTCGTGGAGCCGCTGATCACCCTCGGCAAGAGCGACAACCTTGCCGGCAGGCGCCGTGCGTTCTCCCAGCTGCGCGACGACGAAGTGGTCCGCAAGCTGTTCGAGGACATCGGTCCGCGCTTCAAGGCCCGGGCTGGTGGTTATACCCGCATCCTGAAGATGGAAACGCGGCCCGGCGACGCGGCCCCGATGGCGCTGATGCAACTCGTCGACAAGGCGGGCGCAACGACCGCGTCCGCTGAGGAGTCCAAGAAGCCTGCAAAGCGCGCGCGCAAGAAGACCGCGCCGGCGGCCGAGGCCGCGGCCCAGGCAAAGCCGCGCCGCAAGAAGGCTGCTGCGGGCTGAACGATTTCCACTCCATGCGGGCTGCACGACAGCCTTCTTGGTCGCCAGTGGAGAGGCCGGGGCTTGCCCCGGCCTTCTTTATGTGGCGGGTCGGCATGCACGCCCGGCGGGGGCTTCCTTCCGGACAGGTCATGCCCTATGGTTGTGCCGATCCGGCCACCTTGTACCGACATGGGGACGCAACAATGAGTCTGGCTTCCGAGTTCAAGGAATTTGCGATGCGCGGCAACGTCATCGACCTCGCGGTCGGTGTCGTAATCGGCGGTGCATTCGGCAAGATCGTCTCGTCGCTCGTCGACTCGATCATCATGCCGTTGGTTGGCGCGGCGACTGGCGGCGTCGACTTTTCCGAAATGGCCGCGAATATCGGCACCGAAGAAATGCCGGTGCTGATCAAGTACGGGGCCTTCATCCAGTCTGCGGTCGACTTCCTGATCATCGCGCTGGTGATCTTCATGGCGCTCAAGGGAATCAACAAGCTCAAGAAGCCCCCGGAGCCGGTAGCCCCTGAAGCCACCCCGCCGCCACCCCGCGAGCAGGTGCTCCTGGAGGAGATTCGGGACCTGCTCAGGAAGTGACCGGATGGCGACGGGACTGGCCTCTGCCGCCCTGTAGATCCCCGGGATCCGCCACGATCCGCACTGTCAGCTCCTGCCGAAGGCTTCGCGGGTAAGGTTGCGCGGCCCCTCGGACTGGGCGACGACGTTGTCCTCGATCCTGACGCCGCCGTAGCCGCGCAGGGAGTCAACGCAGTCCCAGTCGATCAAAGACCGGCGGTGGTCGGCACGAGCCTCCTCCAGCAGCAGGTCGATGAAATAGATGCCGGGTTCGATCGTGACGACGAAGCCCGGCCCGAGTTCGCGGGTCAAACGGAGGAATGGATGACCCTCCGGTCGGGACCGCTCGGTTCCTGATGCATCACCCATCAGGCCACCGACGTCATGCACCTGCAGCCCTAGCAGGTGGCCAATTCCGTGCGGGAAGAACACGCGCGTGACGCCCGATTCCACCGCATCGCCCACCCCACCCTTGATCAGCCCGCAGTCCGCCAGCACCCCGGCGAGCAGGCGGTGTGCCTCCAGGTGGATGTCGCGATAATCGCGGCCCGGAACGACCATGGCCGCCAGGCGCAGCTGCGCCGCGTCCACTCCCGCGACCAGGTCTGCGAACCTTCCCGTCGTCGCGGCATAGCTTCGCGTGATGTCGCTGCCATAGCCGGCATACGGTGCGCCCGCATCAATCAGGAATGACCGGTGCTCTGCCGGCGGCATGGGATCCAGGTGCTGGTAATGCAGTACGGATCCGTGATCATTGCAGGCGACGATGCTGTTGTACGGGAGTTCCTGCTCGCGTGCCCGCGCAGCACGGCAGTACTCGAGGTGAATGTCAAACTCCGATGCACCACCCCGCCAGGCGCGTTCAGCGGCCCGGTGTGCCTTTGCGCCGAGTTCGCTAGCCTTGGCAAGGCACTCAACCTCATAGGGCGTTTTGGCGGCCCTCTGGTAGTCCAGACGGGCGACCAGATCTGGGGGATTCGGTTCTGCACGGCCTTGCCAGGCCGGCTCAGGCGTTCCCAGGAACGCCCAGCGGCGGCCTCTGGGTACCGCGTCGCAGGCTTCGGCCGCGTTGCGGGCGATTCGCAGGTCGAAACCGCTGGTCCAGGCACCGTCTGGCTCGCGCGGGGGCATGTGCCAGTAGTCGACTTCCTGACGGAAAAGCAGCAGAGGCTGGCATCCCGGCTCGAACACCAGCAGGCATCCGGGCGTCGCCTCCGGCACCCACAGCTTGTACCCGGGGCTCGACTTGAACGGGTAGGGCTGGTCGTCGGCGAATTGCAGGGGGGCTTCGCCCGAGGCGATTACAAGGCCGTCGAAGCCGGTTGCCTCCAGGGCCCGCGCCGTACGATCCATGATCGCGGCGAGGTGCGCGGGAAAAAGCGCCTGTACGGTCGTATCCATCGTTGTCTCCAGTAATGCGACGCGGGCCGGTGGAGGAGTCGTCGCGCTCGGGGCCGCTTCAGCCGCGCAGGCAGGCCGTGCCTGCACCGGGTGAAACGGGTGCCAAGCGCTAGCTTCCATTGAAAAATACCGAAAAACCTCTAGAATTGCGCGACCCGGTGAGCGTCAAGCTCATTTTTTTGTGCTTTCGACGGTCGCCGCGGAGTTCACCTTCCCACTCTCACCTTTCTGAAATCTATTTTGGGGTATTGACAATGAATGCGAAGATTCTGTGTGCCGTTGCCTTGGCGCTGGCGCTGGGCGCGTGCGGCGGCAAGAAGGAAGAAGCCAAGGAAGCAGCCGCCGAGGCTGCCGCCAAGGTCGAGCAGGCTGTCACCGTTGCCGCCGAGGCCACGACCGAAGCGGCTGGTGACGCCGCCGCAGCGGTCGGCGAGGCTGCTTCCGACGCTGCTGCCGCGACCGAGGAGGCCGCCGCCGGGGCTGCCGATGCGACCAAGGAAGCCGCTGTAGAGGCGGCCGAGGCAGTCGAGAAGACTGCAGGCGACGCCGCCGAGGCCATGAAGAAGTAAGACTGCCTTCGAGTCAGGCTGTCTGGGCCGGGCGGATGACGCGGAACATCACCGCGACGCCGCCCGGCCTTTTTTTTTCGAGGGTGTGACATGGCTGTCAGCATCCGTAACGCAAGAGCATCGCGCGACGACCGCAACTGGATTGAGCAGGTCTATCGTGAATACCTGGATGATCTCGTAGCCGGCGGGACGGGTGTCTTCCCGGCTCTGGCGGTAACCGGACAGGAGTCGCAGGACTTGCTCGGCCCCTGGTTTCGCGATCAGCGCTCGAACCCTTTCGTCATACTTAACGACGGTATTCCCGTGGGCTTCGCCCTGGTCCAGCGAAGCTCTTTCGCCGCAAGCGGGCCTGAAGCCGCGTTCCGGCTTACTGAATTCTTCGTTCGCCGATCAATGCGCCGTCTCGGCCTCGGCCGGGCAGCCGCCAGGTTGCTGTTCGACAGGTTTGACGGAACATGGCTGGTCACGGAGTCGACCCGGCATCGCCATGCGGTTGCTTTCTGGCGCAGTGTGATCGGCGGTTATACTCGTGGTCGTTACCGCGAGCGACTCGCCGGTGGCGAAGTGCAGCACACGTTCAGGAGCGCGGGCCGGACGGCCCGGGACGACTAGAGAGGACCTGTCGCGACAAAGCCGGTATCGGGGCAGCAATCGTGAGGACGCGCACGGAATGAGCTCGGCATCCAGACGGTCACGACGCATCGGCGGGCCGTTCACGACGCGTTCGGAAGTGCTTGCGCCAAGGGCAATGGCCGCGACCAGCCAGCCGCTGGCGACCCAGGCGGCGCTGGAGATCATGCGGTGCGGCGGGTCGGCGGTAGACGGTGCAATCGCGGCGAATGCCGTGCTGGGCCTCACCGAGCCGACCGGCGCCGGCATCGGCGGAGACTTGTTTGCCATCGTGTGGGACCCGAAGGAGTTCAGGCCATTCGGCCTGAATGCCAGTGGCCGCTCGCCGCGGTCGCTGACGCTCGACTACTTCAGGTCGCACGGCATCACCCACATTCCACCGCTCGGGCCGTTGCCCGTGACGGTGCCGGGGGCCGTGGACGGCTGGTTCCAGTTGCATGCCCGCTTCGGGCGGCTGCCCATGACCGAAGTACTGGCCCCGGCAATCGGTTACGCGGACAAGGGCTTTCCGGTCACCGAGGTCATCGCAGACGGTTGGCACCACAACGCCGCGGTGCTCGAGCGGTTCCCGGGCTTTCGCGAGACTTTCATGCCCGGTGGCCGGGCGCCCGCCAAGGCGGAGATGTTCGCCAATCCGCGGCTGGCCCGGACCTACCGGGCGATTGCGGAAGGCGGCAGCGACGTGTTCTACAAGGGTGACATGGCACGCGCGATCGATGCATACATGCGGGCCAACGGCGGTTTCCTTTCCTACGATGACCTGGCGGCGCACCGTTCCGATTGGGTTGATCCCGTCGCCACGAATTATCGCGGCTACGACGTCTGGGAACTGCCGCCCAACGGACAGGGTATCGCCGCGCTGCAGATGCTGAACATCCTTGAGGGCTTCGACCTGGCAAAGATGGGCTTCGGCAGCGCCGACTACCTGCACTTGCTGGCCGAGGCAAAGAAGCTGGTGTTCGAGGACCGGGCCCGCTTCTACGCGGACCCTGGGTTCGTCTCGATACCGCTCGAGCGGCTGCTGTCAAAGACTTATGCAACCGAGCGGCGAGAGCTGATCGACGAGACCCGCGCAGGCGTGGCCTACCCGCCGGGACAGATGCCCGGTGCCCGTTCGGACACCGTCTACCTGGCCGTGGCCGACGCGGACGGCATGATGGTATCGCTGATACAGAGCAACTTCCGTGGCATGGGCTCCGGCATGACGCCGGGTAATCTAGGCTTCGTGCTGCAGGATCGTGGCGAGCTGTTTTCGCTCTCTGCTGGGCATCCCAACGCGTTCGCGCCCGGCAAACGGCCATTCCATACCATCATCCCGGCCTTCGTCACGCGGGGTGACCGGCCGTTGATCAGCTTCGGCGTAATGGGTGGGGACATGCAGCCGCAGGGGCACGTGCAGGTGCTGGTCAACCTGATCGATTTCGGCATGAACCTGCAGGAAGCTGGCGACGCGCCACGCCTGCGACACGACGGTTCCAGCGAGCCAACCGGCGAGATGATGAGCGACGGCGGCGAGCTGGTGCTGGAACCTGGGTTCGAGGCTACGGTTGTATCCGAACTGCAGCGTCGCGGCCACCGCATCGGAAATGTCGGCGGCGACTTTGGCGGTTACCAGGCGATTCGACGCGACCCCGACACCGGCGCATACGCCGGCGCCTCGGAATCACGCAAGGACGGTCACGCGGCGGGATTCTAACCCGTCCCGCGGGGCCCCAACCCCGCGATGAAAGATAGGGGCAGTCCCTTTTTCCGGAAAATGCGGGCAGTCCCTTCCTCTGATCCGGTAAATGATCATTCGTGATGATGCGCCGCGTGCGGGTCTGGGGCGGTTGGTGCCATCACCCGCGCCGTCACGCGCATCTCGCCCGCTAGTTCAAATTTCATGACCACCGTCAGGATCTCTCCTTCGACGAGCGGCGACTCCAGTCCCATCAGCATCAAGTGCGTCCCACCTGGCTCGAGCGTTACGCGTTCGCCCGCGCCGACGTGCAGCGGGTCGACCCGACGCATCTTCACGACATCTCCGTCCCGTACGGTCGCGTGCACTTCGGCCCGATCTGCGCGGTCGCTCGACACCGCAAGCAGCCTGTCGGCCTTGCCACCCGAATTGTCTATGCTGAGGTAGACGGCCGCGACTGGCGTGCCGGGCGGCGTTGCCCGGGCCCAGGCCCCCGTTACCACCGGGATGCGCGGAGCTTCTGCCACCGCCGCGAACGCGGCAACGGCTGCAACAAGGGCGATGGTGAAGGATCTCATGGCAAACTCCTGCCGGCCCGGTTCGCGGGACCGAAGGTTCAGGCCCTGCGGCGGGCCGTTGAAGTGGTTCTCGCCAGCATCTGCGCCAGATAGTGGCCGGTGTAGCTGTCCTTGGCCCGTGCGACCTGTTCGGGCTTGCCTTCCGCAATCACGCGACCACCGCCGTCGCCACCTTCCGGGCCAAGATCTATGATCCAGTCTGCGGTCTTGATCACGTCCAGGTTGTGCTCGATGACCACCACCGTATTGCCCTCATCACGCAACCGGTGCAGCACACCGAGCAACTGTTCGACGTCATGGAAGTGCAGCCCGGTTGTAGGTTCGTCCAGGATGTATAGCGTCCGGCCGGTCGAGCGCTTCGACAACTCCTTGGCGAGCTTGACGCGCTGCGCCTCGCCTCCCGAGAGGGTGGTGGCATTCTGTCCCAGCCGGAGGTACGACAAGCCGACATCCATCAGCGTACGCAGTTTGCCGGCCACGACCGGTACCGCCTGGAAGAAGGCCAGTGCATCCTCGACGGTCATGTCGAGCACTTCGTGGATGCTGCGGCCCTTGTAGTGAACCTCGAGTGTCTCGCGGTTGTACCGCTTGCCCTTGCAGACGTCGCAAGGCACGTAGACGTCCGGGAGGAAGTGCATCTCGACCTTGAGTACGCCGTCGCCCTGGCAGGCTTCACAGCGCCCGCCCTTGACGTTGAAGCTGAAACGGCCTGGCTTGTAGCCACGCGAGCGGGCCTCCGGGGTTGCGGAAAAGAGCTCGCGGATCGGTGTGAAAAGCCCGGTATAGGTCGCCGGGTTCGACCGCGGCGTGCGGCCGATGGGGCTCTGGTCGATGTCGATCACCCGGTCGACCTGCTCGAGGCCGTCGACCCCCTCGCACGGGGCTGAATCGTACGATGAGTCGTTCAGGTGCTCGGCGACGCGCCGGTACAGCGTGTCGTTGACAAGCGTGGACTTGCCGGAGCCGGAAACGCCGGTCACGCAGGTCATGAGCCCCAGCGGGAAGTCGACGGTTACCTGCTGCAGGTTGTTGCCGCTGGCGGCCACCACTCGCAGGAACCGCTTGCGGTCGCGCGGGGTCCGGTGGAGCGGCACCTCGACCCGGCGCCGGCCGGACAGGTACTGGCCGGTGACCGAATCCGGATGCGCCTCGACCTGCGCCGGCGTACCCTGCGCTACGACCTGTCCGCCGTGGACGCCCGCGCCGGGACCGAGGTCGACGACATGGTCAGCCTGGCGAATCGCGTCTTCGTCGTGTTCGACGACGATAACCGTGTTGCCGAGATCCCGCAGGCGGTGCAGTGTGTCCAGCAGGCGCTGGTTGTCGCGCTGGTGCAGGCCAATCGATGGTTCATCGAGGATGTACATGACGCCGATCAGGCCGGATCCGATCTGGCTGGCCAGCCGGATGCGCTGCGCTTCGCCGCCGGACAGAGTCTCGGCGCTACGGTCGAGCGTCAGGTAGTCGAGTCCCACGTCGACCAGAAAGCCCAGCCGGTCGCCGATTTCCTTGACGACCTTGGCGGCGATCTCGCCGCGCCAGCCATCGAGGCTGAGCTGGCTGAAAAAGGACTGCGCGCGGCCCACTGACAGCGCGGATATCTCCGGCAGGCTGCGCCGGCCGACGTACACGTGGCGCGCTGCCCGGGTCAGGCGCGTTCCCTCGCACTCGGGACAGGTACGGGTGCCGAGGTAGCGGGACAGTTCCTCACGTACCGACAGGGACTCGGTCTCGCGGTAGCGGCGTTCGAGATTGTTGATGACCCCTTCGAAGCGGTGCCTGCGCTTGACGACGCGGCCGCGCGAGTCGAAGTAGCGGAATTCGACCTCCTCGTCTCCGCTGCCGTACATGAGCACTTCGCGCGACTTGTGAGGCAGGTCCTGCCAAGCCGCCTCGGGATCAAAGCCGTAGTGCTGCGCCAGCGCCAGGACCATCTGGTAGTAATAGGCGTTACGGCGATCCCAGCCACGCACCGCTCCGCCCGCAAGCGATAGCGCTGGCTGCGACACGACCCGGGCGGGGTCAAAGAACTGCTTGACGCCCAGGCCGTCGCAGGCAGGGCAGGCACCTGCCGGGTTATTGAACGAAAACAACCTGGGCTCGAGTTCCGACAGTGAGTATCCGCAGATGGTGCAGGCGAACTTGTCGGAGAACACCATTTCCTCGCGATCGGGCTCGTCGAGAAAAGCGACGCGCGCCACGCCCTCGCCGAGCCTGAGCGCCGTCTCGAAGGATTCTGCCAGCCGTTGCCCTAGGTCAGGTCGCGCCTTGAACCGGTCCACGACAGCCTCGATGGTGTGCTTGCGGCGCAGGTCCAGCTTTGGCTGGTCGTCTAGCTCGGTGAGCCTGCCGTCGACCCTGGCGCGGATGAAGCCGCGACCGCGAAGCTCCTCGAAGACCTGCAGGTGTTCGCCCTTGCGGTCCTTTATCACCGGCGCGAGCAGCGCGAGTGGCGTGCCCTCGGGCAAGCGCAGCACCTGGTCGACCATCTGGCTGACCGTCTGCGCCGACAGGTCCATCCCGTGGTCGGGGCAGCGCGGGATGCCAGCGCGCGCATAGAGCAGGCGCAGGTAGTCGTAAATCTCGGTGACCGTTCCCACCGTGGAGCGGGGGTTGTGCGAGGTGGACTTCTGCTCGATCGAGATCGCGGGAGACAACCCCTCGATCGAGTCGATATCCGGCTTCTCCATCATCGACAGGAACTGCCGGGCGTAGGCGGACAGCGATTCGACGTAGCGCCGCTGTCCTTCGGCGTAAATGGTATCGAAGGCGAGCGAGGACTTACCGGAACCCGACAGGCCGGTGAACACGATCAGGCGGTCGCGAGGGAGGTCCAGGTCAATCCCCTGCAGGTTGTGCGTGCGCGCACCGCGGATGCGAATGGTCTGGATGCTCATGGCTGTCCGGGACGAACCCAACCTGTCGGAGTGAGCCCAATAGAATACCTGCCGCGTCCCACCTGCGGCAAAACCGTTTCACATCGACGGCGGGCTGCCGGTGATTCGGGTGCCTGTCCCGGATTCCTGGCATTTCGGGCCAATTTGTCCCGAGTGTCGCCAGGCCTGCTGGCGGACTAGAATAGGGCCACAACAGAGCGGGGACCGAACGGCGGACCCAGCCTTCAACGGAATCAAGATCGAGGTGAAATCCATGTCACGAGGCATCAACAAAGTCATCCTGGTGGGCAACCTGGGACAGGATCCGCAGACCCGCGCCATGCCCAGCGGCAAGACCGTGGTCAACCTGCGGATTGCCACGACCGACCAGTGGCGCGACAAGCAGACCGGCGAAAGCAAGGAAAACACCGAGTGGCACACCGTCGTGATGTTCGACCGACTGGCCGAGATCGCTGCCGAATACCTGCGCAAGGGCTCCCAGGTCTATGTCGAAGGCAGGCTGCGTACGCGCAAGTGGCAGGACAAGGAAGGCCAGGATCGCTATTCGACCGAGGTCGTGGCGAACGAGATGCAGATGCTGGGAGGGCGCGGCGGCGGTGGGGGAGGCAGCTTCGAGCGTGAATCAGCGCCCCGTAGTGGCGGTAGCTCGACTGGTGGTTCCACCAGCGGCGGCGCTGCCGGGGGCAGCCGCGACGATTTTGACGACGACATCCCGTTCTGAAGTGCAGCCTTGCTGCCTCAAGAGGCCTGTAGCGGGCTGACTATGTGATCTTGTCCACAGCCTGGGAACCCGAAGTCGCACGTCGCCCCGGTTGAGGTTAACTTTTCGCTATCCATTGATTGGGCACCCGGCCTGACGCGGGTGCGCAGGGTATCGAAAAGTGCCGGATTTCGAGGAATCGACAAGCGCAGGCCTGAGGCGAAGCTTCCGCCCCTGGCTCAGTGACTGGGGCGGAATCGTCGCCCTGGGCAGCTGCGTTGTCGCTGGCCTGGCCGCGTTCGGCGGTGGGACCGCTACTGCAAGTTTGCTCGCGCCCGGTACAGCAAGCGACCTGGCGCTCGCTGGCGTCTTGTTGGCGGCGATACTCACGGCGTGGCATGCGGGCGGCAGCCTGGACCTGGCCCGTCCACGTCGATTGGCCTGGCGGCTGGCCGCCATGGGGCTTGCTGCCGTGCTGATTGCGAACGTCGTCGCGACAGCGCTCGACCTCACCGGTCTAGCGGCACTCGCCCACCAGGCACGTACCGCCAGGATCGGGTTCTACCCGCTGGTCGCAATCACCTGCATCCTGCTCATCCGGTCGAACCGCAACGGCACCCCGTTGGCCCGTTTCTGGCTCGATGCGCTGGCGGTGTCGCTTTCGTTCGGCGCCATGCTGTGGTTCTTCCTGCTCGCACCACTGGTAGACCAGGCCGGGCCGGCGGCCGCAGCCGGAATCGGTCCTACGCTGTTTGTGATGCTGGATGCGACCACCTTCCTGCTGGCCGCCCTGGTCCTGCTCGGGCGCCCGGGCCGCCTGCGTTCGCCGGCGCCTGCCTGGCTGGCTGCCTCACTGGCGACCCTGCTGGCGGCCGACGCTTCACCTGTCGCTGTGCTTGGGGCTCCGGGCGATCTGTTGGCGCTGTCGACCGGCACCCTGTCGATGGCCGCCTATGCACTGTTCGCGGTTGCCGCCCACGCGGACCGTGTCCACGCCGAACTGGGCGCGGCTGCAAGGCCTGCCAGTCCGCGCTCCGGGGACGATGTCAGTTTCATGCCCTACTCGGTGCTGCTGCTGGCTATGGCGGCGCTCATCTATCACCAGACACTGGAGTGGCGGGATGCGCCAGGCACGCTGGCGGTCGTGGTGTGCGTCGTCGGTATCCTGGTCTTGCTGCGCCAGACGCTGGCCACCCGCGAGGTAGCGGGAATCGAGGCCAACGTCGCCAAGCGCGCTGCAGAAGAGCGATTCACGTCGCTGGTCCGGAACTCCTCGGACGTCATCACCATCGCCGGCGATGACGGTGGGTTCCTGTACGTGACGCCGTCCGCCGAGCGGGTGTTCGGGCTACGTTCAGAAGACCTCGTGGGTCGGAAAGTCGGGGAACTGGTTGCGATCGAGGACCGCGGCTGCTTGCAGGCCTTCTTCGCGCAGCTTCAGGCAGCCCGTTCTGCCACCGCGACAATCGAGCTGCGAATACCACGTGGCAAGGACCGCGTCCGCGTAATCGAGGTGGTGGGTACCAATCTGCTGCATGAGCCCCACGTTTCCGGCCACGTCCTGAACATCCGCGACATTACCGACCGCAAGGCGCTGGAGGACCAGCTCAAGCGACTGGCCTTTCATGACCCGTTGACGCTGCTTGCCAATCGCGCGCTATTCCGCAACCGGGTCGAGCATGCACTCGTCGTGGCCAAGCGTCGCGGCAGCCGCGTAGCCGCAATCTTCGTGGATCTCGACAACTTCAAGAAAATCAACGACAGCCTCGGACATGGCGAGGGAGACCGCGTACTGCGTGCCACGGCGCAGCGGCTATCCAAATGCATGCGCGCTGCGGACACGGTGGCCCGGCTCGGCGGCGACGAATTCGCGGTGCTGATCGAGGACGCGGCGTCCGAGGAGCAGGTCGTCGAGGTCGCCGGTCGCATCGTCGAGGCCCTCAAGGAGCCGTTTGCCTTCGCCGGATCCAGCCTGCGCGTCGCCGCCAGCGTGGGCGTGGCTTTCGCCGATTCGGGCGATGGCGTCGAGGAGGTACTGCGCAACGCCGACGTGGCCATGTACAGCGCCAAGGCGCAGGGCAAGAGCCGCTACTGCCTGTTCCAGCCACAGATGCAGGAGGCGGTGCGTGATCGACTCAGGATCGAGGCGGACCTGACCCGTGCGATCCACAAGAACGAGCTGCGCCTGCTGTTCCAGCCGATCGTCGACCTGCAGTCAGGCTACCTGCTCGGGGTCGAGGCACTGGTGCGCTGGCAGCACCCGGAACGCGGCCTGATCCCGCCGGCCGAGTTCATCGGGGTTGCTGAGGAGACCGGACAGGTGGTCGGCCTGGGCCGCTGGGTGTTGTACGAGGCCTGCAGCCAGGTTCGTGCGTGGCAGGACCGCATGCCGATGGGCAAGCAGCTGCGTGTGGCCATCAATGTGTCGAGCCAGCAGCTGCAGGGCGCCGACCTGGTGGCGGAGGTGACCGGGGCGCTGCAGCAGACCGGACTCGACCCAGGCTGTCTCGTGGTCGAGATGACAGAAAGCGTAGTGATGCAGGATACCGAGGCGACCTTTGCGAAGTTGAGCAGGCTCAAGCGGCTGGGGGTTCGCATCGCCATTGACGATTTCGGCACGGGTT
Source organism: Gammaproteobacteria bacterium (assembly GCA_024642505.1). GTDB lineage: Bacteria > Pseudomonadota > Gammaproteobacteria > Steroidobacterales > Steroidobacteraceae > SG8-30. The sequence continues at coordinate 25,837 of JAHEAZ010000008.1, forward strand.
ATTCGTCTCTGTCCTATCTGCACCGGTTCCCCATCGACATCCTGAAGATTGACCGGTCCTTCGTGCAGCGGCTCGGCGAGGAACGAGACGGGACCGAACTGGCGCGCGCAATCATCTCCCTGGGCGACACCCTGGGGCTCGAGGTTGTCGCGGAAGGCATCGAGTTCGAGCACCAGCTGCGCCAGCTGATCGACCTCGGCTGTGTGGCCGGCCAGGGTTACTACTACTCAAAGCCGGCTCTGCTGCGCGAGATCGAGTACTCGCACCAGGCCAAGTTGCGAGAAGCCTATGTCCTGGATTTGCCACCGAAAGCCGATGTAAGTGCGACCGGCCGGTTCAAGCTGCCGGTCTTTGAGGACCTGCCGGTCGATCTCGCGGCTACCGGCAGTTTCGGTCGTTGACGGGACATCTCCTTTCCAATCAGTGACCTGGGCATATGGCGACCAGCCGACCCGCGCCGGCTGCCCTTCATTCGTGTCCGCAAAACCGCTACCCTAGCTGCCCCCTTTACCGGACCCGCGACCCCTCATGGCCGGTCGGCTTTACATCACGACCTTTGGCTGCCAGATGAACGAGTACGACTCCGCCCGCATGGTGGACGTGCTGCGTGAATCGCGTGGCCTCGAATTGACCGACGACCCGGCGGCGGCAGATGTGGTGCTGCTGAACACCTGCTCGGTCCGTGAAAAAGCGCAGGAGAAGGTGTTCTCTCACCTCGGCCAATGGCGACTGCTGAAGCAGCAGAAGCCCGGGTTGGTCATCGGCGTGGGTGGCTGCGTCGCCAGCCAGGAGGGTGAGGGCCTGCTCGAGCGCGCGCCGTTCGTGGACCTGGTCTTCGGGCCCCAGACCATCCACCGGCTACCGGAGATGATTGCAGGCCTCGAGGCCAGCGGCCGGGCGCAGGTAGACGTCTCGTTTCCGGAAATCGAGAAGTTTGACCGTCTGCCCGAGCCACGCGCGGACGGCGCGACGGCATTCGTCTCCATCATGGAGGGTTGCAGCAAGTACTGCAGCTTCTGCGTCGTTCCCTACACACGCGGCGAGGAGATGAGCCGGCCGTTCGCCCAGGTCATGGCCGAGGTGGTGTCGCTTGCCTCACAGGGTGTCCGTGAGGTGATGTTGCTCGGGCAGAATGTCAATGCCTACCTCGGTGCAATGGACGACCGGACCGACTGCGACCTTGCAACGCTGATCCGCTTCGTGGCCCGCGTCGAAGGCATCGAGCGTATCCGCTTCACGACTTCACACCCGGTCGAGTTCACCGATGCTTTGATCGAGGCGTATGCCGAGGTCCCGAAGCTGGCAAGTTACCTGCACCTGCCGGTGCAGAGCGGTTCGGATCGCGTCCTGTCGATGATGAAGCGTGGTTACACTGCCCTGGAGTACAGGCAGAAGATCCGCAGGCTGAAAGCGGCCAGGCCGGGAATCAGCCTGTCCTCGGATTTCATCGTCGGCTTCCCTGGCGAAACAGAGCGCGACTTCGAGCAGACCATGAACCTGATAGCCGAGGTCGGCTTCGACCAGTCCTACAGCTTCATCTACAGTCGGCGGCCCGGTACGCCGGCGGCGTCATTACCGGACGACGTGCCGCGCGAAGTCAAGCAGCAGCGGCTATCGATCCTGCAGCGCAGGATCGATCAGCAGGCGCAGGAGATCAGCCGCGCGATGATCGGCACGACACAGCGCGTGCTGGTCGAAAGACCGTCAAAGAAGGATCCTGCCGCGCTCGCCGGGCGTACCGAGAACATGCGCTGGATCAATTTCGACGGGCCGGCCACGTTGCTCAACGATTTTGCCGATGTGCTGGTAACGGAAGCGCTGCCGAATTCGCTGCGTGGCCGGCTGGTCGCCGCTGCCGACGACCTTCTCGCGGCCCGCTCCGCATGAGTCAAGCTTGAGAACACCCAAAACGCAAGATGTGTCCTTCGAAGGCGCTGGTAACGAGCGGCTCGCCGCCGTGTGCGGACCCCTCGACGAGCACCTGCGCCAGATCGAGGAGCGCATGGGTGTAGAGGTCCGCCGCCGGGGAGGGCGGTTTACGGTCGAAGGAGAGCGGTCCGAGGTGGGCGCCACGGTCCTGAACGCGCTCTACGCGCGCTCGGCCGAAGGTCCGGTCACGCCAGAGGACGTGCACCTGGCGATACAGGAAGCGGGCATGGATGCGGGCGCCCCAACGGACATGTTGTCGGTCCATACCCACCGTGGCCTGATCCGCGGACGTGGGCCCAACCAGATCCAGTACCTGAAGAACATCCGGGAGCACGACCTCACCTTCGGTATCGGCCCCGCCGGCACCGGCAAGACCTACCTGGCAGTGGCCTGTGCCGTCGAGGCCATGCAGCGCGATGCGGTGCGGCGCATCGTGCTGGTGCGGCCTGCGGTAGAGGCGGGCGAGCGGCTGGGATTTCTGCCGGGAGACATGTCGCAGAAGGTAGATCCCTACCTGCGACCCATGTACGACGCGCTCTACGAGATGATCGGTTTCGAACGCGTCGCGCGGATGATCGAACGAAACATCATCGAGGTGGCGCCGCTGGCCTTCATGCGCGGTCGGACCTTGAACGAATCCTTCGTCATTCTGGACGAGGCGCAGAACACGACCATCGAGCAGATGAAAATGTTCCTGACGCGCATCGGCTTCGGATCGCGTGCCGTGGTTACCGGCGACGTGACCCAGACCGACCTGCCCTCGCACCGGCAATCCGGTCTGCGGCAGGCCATGGACGTGCTCGGTAACGTGCCCGGCATCGCATTCAGCCTGTTCACCGCCCGCGACGTAGTCCGGCACGCACTGGTGGCCAGGATCGTCGAGGCCTATGAGCAGGCCTCTTCCGCGGAGCGGGCACCATGACCGGTCCCGTGGCGGTGCAGTATGGGACGCGCAGACCCTGGGCTCCGGCGGCACCGACGCTGCGCCGTTGGGCGGCCGCAGCGATGGCGGGTGCGCCGCGCCGTGCGAGCCTGGTCGTCCGCGTGGCAGGCACTGCCGAGAGCCGCCGCCTCAACAGGACCTACCGCGGGAATGACGGGCCAACGAACGTCCTGGCGTTTGCCGCTGCTGCCGGGTTGCCTGCCGGCGGGCACTTTCTCGGCGACCTGGTGATCTGTTCACCGGTGGTCGCCCGAGAGGCGCGTGAGCAGGGCAAGTCGCCGCGGGCCCATTGGGCGCACATGGTCGTGCATGGCACCTTGCACCTGCTCGGTTTCGACCACGGGCGTCCGGCCGAAGCGCGCAAGATGGAGGCGCGGGAGATCGAGATCCTGGCGGATCTTGGCTATGGCAATCCCTATGAGGTCACCGTGCGATGACAGATGACGGGATCAAGACGAGCTGGTTCAGGCGGCTGGTCGGCGGCGGCGAACCCCGGGATCGCGCGGAGCTCGTCGAGGAGCTCCGCGAGGCTGGCCGGCGTGGCCTGATCGAGGCGGATGCGCTGTCGATGATCGAGGGCGTGCTCGAGGTGGCCGACCTGCAGGTTCGGGACATCATGGTGCCGCGTTCACAGATGGTCGTTCTCGATCGCGAGGATCCACCGGAAAAGCTGCTGCCGGTAATCGTCGGGTCAGGACACTCCCGCTTCCCGGTCATCGGCGAGGACCGCGACCAGGTCGTGGGAATCCTGCTGGCCAAGGATCTGCTGCGCTACTTTGGCGAGGGTGGCAGCGCCGAATTCGACATGCGCGAGGTGCTGAGGCCGGCTGTTTTCGTGCCGGAGAGCAAGCGGCTCAACGTGCTGCTGAAGGAATTTCGCGTCAGCCGCAACCACATGGCGGTAGTAGTGGACGAGTATGGCGGCGTATCTGGGCTCGTGACCATCGAGGACGTGATCGAGGAAATCGTCGGCGACATCGCTGACGAGTACGATATCGAGGAAGACCAGACCATACGCCGGGACGGCGAACGGCAATACACGGTGCACGCACTCGCGCGCATCGAGGACTTCAACGAATATTTCGACACCCGGTTCAGCGACGAGGAATTTGACACCATCGGCGGGCTGATCATGCACCAGTTCGGGCGCCTGCCCAAGCGCGGTGAAGCGGTGACGATCGACGGCTTCGATTTCAAGGTGTTGCGTTCCGACCGGCGCCGCATCGACCTGCTGCGTGTCACCAGTCCGAGCGACGTGCTGCCCGTCGAATCCGGAGACTGAGGGTCATGCCGGCGACGGCGACTGCGCTGGAGGCGCTGACAGGGCGTTATGGTGCCTGGGTCGCCTTCGCCGCCGGTGTTGCGTGCTCTCTGGCATTCGCACCGGCTTCGCTGTACCCGCTGTCGGTGGCGTGCCCGGCGATCCTGTTCCTGCTATGGGAGGGAGCCAGTCCGCGCCGCTCGGCCTGGCTCGGATTGTGCTACGGCGCGGGCCTGTTCCTGTCCGGCACCTACTGGCTCTATACCGCGGTTCACGACTTCGGCAAGGCCCCCGTGTTGCTGGCGCTGTTGCTGATGGCGGGGCTCGTCGCCATCATGGCCGCCTACTACGCCATCGTAGGTTGGGGCATGAGGCGGCTGGCGCCGCGCGCGACACCGCGACGCTGGCTGCTGGCGCTGCCGGCGGCGTGGGTGATCATGGAATGGTTGCGCGGCTGGCTCTTCAGCGGATTTCCGTGGCTCGAAATCGGTTACGCGCACAGCGATTCCCCGCTTGCGGGCTACGCTCCGCTGGGCGGCATCCACCTGGTGACGTTCGCGTGCGCACTCACCGCCGGGGCGGTCGTCGCGGCGCTGCGTGGCTCGGCGCGTGACCGTGCGATCGCCGCCGTCGCAGCGGTGCTGGTGTGGACCGCGGGTGCGACGCTGAAGGAACGCGCGTGGACAACGCCGGACGGCGAGGAATTTACTGTCGCGATCGTGCAGGGCGCCATCCCGCAGGACCTGAAGTGGCAGGATGACCATCGAGACGAGACGCTGAGGTTGTATCGCGACATGACGGAGGGCGCGCTGGGTGCGCGCCTGATTGTCTGGCCGGAGGCAGCCCTGCCGGCGCTGGCACACGAGGTCGGACCGTACCTGGCCAGCCTATGGGAGGATGCGCAGCAGAGCGGTTCGGACCTGATGCTGGGACTGCTGCGCTACGATGCCGAGACCGGACGGTACTACAACGGTTTGCTGGCATTGTCGGGTGAAGAGGCCAGCTGGTATTTCAAGCGCCGGCTCGTACCGTTCGGCGAGTTCTTCCCGGTGCCCGGGTTCGTGCGCAGCTGGATGCGGCTCATGAGCCTTCCATATGTCGACATGACGGCAGGGTCCGGTGACCAGCCCGCGCTGGACGCCGCCGGTCAGAAGGTCGGCGTCACCATCTGCTACGAGGACGCCTACGGTTCGGAACAGCTGGCGGTGCTCGACGAAGCCACGCTGCTGGTGAACGTTACCAACAACGCCTGGTTCGGCGACTCGACCGCACCTCACCAGCAACTACAGATGGCGCGTTTCCGTGCCCTCGAAGCGGGACGCTACCTGGTGCGGGCAACCTCCAACGGCATCAGCGGCATCATTGCTCCCGACGGCGAGGTCCTGCTGACGGCGACGCAGTTCGTTCCGGAAGTACTTCACGGCACGGCACGGCCTTTCACCGGGCTGACGCCCTACGCGCGGACGGGTAACTGGCCGGTCCTGTTTCTGTCCGGGCTGCTGCTGGCGGCAGGCGCCGGATTCCGGCGTCAGGCGAGGGTCGCGAGCCGCACGCAGTAAGGTCGCCGCGCGGCCCACAGAAACGTTGCCGCGAGCGGCGCGGCGATTCCCACGATCCACGACATCGAATCGCCCACGCGCAGTTCATCGGCGTAGACATAGTCATTCACGAAGCCGGTCAGGAACGACCCGAGACCGATGCCAGCGAGATTCACGAAAAAGAGGTAGACGGCCGAGACCTGGCCGCGCATCCGGTTCGGAGCCGCGGCCTGCAGGGCGGCTGCTGCCGCCGCAAATGCAAAGCTCGAAAAGAACATGAAGCCGGCGAAGAGGGCGAGCGAGTTGCTGCCGCTGGCCGCCTGGCAGGTTGCTATTCCCAGAGGCCAGACCAGCAGCGCGCTGACGATTCCCGGCCACAGCTCGGCATCGACGGTGCCGCGCTTGCGCAGCCAGTCGGCGAACACTCCTCCCGACACGATTCCTGCGGCGCCTCCGATTGCGAGGATCAGCCCCAGCGGGACTCCGAAGTTTCCCGGTGTCAGGCCGTGTACGCGCTGCAGGTAGGGGGGCATCCAGAACGCGACTGCATTGAAGGCCAGTGTCAGCATCGAGAAACCGGCGAAGTGCATGCCGAACAGGCGCAGGTTTTGCCGGATGAATGCCAGCACCTCGGCCAGGGGCGCGACGGCATCCTGGGCCGGCTCGATTCCCTGGCGGACCGGTTCCCGTAGCGTGCGCACCCACAACGCCAGCAGCAGGCCGGGCAGGCCGACGATCAGGAATGCGACGTGCCATGATTCGAGCTCGCCGATCAGCGGTACTGGGAATGGCGGTTGCCCGGCGAGCCGGCCCACCACCGCTCCGCCAATCATGGCGGCCAGGCCGATGCCCAGATATACGCCCATGGAGTACACGCCAAGCGCGCGACCCCGCCGCTCCGGCGGGAACTGGTCGGCGATCAGCGAATATGCCGCCGGGCCGAGCGCCGCTTCCCCGACACCGACGGCCACGCGGGCCGCGAACAGCTGGGTGAAACTCCGGGCCAGGCCGGAGGCCGCGGTCGCAAGGCTCCAGACAAATACGCCCCAGGCGATGATACGACGCCGGTCGCCACGGTCGGCGAGCCGCCCCATGGGGATGCCGATCAGCGTATAGAAGACGGCAAAGGCCAGTCCCTGCAGCAGCCCGATTTGCGTATCCGATACGCCCAGGTCTGCCTTGATCGGGCCGACCAGCATCGACAGGATCTGCCGGTCAACGTAGGACAGCGTGTAGGCGAACATGAGGACGAGCGTCGCGTACCAGGCATAGGCGGGTCGGGGCCAGCTCGTTTGCATGGGTTCTTCAGGACTCCGAGGCTGCCGTGCACATGCGCGTCCCCATGCGGGATCGCTATGGGCTTGGCGCTTCAATAATTCGGCGTTGCGGGCAACGGCTGCCCGTAGGGTTTCAGCTCGTCGGGCAGCGCCGGGCGGTGAGCCGGGTTCCACGTAAAAGGCTTCTTTTCCTTTGCGAAGTGATTCACCAGGGGGCCGCCCACGGTACGGACGAAGAGGTTGTAGCCGGTATCCGTCCCGGAGGGGCCATGGTAGACATCCTCGCGCCACCAGGCGTAGCCGCCGCGTTTCATGCGGCCGAGGTCACCCCAGACGTACTCACCATCGAGCACGTAGAGTTCCTCGACCATGGGGTGTGTCCATTGGGGTTTCGCCATCCCGGGCGGCACGCGGTGCGGCGGGGAACAGTAAAGGAACGACACCTCCTGCGTGTAGGGATCGGTCCTGAGCGGCTTGATCGCCACGCCCCTGGACAACTGCGGGTCGACCAGTCCCGGATCCCACTCCATCTCCAGCGGGTTGACGTACTCGACCAACAGTTTTTCGTCGAAGGAGGTCGGCCCGGTAGCGGCCCGCGGCTCGCTGTAGAACATTGTCAGCAGGACCGCGCCGCCGGTTGATTCGGCGCGTTCACGCGGAAAACCAGCGGGCAGGAAACCGTAGCTGTGGGTGTCGTAGCGGCGGCCGTTGATCTCGATCGCGCCGTCGAGCACCAGGAACTCCTCGTGGGCGAGCAGGTGCTCAGGCGTGGAGCGAGACCAGCCACGTGGATAGCGGACCACGAGGGTGGCGCTGCCGTCGGCATCGTCCCGTGAAAGGATCTTCGATTGCACGTCGGCTCGCGCACCGCCGTAGACACCCGGTTGCCAGGGCAGCATCTGAGCCTGGACGAAGCAGATGTGGGGCCTGGCCATGGAAGGTCTCCTTTCAGTCCCGAGGGGCGGGTATCACGGCCAGGCGGCGGCACCGCCGCCTCGCGGCGGCGGGCGGCGCTGGGGTGGCCGCCCGCCGATCATCCAGGCGTGTTGTCAGAACCTGTAGGTTGCCTGGACGCCCCAATTCCGTCCCGGCGCCGGGTAGCCGAGCGAATTGCCGATCTGGAAGACGTCCTTGGCCGGATCCGAGGTGGAGGTGAAGCGCACGCCGTTGTTGAAGTAATCCTCGTCCGTCAGGTTTTTGCCATAGGCGGCGACTTCCCAGCTACCGTTGTCGCTGAGCCAGGCGGCGCGCGCATCGAATAGCGTGATCGCTTCCTGACCGACTGCGGATTCGTTGATCTGGGTGAAATACAGGTCGTCCTGGAAACTGAGCTGCCCGAACAGCACCACCGAGCCGGCGCCGCCGAGCGGTACCGTGTACTGGGCCGTGGCGTTGGCCTTCCACTCCGGCGCGTTGATCAGCTGATTACCGCTGGCATCGAAGGGAATCAGCGGCCGCGAGCAAGTGGTCGCGGGCGGAACCGGCGTGCAGGGCATGCTGCCGAAGGCCGTGAGGAACTTGTCGTACTCGGTATCGAGGTAGGAAACCGCCAGGCCCAGTTCCAGCCGCTCAGTGGGGCGCGCCAACAGCTCGAGCTCGACGCCCATGACCGTTGCCGCTGCTGCATTGGTGATGAAAGTCAGGTTGTTCAGGAAAGTCGAGACCTGCAGGTCGGTGTAGTCATAGTAGAAGATCGCCCCATTCAGCCGGATGCGGTCATCGGCGATTTGCGACTTGACGCCCGCCTCGTAGGCCCAGATGTACTCGGGGTCATATGCGGGGTTGGATGGCTGCAGGCTGTTGTAGCCGCCGGACTTGAAGCCGCGCGTGGCCGAGCCGTAGATCAGCACATCCTCGCTCCAGCGGTAGTCGATACCGAGCTTCGGTGTCCACGCGTCCCAGCTGTCCGAGGTGATGCGCGGCGTGCCGATCGGGGTGACCGGTCCGGGCGTCTCGAGTCCGAGCACGTCGAATGACAGCCCGAAGGCGGAGAAGTCCTCCTTCTCCTCGTCGCTGTAGCGGACGCCGGCGATCAGACTCAGCCTGTCGCTCAGGTTGAAGGTGGCCTCGGCGAAGACCGCCCAGGCGTCGGTGTTGTTCTCCGACGGAATGATGAAGGAGCGCTGGGGAGCGAGCGAAGCCCTCACCAGGCCCAGCCCGCCCTTCTTGTCTTCGCCAAAGTAATAGGCGCCGAGGAGCAGCTGCCAGCGGTCGCTGGTGGAGATGTCCAGCCGCAGCTCCTGTGACCATTGGTCGGTGTCGTACTTGAAGTTCGAGCGGGTGATATCGATCTCGGTACCATCGGTATTGAACAGGAAATCCGAGTTGTAGTTCTTCCAGCCGGTGATCGAGGTCAGGCTGACGCCGCCGCCGAGGTCCCACCCGATGTTGAGCGTGACGCCACTGGAATCCCAGTCGAAGAACGTGGGCAGGTCATTGCGTTCCTTGTGGATCGAGCCGGTCGGGACGGCACCAAGGGTCTCGGCCAGGCCGAGATCGTCGCGCGGGATCACGCTGGTATTGTCATTCGAGAACTCGGTGTACTCGCCGATCAGCGTCGCGGTGACCGCATCGTTCGGCGTGAATTGCAGGATGCCCCGGAAGGACTTGATGTCGTTGTCGTCGAGTTTGTTGCTGCCGCGTGGGTCGAGGTCCTCGGTATAGCCGTCGTCCTTCAGATAGCGGCCTGCGATCCGGAAGGCCCATTGTTCGTCGAGCGGTCCACCAACGGCCGCCTGGAATTCAGTGCGGTCGAATTCGCCGAAGCCCGCGGTGATGTAGCCCTCGAGTTCCCGGGTCGGCATGCGCGAGACCAGGTTGATGGCACCGCCAGTTGCATTTCGCCCGTACAGGGTGCCTTGCGGCCCGCGCAGGATCTCGACGCGGTCGATGTCCAGGAACTGGGTGAGGCCCATGTTGGTGCGGCCCAGGTACACGCCGTCGAGGTTGACCGCGACGCTGGGGTCGGCGCCGATGCCGAAGATGTTCGTGCCGACGCCGCGAATGTAGATCTGTGCCTCGCCGCCGGCCTTGCTGAAGGCAAACGAAGGGGTCTGCACAGCCAGGCCTTCGATATCTGCGATCGCCAGGCTACGAATCAGCTCGCCTGAGTAGGCGGTGACCGCGACCGGTACGTCCTGCAAGGACTCGCTGCGCTTGGTCGCCGTGACCACGATTTCCTGCAGGCTGGCCGTCCCTGCCTGTTGCGCCTGCGCCTGGCTCGCCAGTGTGACGGCTACTGCAGACGCGACAAGATACGAAATGCGAGACCTGCTCATGGACCCTTCCTCCTGTGCCTCAGCGTTGCCGATTCCATCCCCGGAGGTGAAATCGAACGCATGATTGATGCGACCCCAAGGCGGATCATGCAAAATCTTTATCGGGTGTACAAGGCCTTGGGGGCCCCGTGCACGCCGGCGATACCGGTCGGTTATCTGCATATTCATGTCGGTTACCTGCAGCGCCGCAGAATTCATGCGGCACTACTTGTGCTGGGCATGCAGTTGCATGAAGATTGCGCCAAGAATCCACATCCTGGTATTTTTCATGCGAGATACTCTTGATGCAGTGGATAGGCGCATCCTGGGCCTGCTCCAGGTCGATGCGTCCCTGAACGCCGCGGACATCGCCGCGCAGGTGGGGCTGTCGCAGTCACCGTGCTGGCGGCGGGTGGCGCGTCTGGAAAAGTTGGGACTGATCCGGCGCCGGGTGGCCCTGCTGGATCGTGAGCGGCTCGGCCTCGGCGTCATGGTGTTTGCACAGATCCGGTACGCTCGTGGCGCGCGGCAGTCGCTGGCCGAGTTCGAGGAGACCATTCGCGCGTTTCCGGAGGTCCAGGAGTGCTACATGCTGATGGGCGCAGTCGACTTCCTGCTCAAGATCGTGACCCGCGACGTGGCCTCATACGAGCGCTTCCTGCGCGAAAAGCTGTCGCGGATTCCCGCCGTGCAGGAAGTTCGCTCGAGCATCGCCCTGACGTCGGTCAAGGAGACAACGGAGTTGCCACTCGATCTGGTCCCGATCGCGGGGCAGGGGAATGACTGAAGTAGCCTGTCTCGACCATGTCGGCATCGTTGGGCGCGACCTGGCCGCAATGCTGGCTGCCTATCGGCGACTCGGGTTCCTGCCGACGCAACCGCAACCACTGATGGGCCGCGATGCCAGCGGCGTCGCGGTCTCGTTGGGACAGTCGAGTGCGCACCTGGTGTTCGAGCGCGGCTATGTCGAGCTTTCAGCAGTCGAGACAGACTCCCCGACCCACCACCTGGCGAGCTACCTGGGTCGCCACGCCGGGCTGCACATCCTCGCCTTCGGGGTGGACGACCTCAGCGCCGCGCACGAACGTTGCATCGCCGCCGGCCTGCGTCCACGGCCGGTGGCCCGTGCCAGCCGGCACATCGGCTACGGCAAGCGCCATGGAGAGGCTGAATTCGAATGGTTCATGCTGGAACCGATCGTGGCGCCTGAAGGGCTGCTCTGCTTCGTGCGGCAAGTCACGCCACAGCTCGTCTTCCAGCCGGAAGTGCAGCGACACACCAACGGTGGGTTGGCCCTGTCGGGACTGTACCTGGTGAGCGCGGCGGCCGCGGAAGCAGCTTCCCGAATCGCTGCGGCAACCGCGGGGGCGCTGCTGCGCTCGGCCACGGGCGCGCGGGTCGAGCTGCGGGACGGCTGGGTCGAGTGCCTTGATCGCGCCGATTTCCAGCGCCGCTTTCCCGGCGCCGAACCGCCGCCGGCCCCGTCGCTGGCCGGATTTTGCGTGCGCGTCCGCGAGCCGCATGCGTTGCGTGATTCCCTGTGCAGATCGGGGCTTCTCGTCCGCCCGACCGGGACGGGCTGCTGGATCAATGGGGCCGATGCCGCGGGCAGCCTGGTCGAGTTCGCGGGGTAGGTCCCGCGTCAGGTATCCTTTCCTGCCAATTCGCATCCAGCCGGCTTGCCATGCAGGAACGCTACGATCCTACCGCCGTCGAGTCCACCGCCCAGCGCTACTGGGAGGAGCATCGCTGCTTCGAGGTCGGCGAGGATCGGACCCGCCCGAAATTCTACTGCCTGAGCATGTTCCCCTATCCAAGCGGCCGGCTGCACATGGGGCACGTCCGCAACTACACGATCGGCGACGTGATCGCCCGCTACATGCGGATGCGCGGCCACAATGTCCTGCAGCCGATGGGCTGGGACGCCTTCGGCCTTCCTGCCGAAAATGCGGCGATGGCCAATGGTGTGCCGCCAGCCAGGTGGACCCGGGAAAACATCGGCTACATGAAGCAGCAGCTGAGGTCACTCGGTTTCGGCATCGACTGGTCGCGCGAGCTGGCCACCTGCGACCCCGACTACTACAAGTGGAACCAGTGGCTGTTCCTGCGCATGCTCGAGCGCGGCGTCGCCTACAAGAAGACCGGTGTGGTCAACTGGGATCCGGTCGACCAGACGGTGCTCGCCAACGAGCAGGTCATCGATGGCCGCGGCTGGCGAACCGGCGCGCTGGTGGAGAAGCGCGAGATCCCGATGTACTACCTGAGGATCTCCCGCTACGCCGAGGAATTGCTCGGCGCCCTGGACGGGCTCGAAGGCTGGCCCGAGCGGGTGCGGGTAATGCAGGCCAACTGGATTGGACGCAGCGAGGGAGTCAACCTTTCCTTTCCCTACGAACTCGATGGGGAGCAGGGCGAGCTCAAGGTCTTTACCACCAGGGCCGATACGGTCATGGGCGTGACCTTCATGGCCGTCGCGGCCGAGCATCCTCTGGCTGTGCGCGCGGCGGCGCGGGACGCGACGCTCAAGGCATTCGTCGACGAGTGCGGGCGCGGGTCCATCATGGAGGCCGACCTGGCCACGATGGACAAGCTGGGCATGCCCACCGGCCAGTTTGTAACGCATCCGTTGAGTGGCAAGCCGATAGAAGTATGGGTCGGCAACTACGTGTTGATGGCCTACGGCGAGGGCGCGGTGATGGGCGTCCCGGGTCACGACGAACGCGACTTCGCTTTTGCCCGCAAGTACGGCTTGCCCATCGTCCAGGTCATCGAGACCGACGGCCGGGCGTACTCCATCGATGCGTGGCAACCCTGGTACGCGGACCACGGGCGCTGCGTCAATTCCGGCCGCTATGACGGTATGGACTATTCAGCCGCAGTGGAAGCTATTGCCGCCGACCTCGAGGCAAGGGGAAACGGGCGCAAGCAGGTCAACTGGCGCCTCAGGGACTGGGGCATCTCGCGGCAGCGCTACTGGGGATGCCCGATCCCTATCGTCCACTGCGCTGCCTGCGGCGACGTGCCGGTGCCAGACGAGCAGTTGCCCGTGATGCTGCCGGAGGAACTGGTACCAGACGGGTCAGGCAATCCGCTCGCCAGGACGCCGTCTTTCATCGATTGCGCCTGCCCGCGGTGCGGCGCGCCGGCGCGGCGCGAGACCGACACCATGGACACTTTTGTCGACTCGTCCTGGTATTACTTTCGCTATGCCTGTCCCGGCAACGATCAGGCGATGGTCGATCAACGGGCTGCCTACTGGATGCCGGTGGACCAGTACATCGGGGGCATCGAGCACGCAATCCTGCACCTGCTGTATTCGAGATTCTGGACGCGCGTGATGCGCGACTGCGGCCTGACCGGCCAGTCCGAGCCGTTTGCGAACCTGCTCACCCAGGGTATGGTCCTGAACGAGATTTTCTACCGTGATGCGGACAACGGACGGGTCAGCTATTTCAATCCAGGCGAAGTTGAACTGGCTGTCGACGACAAGGGCAACCGGGTGGGTGCCGTGCTAAGGGCAGACGGTCTACCGGTCGTCTCCGATGGCCTGGGCAAGATGTCCAAGTCGAAGAACAATGGCGTCGACCCGCAGGCACTCGTCGATCGCTACGGCGCGGATACGCCGCGGCTCTTCATGATGTTTGCCTCGCCGCCGGAGCAAACGCTCGAATGGTCCGACGAAGGGGTCGAGGGCGCCTTTCGCTTCATGAAACGCCTGTGGCGGGCAGTCCATTCGCAGGTCAGCGGTGGCCCCGCGCCGGCACTCGACGCTGCGGCGCTGGACGACGCGCAGCGCAGCCTGCGGCGGCTTACCCACCAGACGCTGGCCAAGGTGACCGACGATATGGGCCGTCGTCGCACCTTCAACACGGCCATCGCCGCCGTGATGGAACTCCTGAACGCCGTCGCCCGTCTTGAGGATGCGTCCGGACAGGGCCGGGCGGTGGTGCAGGAAGCGCTCGAGTTCGCGGTATTGATGCTCTCACCGATCGTGCCGCACGCGACCCACGTATTGTGGGGCGAGCTGGGGCGTGCCGGCGCGCTGGTGGACGAACCCTGGCCCGAGCCTGATCCGGAGGCTCTCGAGCAGGACACCGTCGAGATCGTGGTGCAGGTCAATGGAAAACTGCGCAGCCGCCTGAGCCTGCCGGTTGGGGCCGACGAGGAAACCGCGCGTACGGCTGCCCTGGCCGACGCAAACGTGCTCAAGTTCGTCGGCGACAAGCCCGTGCGCAAGCTGGTCTACGTTCCTGGCAAGCTCGTCAACGTGGTGGTCTGAGATGCGCGCAATCATGGTTGGCGCGGGCCTGGTCGTTGCGAGCCTCACCGTTGGCTGCGGCTTCGAGCTGCGTGGCGACGTGGAGCTCGCGACGCGCATGCGTTCGCCACACCTCGAGGCAGCGGACCGCTATACACCGTTCTTCGGGCAGCTCAGCGGTGCGCTGGAGGGGGCCGGCGCGTCTCTGGCGTCATCCAGCGAGTCCGCCTCCGCGGTGGTGCACATCCACCGTGATGAGACGGGTCACAACGTGCTGACGATTTCGGCCCGCAACACCCCGCAGGAATACGAGGTCTTCTACACCATCGAGTACTCGGTGACCGCTGCGGGAGCCGAGATCCTCCCCCGGCAGCAGCTGACGCTGACCCGGGACTACGCCTACGACGAGTCTGCCGTACTGGCGAAGCAGCATGAGGAACGAGACCTACGGGAATCCCTCGCTCGCGACCTGGCCGCGCTGGTGACACGCCGACTCGTGGCCCTCTGAGTCGCAAGGAAGCACAAGGCTGCGACGTTTTCTGGGTACATGAAAGCCGCAGGCCGTGCACGGCCTGCGGGAGCGCCGTGAACCCGTCCCTGGAGGCTCAGGCCCGCCATCCCCTGGCTCGCACGATCCGTCCAGCAGTTGCCCGTCCCGCGGCGTGCGACCGCGGCCGGAAATCAGCGCCGCGCGAAACGGTCGGTCGCTTTGATCAACTCATGGGTGATGCCAGGCTCGAGCGCAGAATGTCCGGCATCCGGCACGACCTTGAAGTCCGCCTCGGGCCAGGCGCAGTGCAGGTCCCAGGCGCTCATCATCGGGCACACGATGTCGTAGCGCCCCTGGACGATCATTGCGGGAATACGGCGGATGCGGTCCACGCCCTTGAGCAGCTGCTTTTCGTTGCGCATGAACCCGCGGTTGACGAAGTAGTGACACTCGATGCGCGCCACCGCCAGCGCGAATCTGTCCTCGCCCCATTTCGCGGCGTTCTCTTCATCCGGGTAGAGGAAACTGGTGGAACCCTCCCAGATGGCCCAGGCGCGTGCGGCGGCAACCGCCGCCCGGCGATCGGGACCGGTTAGCCTGCGGTAGAAGGCCTTCATGAGGTTTCCGCGCTCCTCCGGAGGGATTGCTGCAACGTATCTCTCCCAGCGATCGGGATAAATGGCGCTGGCGCCTTGCTGGTAGAACCATTCCAGCTCCTTGCGCCGGAGCATGAATATGCCGCGCAATACCAGTTCCGAGACGCGTTCCGGATGCGACTGCGCGTAGGCCAGCGACAGGGTCGATCCCCACGAACCGCCGAACACGAGCCATCGCTCGAGACCGAGATGTTCGCGCAGGCGTTCCATGTCGGCGACCAGGTCCCAGGTCGTGTTGTTCTTGAGGCTCGCATGGGGCCGGCTGCGCCCGCACCCACGCTGATCGAAGACGACGATACGGTAGCGCGTGGGGTCGAAGAACCGGCGCGAGCCGGAATCGGCTCCAGCTCCGGGGCCGCCATGGACGAAAATCGCGGGTTTACCTCGCGGGTTGCCACATTCCTCCCAGTAAATCCGGTGTCCATCCGGCACAGCCAGGTGGCCCATGCGGTAGGGTTCGATCGGTGGATAAAGCTTCTTGCGCCTGCTGCTGGTTCCTGCGCGTGCCATGCCGTGGCCCCTCATCGATTTAAATACAGATTATCGCCGGAGCGGCGCGCTGCGCGACGCCCCGGCCGTGCCCGCGGTGGCCGCACAGTGCGGCGGCGGGCCTCAGACCTTGTACTCCTCGGCGCCCGGGCCCGCCAGCGTGCAAGCCGCGGCACGATGATGGTGGCGCCGCCGTTCCTGTGTGCCGATAATCGAGATCGTTTGCATAGCGGGCAGGACATGCGGATAAGGTCGGACCAATTGTCGCGCAAGCTGGCGGAGTCCTCGCTGACCCCGCTCTGGCTGGTCTCCGGCGACGAACCTCTTTTGGTCGGAGAGGCCGCCGACTCGATCCGCGCGCGAGCGCGCGAGCTGGGTTTCACCGAACGCGAGACTTTCTTCGTGGAACCGCGCTTCGACTGGGGTCCGGTCATGGGATCGAGTCAGGCGCTGTCCCTGTTCGCTACACAGCGCCTGCTCGAGATCCGGCTGCCGTCGCCGCGTCCGGGCACTGAGGGCGGCAGGGTGCTGGCCGAAATGGCCGCCAGTCCGCCGCCCGACACCGTGATTCTCGTCGTCACGGGCCGGCTCGAGCGCGAGAGCTTCTCGAGTGCGTGGTTCAAGTCCTTCGAGAAGCACGGCGTAGTCGTCCAGGCGTGGCCGGTCGAGATAGACCAGTTGCCACGCTGGGTCGCCGCCAGGGCGCGACGCCATGGCATCGTGCTCGACGCGGGCGGGGCGCGGCTGCTTGCGGAGCGAGTCGAGGGCAATCTGTTGGCTGCGCACCAGGAAATCGAGAAGTTGGCATTGACTCATGGCGCCGGCCGGATGGGAGAGGACGAAGTGGCCGAAGCGGTGGCCAATAGCGCACGCTACGACGTCTTTCAGCTGGGAGAGGCGGCCCTCGCTGGTGACCCGGTCCGCGCCTTACGGATCCTCGAGGGACTGCGGGGCGAGGGCGCCGAGCCGACGCTGGTGCTGTGGGTGCTGGCTCGTGAGATCCGCGCGCTCGCCGATGCCCGGCGCAATCAGGGCGCGTCGCCAGGCTACGGCAGGCAGGGGGAGCGGCGCGCCGCCCTCCTGAATGCCGCCGCGAGGCGCACAGCGGGTACCCGTCTCGGGCCGCTGGTTGGCCATGCCGCGCGCGCCGACCGCACCATCAAGGGGCTCGGCGCCGGAGATGCCTGGGTTGAACTGGCAGGGCTGGCGGCGCGGCTCGCGGGCGTTCCGCCGCTGCAGACCGGCAGCAACTGAGCGACCCGTGCGGCCCATCGGCATCCTCGGCGGTACCTTCGATCCCATCCATTTTGGGCACCTCCGCGCCGCATTCGAGCTGAACGAACTGCTCGACCTTGAACGTGTCCTGTTTGTCCCTGCAGCCGATCCACCGCACCGCGGCAAGCCGCTGGCAGATGCGCGGACGCGGCTGGCTATGGTGCGTGCTGCGGTCGAGGATGAACCGGGTTTCCTTGCCGACGACCGCGAGTTACGCCGCGCCGGCCCTTCGTACACGGTGCTGACGCTCGAGGAGTTGCGCCGCGAACATGGACAGCGGCCGCTGGTCCTGATGCTCGGCATGGACGCCTATCTGGGACTGCCCACCTGGCACCGTTGGACCGAGCTTCTGGATCTGGCTCACCTTGCGATCGCTCACCGCCCGCGTGCCTGGCCACCGGGGATGGGCGAGATGGGAGACCTGCTCGCAGCAAGGCGGGCCGTTGCGCCGGCGGAGCTTGCCGGCGCGCCGGCCGGGAGAATCTTCGTGCATCCCGGGACCCAGCTGGACATCTCATCGACGGATCTGCGCGATGCCCTGCGCGCGGGCAAAGACCCACGCTACTTGATGCCTGAGCCAGTGCGTAGGATGATCATTGCTACGGGCATCTATGCCCGACAAGGTGAAACAGAGGGATGAGCGAAAGCCAGGCCAGGACGAAGCGAAAGACACCCAGCAAAACCGCCGCGAAGCGCGCCAAACCACGACCGCGCGTCCGCAAGAAGGCTCCGGGCCTGCTCGAGGTCGCGATGGCGGCGCTCGAGGACATGAAGGCCGTCAACGTCAAGGTGCTCGATGTAAGAGACCTGACGGACATCACCGACACGATGATTGTCGCCACCGGCACGTCGGACAGGCATGTGCGGTCGATTGCCGGTCGCGTGGTGGAGAAGTGCAAGGCCGCCGGCTTCCAGCCTATGGGCGTCGAGGGTGATCGCGATGGCGAATGGGTGCTCGTGGACCTCCAGGACGCGCTGGTCCACGTAATGCTGCCGCGGATACGCGAATTTTACGGCCTCGAAAAGCTCTGGGATGCACGGCCGTCGCGGCGCGAGCCGGCGCTCGCCTAGGTTTACAGGCCGCGGGTGCTCATTCGTCTGCTCGCGGCCGGAACACGGCTCCCTTCCTGGGTAGCCTCGGGATACGATGAGTACGCGGGGCGCATCGGACCGGAAATGCGCCTCGAGCTGGTGGAGATAGCCATCGCCCGCCGCGGCCGCAACGCCGACATCGCGCGGTTGCGGGCAGACGAGGGCCGTCGCATGCTCTCGGCAATCCCGCCTCGAATGCATGTCACTGCGCTCGATCTGCGCGGTCGTGCCATGAGCACCGAACAGCTGGCACGCTGGCTCAGCGACAGGCTCGGCGACCGACGCGACGTTGCCCTGTTCATCGGAGGTCCCGATGGCCTCGACCCGGCCTGCCTGGACAGGGCCAATTCGACCTGGTCGCTGTCGCCGCTGACCTTTCCGCACGCCCTGGTGCGGATCGTCGTTGCCGAGCAGCTCTATCGTGCCCAGAGCCTGCTCAAGGGCCATCCCTACCATCGCGCCTGAGCGCCCAGACCCGGTTCCGCGGGCCCGCTCGAAAGGCTATCCTTGTGAATTGTCGGCTGCCGCCGGCCATCTCGCCAGAGCCTAGGATTCTCAATGACTTACGCCCCGATCGTGCTTGCGTCCCGGTCGCCGCGCCGCAGCCAGCTGCTGCGCCAGATTGGCGTGCCGCACGAGGTACTGGCAGCCGATTTCGACGAAGAGCGCCTGGAGGGAGAACCGCCCCGTGCCTACGTTCAGCGTCTCGCGGGCGACAAGGCCCTGCACGCCTTGAGCGTGGCCGGCACGGCGGCAGGCCGACCGTTGCTTACCGCTGACACGATCGTGGTGCTGGGCGGGGAGATATTCACCAAGCCGGGCGACGAGGCCGAATGCCAGAGAATGCTTGCCGCACTGTCCGGGCGAACCCACGAAGTGATGACGGCCGTCGCGCT
Organism: Gammaproteobacteria bacterium; assembly: GCA_024642505.1. Lineage (GTDB taxonomy): Bacteria > Pseudomonadota > Gammaproteobacteria > Steroidobacterales > Steroidobacteraceae > SG8-30. The sequence continues at coordinate 45,198 of JAHEAZ010000008.1, forward strand.
ACACAGCGGCGGTTCGCTGCACCGGGATTTGAGCGTCAGCCAGGTCACTTTCCGACCCATAAGCACCCGTGAAGGACGCGCCTATTGGCGTAGCGGGGAACCGGCCGACAAGGCTGGCGGTTACGCGGTCCAGGGGCTCGGTGCGATCTTCATCGAGCGCATCGAAGGTAGCTATTCGGGCGTGATGGGACTGCCTCTCTATGAAACGGCACGCCTGCTCGAGTCGGCAGGCGTTGCAGTGTGGCAGCAACGGATTCAGGCATGAGCACCGAGCTGCTGGTCAACGTCACGCTCCGCGAGAGCCGTGCGGCGCTGGTTGAAAACGGTGTGCTGCAGGAAGTCTTCCTGGAACGGGCGGACCGCCGCGGCATCATCAGCAACATCTACAAGGGCAAGGTGTCACGGGTGCTGCCAGGAATGCAGGCCGCATTCATTGACATCGGACTCGACCGGACCGCCTTCCTGCACGCGACCGACATCATCGCGCCCGGGCTGGTCGACGCCGAGGTCGAGGCACCACGGCCGGAGAGTGTGCGCCAGCTGGTCACCGAGGGTGACGAAATACTGGTGCAGGTGCTGAAGGACCCATTGGGTACCAAGGGTGCCCGGCTGACCACTTACGTTACCTTGCCGTCCCGTTTTCTCGTTTATATGCCAAACGGCCGCGGAATCGGCGTGTCGTCCAGGATTGAAAGCGAGACCGAGCGGCAGCGTCTCCGCGAGGTGGTCCAGCTATTCACGTTGCCGGGCCAGGCGGGCGGCTGGATCGTGCGTACCGCGGCAGAGGACTGCGCAATCGAAGCGCTGCGCGCCGACATGCTGTTCCTGCAACGACTGTGGGAGGTCATCCGGGCGCGGGGCGCCGCGGCCCTGGCTGGGCGGCTGGTGCACGAGGACCTGCCGCTCGAGCTCAGGATCCTGCGTGATCAGCTCGGACAGCACGTCGAGCGCGTGCTGGTCGACTCGCCGGCGGCACACGCGCGGATGGTGGAGTTCACCCGTACATTCATGCCAGACAGCGCCAGCCGCGTCGAGCTGAATGGCGCCGCCAGGCCGATATTTGACATCTACGGCATCGACGACGAAATCAGCCGTGCGCTGGACCGGAAGGTGCCGTTGAAGTCGGGTGGCTATCTGATGATCGACCAGACTGAGGCCATGACCACGATCGACGTCAACACGGGCGCGTTCGTCGGGCATCGCAACCTCGAGGACACCATCTTCAGGACTAACCTCGAGGCCTCGGTGGCTATCGCGCGGCAGCTGCGCCTGCGCAACCTGGGTGGGATCATCATCGTCGACTTCATCGACATGCAGGACGAGGAACACCGGCGCCAGGTGCTGCAGGCACTGGAAAAGGCGCTGGCCGGCGACCATGCCAAGACGCACGTGTCGGCCGTGTCCCAGCTCGGCCTGGTCGAAATGACACGCAAGCGGACCCGCGACAGCCTGGAACATCTGATGTGCCGCCCTTGTCCTACCTGCGAAGGCCGCGGGTTCCTCAAGACTGCGGAAACCGTTGCCTATGAGATATTTCGCGAAGTGCTGCGGCAGGCACGGCAGTTCGAGTTCCAGGAACTCGTGGTCCTGGCCCATCCGGACGTGATCGAACTACTGCTCGACGAGGAGTCGGCTGCACTGGGTGAGCTGGAACTGGTGACCGGCAAGCCGATCAGGTTGCAGACGGACGCGCTTTACGCCCAAGACCAGTACGACGTCGTGCTGATCTGAGTTCCAGGGCGGGCGAGATCTGGTGGCTTCCCCCAGGGAGATATTTGCGAAGTGACTTCCCGCGGGACAAGAGCATGGCGCTGGCTGGCGGGGACCGTCGCCGTGGTCGCGATCTTTTCGGCATTGGGTGTAGGCGCCTTCCGCCTGGCGCTCGAGTTGTTGCCGGAGTACGAGGCAAGGGTGGCAGAAATGGTCCGGTCTGCCACTGGACTGCGCCTGTCCTTCGATTCGCTCGATGCGCGAATCGGCCTCCATGGCCCGGAAATCTACTTCGCGGGAGCCCGCATTGTCGATCCGCAGGGGGACGTGTTGGTCACTGCCAGGGAGGGTCGCGCCAGCCTCTCGGTGCTGCGCTCGGCCTGGTTCCGTCGCCTTGAGATCAGCCGGGTGATCCTCGAGGCGCCGCGGCTGCACCTGGTGATCTTCCCGGACCGGCATGTCGAGCTGGTCGGCCAGGCCGGGTTTGCCCAGCCTGGCGCGCCGAGGCACGAAAGCCGCGGGCTCGATCGCGTGCCTCGGGGAATCATTGCGGTCCGTGATGCGACCCTGGTATTCCTGGACTTGCGCGCCGGTCACGCAACCTGGGAACTGACCCAGGCGGATATCGAGCTGAGGAGGCAGGGCGATTCGATCGCAATGGAGGGGAAGGTCAGCTTGCCTGAACACCTCGGCCAGTCGGTCGAGTTCGGCGCTGATGTCACCGGTGATCTCGCAGATCTCGACTCGCTGGACTGGCGGGTCCGGATCGCGGCGCGTGACGTGGACTTTGCGGGCTGGGAAGACGTGCTGCCGGAGAGCTTCTCGGTTCCTGCGGCCGGCAGTGGATCGTTGCGCGTCTCGGCGCGAGGCGCAGGCAAACGCTTCGACCGTGGACGTGTGGACATGCAACTGACGGGCGTCGAGCTGCCGCACAGGGATGGCCGCACGCCGGCAATCTACAGTCGTCTCGGTGGTGACGTAATCGTCGAGCGCCTCGGCGACGACTGGCACGTTGCCGGACGCGAGCTGGAGTTTTCGCTTCCCGGTGCAAGATGGACGCCCGCTGATCTCGAAGCCAAGGTGACCCTGCAGCAGCAGCGGATCAAGGCGCTGGCAGTTCGCACCAGTTATTTCAGACCCAGGAACCTCATGCCTTTGTTGGCTCTGGCTCCGCCGTCGCCGGTCCGCGATCGCATCGAGCAGCTCGCGCCACGAGGTACCCTGCGCAATGTTGATCTGACGGTCGTACCGGTGGGTCCGCGACTGATGCCTGATATCACCGGCAAGGCCGCATTCGATGACCTGGGCTTCGCTCCCTTTGGCCGATTCCCGGGCCTGTCGGGTCTGGATGGAAGCTTCACCGGCAGCGGCGCAACTGCCGTCATCAATCTCGCAGCGATTGGCGTGGAAATGGATTGGCCGGCAAAATGGCGCTCGATCGTCGCGTTCTCCAGCGTGCGTGCCAGCGTGGAAATCGCCCGTGCTGCGGGTGGTGTGCGAATCTCCTCCGACGACGCTGTCGTCGAAGCTGCCCATGGCAGGGCCGCAGGCCGGGTACGGGTGCTGGCGCGGCCGGGGGAGACTCCGCTGATGGACATCGAGGCGCACGCCAGCGTTTCAGATCTGTCCGCAATTCCGGCCTACCTGCCGAAGGACCGGCTCAGCCCGAAGTCGCTCGATTGGCTGGATGCGGCCTTCCCAGCCGGCCGCATTGATTCGGCGGATGTGGTGATTACGGGCCCGGTGCAGGGTTTCCCCTATCGCGAGGGGCAGGGGCGTTTTCACGTGGTTGCCGAGGCCGAGGGTGTGACCGTCAACTATGCACCGGGCTGGCTGCCCGTGACCGGCCTGGCCGCCACGGCCGAGTTCGACGGGCCATCGATGAAGGTCACCGCGCGGTCGGCGTCGATCGGCGACATCGCCATTGACGGCGCAATGGCCGAGGTAACCGATTGGCTCGATTCGTATCTGCTGGTTCGGGCCGACGCTGCGGCAGATGTTGGCAAGGTACACGGTTTCTTTGCCGCATCGCCGCTTGCGGACAGTCTTGGTGGCACCTTCGCGCGTCTGTCGGGATCCGGTCCGGTCCATGGCGAATTCGTCATGTACCTGCCGATCAAGCAGTTTGCGCAGCGTGTCTTCACGGTTCGCGGCCAGGCGGATGGCGTGGAACTCGCGCTCGCCGGCTTTGGCGAAACCCTCAGGGAAATTCGTGGTGAGTTCTGGGTGAGGAATCGCGAGTTCTACGCGCCATCGCTGATTCTCGATTTTTTCGGCGGTCCTGCCGAGGCGCGGATTTCCAGCCGTCTCGCGGAGAATGGCGATATCGCGACTTCGCTGGAGGCGCACGGAACAGTGGAGGGCGGCAGGCTGCCGGACGTGGTACGCCTGCCGCTGACTGCGGGTCTGGCCGGGGCAACCGGATGGCGGGGAAGGTGGGATTTGCAAAGACCCGCTGATCCCGCCGTACCGTGGAGCAGCCACATCCGCCTCGATAGCGATCTGTCGGGCCTCGCGTCGACCTTGCCCGCGCCGTTTGCCAAGCATCCGGAGGAGCGGCGGCCATTCAGGCTCGAGCTCGAGTTCGGCGGCGATGCTGCTGTATTGGCGAGTGCGAGCCTCGGGCCTGATGCTGCCGCGCTGATCGAATTACGCAGGCGCGAGCGCGGCCTGGAGTTATCCCGTGGGATCGTGCGATTCGGCGGCGGCGAGGTGAAATCGCTGCCCGTCGGTCCGGGCCTGCGCATCGATGGGCGACTTCCGTATCTGAGCATCACCGACCTGACCAGCCTGCGCTGGCGGCAGCCCGCGGCGCGTCCGCTCGAGGACTTCTTGTCGGCAGTCCAGCTCGACGTCGGGCGGCTCGAGGTCCTGGGTTACGAATTCGAAGACGTCAGCGGCAAGATGAGGACTGGCAACCGTTCATGGGACGTCGATGTCGCCGCCGATTCGGTCCGTGGCCACCTGCAGATACCCTTTCGCTTCCCGGGCGAGGCTCCTCTCGTTGCCGATCTCGATCTGCTCCATGTGTCGCCCGCCGTAAAGAAGGGGGATGACGAGGCCGATCCGCGGCGGCTGCCGGGCATGCGCATCGATATCCGTGACCTGATCTTCCTTGATTGGCGCCTGGGGCACTTGTCTGCGCGGCTGGAACACCAATCCGCCGGAATCGAGGTCGAGAGTTTCTCCATCCAGCAGCCGGCATTCGACGCCAGCGGTACTGGCGCATGGCGGGTTACACCAGCCGGACAGCTGAGCTCCTTGCGGCTCGAAGTGGCCAGCCGCGACGTCAAGAGCATGCTCGAATCGCTCGCCCTGGCCCCCGTAATCGAGGCCAGCAAGGGTACGATTGAGGCGGACGTCAGCTGGCCACGTGGACCCGATGCCAAGGTCCTCGAAAGAATTTCCGGCAAGGCGCAGATCGTGTTGTCCCAGGGTCGCATGCTTTCGCTCGAGCCTGGCGCAGGACGCATCCTCGGTTTGATGAGCCTGTCCCACATCGGCAAGCGCCTGTCGCTCGATTTCGAGGATCTGACCGGTCAGGGAATGGCGTTTGACTCGGTCAAGGGTGACTTTGCGCTGGCATCGGGGGAAGCCTTTACGGACAATCTCACCCTGCGCGGGTCTGCGGCGGAAGTCGGCATTGCCGGCCGCACCAGCCTGAAGGACCGCACCTACGACCAGACCGCAGTCGTGACCGGCGATCTCGGCGCCTCACTGGGCGTCGCGGGGGTCCTGGCCGGTGGGCCGGCAGTAGGGGCCGCACTGCTGCTGTTCTCGCAGATATTCAAGGAGCCACTGAAGGGCGTAGCGCGAGGGTACTACCGGATCACCGGACCCTGGGAGGACCCGATCGTGAAGAAGATCGATGCAGACGAGCTCGAGAAAGCGGCGGCTCAGGTCATGACAGCTCCGGCTGGCGACCCGCAGGTTCGGGAAGATCGCTGATGTCCAACCCAGTCGTCGCCGCCGCGCAAATGACTTCCGGTCTCGACGTCGAGGCCAATCTCGAGGCTGCGCGACGCCTGATCGCCGAGGCTGGCGGGCGCGGCGCCTGCCTCGTCGTCCTGCCGGAGAACTTCGCCTTCATGGGGCGCAGCGAGGCTGAAAGGCGTAACGTCGTCGAGGCGCTCGACGATGGCCCGATCCAGCAATCGGTCGCCGCGGCCGCGAAGTCAGCTGGCACCTGGGTCATAGCGGGTACTACGCCGATTGCGGTCGGCGGCGATCCACGACCCGCCAACGCCTGCCTTGTATACGACCATCATGGCCGCAGGGTAGCTCGCTACGACAAGATCCACCTGTTCGACGTCGACATACCGGGCCGCGACGAAGGCTATCGCGAATCTGTTAACGCGGCGCCTGGCGGTGAGGCGGTCATTGTCGATACTCCCGCCGGAAAGGTCGGTCTGACCGTGTGCTACGATCTTCGCTTTCCTGAGCTGTACCGTCAGCTGGCGTCGCTGGGGGCGGAAATCTTCACGGTGCCGGCTGCATTCACCGTCCCGACCGGGCGCGCCCACTGGGAGGTCTTGCTCCGGGCCCGCGCCATCGAGGATCTCTGTTTCGTGGTGGCCGCGGCCCAGTCCGGGTTCCATCCGAATGGACGTGAGACTTATGGCGACAGCCAGGTGACGGACTACTGGGGGCGGGTACTGCGGCGCAGGCCGCGAGGAACGGGACTGGTCACGGCCACCCTTGACCGTGCCGGGCAGATCGAAGCGCGTGAACGATTTCCCGTGCTTCGCCACCGCGTGCTGGAGTAGAGATGGACCAGGTTCGGGACCTGTCAATCGTGGATCCGCTCAGTGCCGCGCGCGAGGCGATCCTGCGCCCTGCGGGACTGGACGATGCCGGCGTGGAAAAGGCGCTTGCCGCGCTGCTCGGTGCGTCGATCGACAGCGGTGACCTGTACTTCCAGGTGTCCCGCGAAGAGCACTGGGCACTCGAGGACAGTATCGTCAAGTCGGGCACCTACAGCATCGAGAGCGGTGTTGGCGTACGCGCGCTGGCCGGTGAGCGGACAGGTTTCGCATACTCGGACGAGATCGTTCCAGAGGCATTGCTCGAAGCTGCACGCGCGGCCCGGGCAATCGCGCGAACCGGCATTGCCGCGCGGACACAGGCCTGGAAGCAGGTCAGCCCGCACCGCCTCTACCTGCCGATCGACCCGATCGAGTCGATGACCGACACGGACAAGGTGGCGCTGCTCGAGCGAATCGACCGTGCGACTCGCCGGATGGACCCCCGCGTCGAGCAGGTCATGGCAAGCCTCGCCGCCGTGCACGAAGTGATCCTGGTCGCCTCCACCGATGGCACGCTGGCAGCCGATGTCCGCCCGCTGGTCAGGATCAACGTCTCGGTGATCGTGCAGCAGGATGGTCGTCGGGAACAGGGCTACGCGGGCGCGGGCGGCCGGCATGGGCTTGCGGATCTGCTCATTGATGACAGGCCGCTCGAGTTGGCGCGCGAGGCGGTGCGGCAGGCGCTGGTCAATCTGGACGCGGCGCCAGCCCCGGCCGGGACCATGACGGTAGTGCTCGGTTCTGGTTGGCCGGGAGTACTGCTGCACGAGGCGGTCGGCCACGGTCTCGAGGGCGACTTCAACCGCAAGGGCACGTCGGCATTCTCCGGTCGCGTCGGGCAGAAGGTTGCCTCGCCACTCTGCACCGTGGTGGACGATGGAACCCTTGCAGGCCGTCGTGGTTCCCTGAACATCGATGACGAGGGTACGCCCACCCAGTGCACGACGCTGATCGAGAATGGCGTGTTGCGCGGCTACCTGCAGGACAAGCTGAACGCCAGGCTGAGTGGCAACCGGCCAACCGGGAACGGGCGCCGGGAATCGTTTGCCCACACGACGCTGCCGCGCATGACGAATACCTACATGCTGGCGGGTCCACACGATCCCGAAGAGATCATCCGCTCCGTACCGCGCGGACTGTACGCGGTAAATTTCGGCGGCGGACAGGTCGATATCACCTCGGGAAAGTTTGTATTTTCGGCCAGCGAGGCGTACCTGATCGAGAATGGAAGGGTCACCTCGCCGGTCAGGGGCGCAACGTTGATCGGCAATGGACCAGACGTGCTGACGCGCGTCAGCATGGTCGGCAACGACCTGCGCCTCGATCTGGGGGTCGGAAGCTGCGGCAAGGAAGGCCAGACGGTGCCGGTTGGTGTGGGGCAGCCGACGCTGAGGATCGACGGGCTCACGGTCGGTGGCACCGCCTAGGTGCCGGCGCAGATCTGCCGGGGAGGGCCGCTACTTGAGACTGTCCAAGCCTGTCTATGAGTCCCTGCCCTACGCCTACATGGGCCTTGGCGCCGGCGCCCTGGCGTTCTCGTATTACTGGCAGGTGCCGTTCTGGTCAGACCTGATCGTGGGTTTCGGGCTCGCGGCAGTCGTCTGCGGCCTGGTGCTGGTGCTGAAGCGGCGCGACTATCGCATCCAGAAACGCCGCTACGGCGCCGCACTCGACGAAGACGACTGACCTCGGCAATTGACCGACCACATTGCAGCCGATCAGGAATCGTCCCGCTCAGGTTCGGGCGAGTCCGCTTCTTGCGGCGCCGCGCGATGCTTCCCTGCCCTTTCGTCCAGGTACATGATCTCGTGCTTGCCCAGCACGAACACGTCCCCGTCGTTCAAGTGATGGCGGCGGACCCGTCTCGACTTGACGTAGATGCCGTTGGTGCTGTTCAGGTCCTCAAGGGTGCTGCCATGTGGCGTGGTCACGATCTGGCAGTGGTGGCGGCTGACGAACTTGCTGTCAACCTGCAGGTCATTTTCGGGGGTCCGTCCAATGACCAGACGGCCCGGCGAGAGCTCTCGCTCCTCGACGTTCGTGCCCTGGAACGTCACCACGATGCGTGCCAGTGCCTCACGAGGACTGCCCACCGTCTGGGCCGGGGTCATCAGATGCCGCAGGCGATTCGTCCGCGAGGAAAAGTCGACCCAGCCAAGTTCCTCGATCGCCGCATTGATTTCGGTCAGCCCGATCTCCTGCTGCTCCAGCGCAAAGGCCCCCATCAGCGCGGTGTCGCATAGCGTGTTGATCAGTCGGGGCACGCCGCCGGTATAGCCGTAGATGACCGGGAAAGTCTCTTCGGCGAACAATTGCCGACCATGCGAACCCGCTACATCCAGCCGGTGCAGTATGTAAGCCCGCATGTCTTCGTCCGACAGGGCGGTCAGGTGAAACCGCAACCTGACTCGCTGGACCAGCTGTAGTAGCTCCGGCGAATCGAGTTTCTCGTTCATCTCCGGCTGGCCCGCCAGGATGATGCGTAGCACCTTCTCCTTGGTGGTCTCCACGCCCGAGAGCATGCGTATCTCCTCGAGCACCCTGTTGGAGAGGTTCTGCGCCTCGTCGACGATCAGTAGCACCTTGCGACCTGCGGCGTATTGCTCGATGAGGAACTCGTTCAAGGTCGCAAGCAGCTGGGCCTTCTTCATCTTGAAGGGCGAGAAGCCGAACTGGACCAGCACCGATTGCAGGAACTCGATGGGGGAGACCTGCGTCTGGTTCACCTGGGCTACGACGACATCCTTCTCGAGCTCGCTGAGAAACGTCTCGATCAGCGTCGTCTTGCCGGAGCCGACCTCTCCGGTAATCACCACGAACCCATCGGTAAACCAGATGGTCGACTCCATGTAGGCCTTTGCCCGGGCATGGTGCTTCGACAGGTACAGGAAGGTTGGGTCCGGGCTGAGCCGGAAAGGCAATTCCTTGAGCCCGAAATGTTCGAGATACATGGCTTACTCTTGGCCCGTCATTGGCTGAATCCTGCGCATTTTCCCACTATCCCGGCGATCATGGGCAAGTTCCAAAACTAACATACCTGCCAGGATAGGATAGTCACCGGCCCGCCAGTTTCAGCAAGCTGCGCGCCACTCTGTCCCGCTCACGGGGGGTCCGGGCCACGTAGGTAAGGTGTCCCAGTTTGCGCCCCGGTCGCGCTTCCTTTCCATAATCGTGAAGGTGGACTCCATTCAGGGCCAGCACGTCCCGGCGTCGCGGCATGGAGCCGATGAGATTGACCATAACTGCATGCCCGCGTGCATTAGCGCTGCCGAGGGGAAGTCCAGCAATCGCGCGCAGGTGGTTCTCGAACTGGCTGGTGTCGGCGCCTTCGATGGTCCAGTGCCCGGAATTGTGCACCCTCGGCGCGATCTCGTTTGCAACCAGCTTGCCATCGACCACGAAGAGCTCCATGCAGAGGACCCCCACGTAGCTCAGGTGACGAAGCAGGTTCGCCATGTGTGCTTCCGCCTGTCGTTGCAGCGAACGATCCTCGAAGGGTGCGCGGGTAATGGCCAGCAACCCGTCGAGGTGGGTGTTCTGGGCCAGCGGATACATTGCCGTGTCGCCGTTCCGGGAGCGGGCAGCCACCAGGGATACCTCGCGGGTGAAGCGCAGCAGACGCTCGTAGATCAACGGCTGGTCGCCCAGCGTGCGCCACGCGTCTGCCAGGCCAGCGCGATTGCGGATGACGCACTGTCCCTTGCCGTCATAACCAAGTCGGCGGGTCTTCAGGATGCCCGGCATACCGACGGCAATCGCGGCCTGCTCAAGATCGTCGAAGTCCGCCACCGGCGCATACGGCGCGACAGGTATTCCCAGCCGGGCGAACATCTTCTTCTCGGACAGGCGATCCTGGGCGGCCGCGAGGGCCCGCGGCGAGGGGTGCATCCTGGTCAGGCCGGCGACAGTCCTGGCGGCCGATACCGGCACGTTTTCCCAATCCACCGTGACCACATCCGTGTCATGCGCAAACGCGCCGACTGCCACGAGATCGTCGAAGGCGCCAACCTGCAGCGGCGCCACCTGGCCGCCCGGGGCCAGCGCCGTCGGGTCATAAAGCTTGAAGCGAAACCCGAGTGGGGTACCGGCGAGGACCAACATGCGGCCGAGCTGGCCGGCACCGAGAATGCCTATCTTCATCTTCAGCCGCGCCGGGGGTCGGGGCTGGCAAGCACATCGTTGGTCTGGCGCGCACGGAAGGCGTCAAGCGCAGCGCCGATCGGGGCGTGGCGGCCGGCCAGAATAGCCGCTGCCAGCAGCGCCGCGTTCTTGGCGCCCGCCACGCCGATGGCGACCGTAGCGACCGGAATGCCGGCGGGCATCTGCACGATGGACAGCAGCGAGTCCAGACCATTCAGCGCCCTGGACTGGATTGGAACGCCGATGACCGGCAGCGGCGTCTTGGCGGCAGCCATGCCCGGCAGGTGAGCCGCGCCGCCAGCGCCGGCGATGATGACCTCGAGGCCGCGGTCCCGCGCGCCTGCCGCGTAGTCGTGAAGCAGATCCGGGGTGCGGTGCGCTGAAACCACGCGCGTCTCGTGCGGCACGCCTAGCTCCTCCAGCAAGGTGACGCAATGCTGCATCGTCTCCCAGTCAGACGAGGAACCCATGATGACGCCGACCAGCGGTTTCATCGCGTCATTCTATCATGTGGGGGCGGTAGCGCCGCTGCTGCGCCTTTCCTGGGGGTCAATCAGGATTCAGGGAAATGCTCAACGCGCGAAACAACTCTCGGGCCGACTGCCGGGACTGGCCGCGGGCCCGCTCGCGCTGCGCTTCGGAGGCGAGTCCGCGGAACTGCGGGGTGTCCAGTTGCGGGCAGTCGGCGACCAATGCCTCGACGGCATCGTCCCCCTCAGCCAGGATACGGTCGCGCCAGCGCTCGGCTCGATGGAATCGGCGCGCTTCGTTGCGGCGTGCCGATTCCATCGAGCCGAGCGCCTCGCGGATTGGCTCGACGTCGATCTTGCGCATCAGCTTGCCGATGAACTGCTTCTGCCGCAACAGCGCCCCGCGACTGGTGATCCTGCGGGCGAGCTGGATGGCGTCGTAGATCGTTTCCGGCAGTTGGAGTGCGTCCAGCACGGCATCCGGTGCGTCGACCAGCTGCTCGGCGAGTTCCTGCACCGAGTGCGCCTGGCGCTTGAGTTCGCCCTTGGTGGGCGGCTCCGGCTCCCCGGGGATATGTCTGCGTCGCATGCCACGATCCTAGCATGGGCTTCCGGACGCCTGATCCCGCTACAATCCCTTTCTTTTCCAATGCCAGGTGTACAGATGACAGACTCATCCTTGGCCAGGGCCGCCAGTCCCGACGAACTGTCGGACATCGTCGAGCGCGCCCTCGGCGAGGCGCGTCGAGGCGGCGCGTCGCAGGCGGAGGCCGGGGTCAGTACCGATACTGGATTGTCAGTGACCGTCCGCTTCGGCGAGGTCGAGACGCTCGAATACCAGCGCGATCGGGGCATGGGCATAACGGTCTATGTCGGGGGACGAAAGGGTTCGGCCAGCACGGCGGACCTTTCCTGGCAGGCCGTGGCCGAGACCGTCGAGAAGGCCCTGTCCATAGCGCGATTCACCGCCGAGGATCCGTTCGCCGGCCTGGCCGACGCTGGCCTGATGGCCCGCGACCTGCCGGATCTCGATCTTTGTCATCCGTGGCCGCTGGACGCCGAAGCAGCGATCGAGATCGCGCGCAGGATCGAGGCCGAGGCGCTCGCCTTCGATTCGCGGATCCGCAATTCCGAAGGGGGCTCCGTAAGCACCCATTCCGGGCTGCGTGTCTACGGCAATACCCACGGCTTCCTTGGAGGCTATCCGTCCACCGCGCATAGCATCAGTTGCGTGGTCATGGGCCAGGACGATGAGGAAATGCAGCGCGACTACTGGTATTCGACTGCCCGTTCCGTAGCCGACCTCGAACCGGCCGAGAATGTCGGCCGGCGCGCAGCGAGTCGTGCGATCGCCCGACTCGGCTCGCGCAAGCTATCCACGCGTCGCGCGCCGGTGCTGTTCCTCGCCGACCAGGCGCGCGGTCTAGTGGGGCATTTCGTCTCGGCCGTTCGTGGTGGGGCACAGTACCGAAAGAGCTCATTCCTGTGCGGCGCGCTTGGCCAGCCGGTGTTTCCGTCGTGGCTGTCGATGGTGGAGAGACCACACCTCAGGCGTGAGCTAGGTTCGGCGCCTTTTGATAACGAAGGCGTCGCTACCCGTGACCGCGACCTGGTTGCCGGGGGCAAATTGCTGGGCTACGTCCTGGATTCCTACTCGGCACGCAAGCTGGGAATGGTGACGACCGGGAACGCGGGTGGCGTGCACAACCTCGAGGTAGGGGGTGGTACAGAAGACTTCAATGGGCTACTCGGTCGTCTGGGTACCGGTCTGCTCGTCACGGACTTGATGGGGCAGGGGGTCAACACCGTTACCGGGGACTACTCACGCGGTGCTGCGGGATTCTGGGTCGAAGAAGGCGCAATCAGCTATCCAGTACACGAAGTCACCATCGCAGGCAACCTCCGCGAGATGTATTCCGGGCTGGTAGCGGTTGGCACTGATGTCGATCGCCGCGGCGGCATCCGCACCGGATCGATTCTGCTGGAGGAAATGACCATCGCCGGCGACTGAGCGCGGTGGCGCAAGCTGGTGCGCGGGTATCGCGCTGCGCTAGATTCCGCGCGTTACCAGGTCCCGCAGCGTCTCGCCCGCGGTGCGCTCCCGGATCGATGCTTCGACTGCGTCAGCGACTGCATCCGCGTCCGGTTCAGTCCGGGCCCGAGCGAGCAACCAGGATTCGTATTGCTGCTCGTCGCGCACGGCGGTCAGGATGGCATGCATGCCGATCTGGTCCAGTGCCCGGCCCGGTACCAGCTGTTCCCGCTCGGTCGCGATGATTATCCCGGCCTTCTCTAGCGAGGCGGAGATCGACGATAGCGCCGAGCCTGGCACCTCCAGCCGTTCCGCCAACGCCTTCAGGTTCCATGCCGGTGCGCCATCGATGAACGACTTTCCAATCAGGTACATCATCGACAATGCCAGGCGTTCACGCAGCCGGCTGGTCATCCGGATGTGTGCCTGTCCGGCCCGGAGGTAGCGCGGGTTCTGTACGTAGAAGGAAAGCTGGGCCCCGATCAGCAGGATGATCCAGCTCAGGTAGACCCAGATCAGGGTGACCAGGAATATCGCGAAGCCGGCGTATATTGCCACCATGCGGGTCGAGGCGACGACGATCTGCGTGAATAATGCGCCGCTCGCGGCCCACAACACGCCCGCCACGACCCCGCCGACGGCAGCTGCCTTGGCGTGGACGCGCGTATTGGGGATGAACATGTAAAAGAACGAAAAGACCGCGGTTACGACGATATAGGGGGCCGCGCGCCCGAGTCCGGCGAGCATCGAACCGAAAGGTTCATGGGAGGCGAGCCATCGCGCAAAGCGCAAGTCGGCCAGTGCGCCGAACAGGCCCAGGATCACCACGAGGAAAATTGGTCCTACGACCATCAGGCTCAGGTACTCGCTCACCCGGCGAACGATGCTGCGTGGCTGCTCGACGTGCCAGGCAAAGTTGAAGCTCTCCTCGATCTTCTGCACGGTACTGATCACCGTGTAGAGCAGCAATCCGAGGCCGACTGATCCCAGTACGCCGCTCCGGGTGTTGTCCACGAAGGCGATCAGTTGCGCAGTCATGCCGGCGGCCTGATAACCAATCGGCTTCAGGAACTCGTAAATGACCGGCTCCAGTTCGTGATGCAGGCCAAGCCCCTTGAGGACAGCAAAACCGAAGGCCACCAGCGGCACGATCGACAGCAACGTCGTGTAAACGAGCCCCATGGCGCGCAGGTTGAGTTCGCCTTGCCACAAGTCGCGCAGCAACGCGTAGGGATAGCGCAACAGCGTAAGCAGCTTCTGCAGCAGTGGGAGTTGCGGCTGGTGCTCGGGCTCGAACAGCAACAGCTCGAGCCTGTGGATCGGATCGATCTTGACCGTCATGTGAGCAGCGTGGCACAGGCACCGACCGGCCGCAATTCGTCCGCACCGCGCCTGGTTTTACGGCTGCTGCAGGGGCCGGTACAGTGGCAGCTCGCCATGAATATGGGACTGTCACCCTGAGCGGCCAATTCCCCTCACGGATCGTCTGCCTGACCGAGGAGACCACCGAGACCCTCTACCTGCTCGGCCAGGAGTGGCGCATCGTCGGCATCTCGGGTTTCACCGTCCGCCCGGCGCGCGCCCGTCGCGAGAAACCCAAGGTATCGGCCTTCACCAGCGCGAAATTCGACAGGATCCTCGCGCTGGAACCCGACTTGGTGCTGGGGTTTTCGGACCTCCAGGCCGATATTGCGACAGAGCTGATTCGCGCCGGGATCGAGGTTCATGTATTCAACCAGCGCAGCGTCGCTGGTATCTTCCGCATGATTCGCACGCTGGGTGGGATGATCGGCTGCGAGGGCGGGAGCGCAGGGCTCGTGGAGGAACTGCAGCGGGGACTGGACGAGGTGCGTCGGACCGCGGCCGGGCTCGAGCGCCGGCCACGCATCTATTTCGAGGAATGGGACCAGCCACAGATTTCCTGCATTCGCTGGGTCAGTGAACTGATTGGCCTGGCGGGCGGCGAGGAGTGCTTCCCGGAACTCGCTGCCCAGCCGCTCGGGCGCGAGCGGATCATCGCCGATCCGGACGAGGTCGCGCGTCGCGCGCCCGACATGATCCTGGGTTCGTGGTGCGGGAAGAAATTCCGGCCGGAGAAGGTGGCTGCGCGACCGGGTTGGGATGGCATTCCTGCCGTGCGCGACGGTGAGCTGCACGAGGTCAAGTCGTCGATCATTCTGCAACCCGGGCCCGCCGCCCTGACTGATGGTGTGAAGGAGATCAGCCGGCTGATCCAGGCCTGGCGACAGCGGCGAGGGAGAGCCGCATGAACGAGCGAGCTGGCGCGATCTTTTCTCGTGAGCAGTGGCAGGAACGTGGTGGCACCTGGATCGCCGGAGCCGCCGTCGGCGCTGCTGCAGTCGGTTATGCCTGGTTGGTGGATGCCGCCACCCAGCTCATGCACGCCGGCCTGGGCCTGTCACTATGGTTGCCGCTTGCGGTTACGCCGCTGGCGTTCGCAGCGATCGCGGCGGTGACCAGCCGGTACTTCCCGGCAGCCGCAGGCAGCGGCATACCGAATGCGATGGCGGCCTTGCGAGCGCAGTCGACCGTAACAGTTGAGCGCCTGCTGGACCTGCGGATGATTGCCGCCCGAATCGTGTTGTCTTCGGCGGCGGTACTCTGCGGCGCGTCGGTCGGCCGCGAAGGACCGACGGTTCACGTGGGCGCAGCCATCGCATATCGTTTCGGCCGGTCAATGCCGGGTCACTCGGAGCCGTCGCGCCGACGCGCGCTTATCCTTGCGGGCGGAGCCGCGGGCATCGCGGCTGCGTTCAACACGCCGCTGGCAGGCATCGTTTTCGCCATCGAGGAGCTTGCCCGCTCCTATGAAGCGCGCGCCAGCGGCACGACGCTGGTCGCGGTGCTGATTGCCGGCGTGGTATCGCTGGCGATAGTTGGCGACTACACCTACTTCGGCCATCCGGAGCTGACGACGACGCCCCGCATGCTCCTGTTCCCTGCCGCAGTGGTTGGACTTGGCGGCGGACTGCTGGGTGGGGCCTTTGCGCGCGGATTGCTGTCAATGAGCGCCGAAGCGAGCGTGCTTGCTGGCTGGCGGCGCAGCCGGCCGGTGATCTTCGCACTGGCCTGTGGGCTGGTCGTCGCCCTCGCGGGTCTGCTGTCGGGAGGATCGGCGCTGGGTACCGGCTATGAGCCGGCGCGCGCGATCCTGGAGGGCGGCACCACCTCGCTTGCCTTCGTGCCGGCCAAGTTCCTGGCGACCCTCAGTTCGATGCTGGCCGGAATTCCCGGCGGGCTGTTCGCTCCGTCGCTGGCCATCGGCGCGGGGCTCGGCCAGCTGGCCGGCAACCTGCCCGGCCTGACGGATGTCCCGGGGTTGGCGGTGATCGGTACCTGCGCCTACCTCACCGGAGCGACCCAGGCGCCGATGACGGCATTCATCATTGTCATGGAGATGACCGGGCTGCACGAGCTGGTGCTTCCCCTCATGGTAGCTGCACTGGTCTCGGCTGGCGCGTCGCGACTGATCAGCGGGTCGCTCTACCATGGGCTAGCCCAGCGCCTGGTCGAGGATCAGAGAGCGGCAGTACCGCAGCAGCAGGGGGAACGGCCGGTATCAGGCGGTTAGGCGGCGCAGCGCCTCGGCGTACTTGGCCGCGGTGCGCTCTATGACATGCGGCGGTAGCCGCGGGCCCGGCGCCTTCTTGTCCCAGTCGAGCGTTTCCAGGTAGTCGCGGACGTACTGCTTGTCGAACGAAGGGGGGCTCGACCCCGGCTTCCAGGTGTCGACCGGCCAGAATCGCGAGGAATCTGGCGTCACTGCCTCATCCATCAACACGATCTGTCCAGCCTCGTTAAGACCGAACTCAAACTTGGTGTCGGCGATGATGAGGCCGCGCCCGAGCGCGTATTCCGCCGCGAACGCATAGAGCGCCAGGGACAGTTGACGAACCTGAATGGCGATGCCTTCGCCCAGAATGGTGGCCACCTCCGCGAAGCTCACATTCTCGTCGTGCGCCCCGGCGGCGGCCTTGCTGGAGGGCGTGAACAGCGGCTGTGGCAGCTTGTCGGCCATGACCAGACCCGACGGCAGCGCAATACCGCAGATGGCACGGCGCTGCTGGTAATCCTTCCAGCCCGAGCCAATCAGGTAGCCTCGAACGACGGCCTCGACCGGCAGCGGCTGGAGCCGCTTGACGACCACGGCACGACCCTTGAGCATCGCCAGTTCCTCCCGGTCGTGGACGAACGCGTCGAGCGTGTAGTCCGTGAGATGGTTCGGGACGATGTGCCGGGTCCTTTCGAACCAGAAATTGGAGATCTGCGTCAGTACCCGTCCCTTGCCGGGAATCGGGTCCGGGAGCACCACATCGAAGGCCGACAACCGGTCGGTTGCGACAATCATCATGTGGGTGGCGTCGAGCGCATAGATGTCCCTGACCTTTCCCTGATGGATGCGCTGCAATCCCTTCAGTTGGGTCTCGAAAACCGTATCCGGGTTCATGGCGGGATTCCTGTCAGGCATCCGGCGGAAAGGCGAAGCCTTGATAACATACGCCCGCTGTGCAGGCTGGGGCGCCGAAGGCTGCGGATTGTTGCAGTCCGCATGAGAGTTGGTCAAGGAACAGGCATGAAGTGGATCGGCAAGGCCGTGGGTGCTGTGCTGGGGCTGGCGACTGGTCTTGGCCCGGTGGGCGCGGCCATCGGACTGGTGATTGGTCACGCCTACGACGAGCGCATGGAATCGGACGACGGCGCGAGGCACGGCGCTGACCTTGCTGCTGTGCGTTCCGTGTTCTTTCGCAATTCATTCAAGGTCATGGGTTTTGTCGCCAAGGCCGACGGCCGCGTGTCTGAGCGTGAGATTGCTGCAGCACGCGAAATCTTCCGGCAATTCCGGCTTGACGAGCTACAGCGACGTGAGGCGATCGACTGTTTTACGGCCGGCAAGGCGCCGGGATTCAGCCTCGATGACGCACTCGACGAACTCGTGCACGTATGTGGAGGCCGGCGCGATCTGCTGCGGATGTTTCTGGAGGTTGAAATGCGTGCCGCGCTGCTCGGCAACGGCATGCAGGGTCCGACGCGGAGCCTGCTGATGCACATCTGCCGGCGGCTGGGTGTTTCCGGCCTGGAATTCGCCCACCTCGAGGCGCTGCTACGCCTGCAGGGTTACGGAGCCGCATACGCTGGCGCGGGTCCCGGTGCCGGCGGCCATTGGCAGGGCGAAGCCCGCACTTCGCCGCGCGCCGAGCCGCTCAGCGAGGCTTATGAAGTGCTCGAGGTTCCGGACAGCGCTACGGATGCCGAAGTCAAGCGCGCGTACCGCCGGCAGATGAGCCAGAATCACCCCGACAAGCTCGTATCTCGCGGGCTACCCGAGTCGATGCTGGAAATCGCCAAGCAGAAGACCCAGACAATCCAGGCAGCCTACGAAAAGATACGTGTTGCGCGCGGCATGCGCTAACGACAGGTACCACGGGTCCGGTCGGATTGTGGATGGCCCGGCTGCGGCGATTGGTCGGCTCGGTTACATTATTGGCAGCCACGCTCCGAGGAAATCTGCCATGCAACCCGCGGTCATCGCCCCGTCGATTCTTTCCGCCAACTTTGCCCGGCTTGGAGAGGAGGTCGATGCCGTGCTGATGGCCGGCGCCGACTGGGTTCATTTCGACGTCATGGACAACCATTACGTGCCCAACCTGACCATCGGTCCGCTGGTCTGTGAGGCGCTACGTGGCTACGGAGTCACTGCGCCGATCGACGTGCACCTGATGATTCAACCGGTCGACCGTATCGTTCCCGACTTCGCCAGGGCCGGCGCGACCTACATCACTTTTCACCCGGAGGCGAGCGGGCATGTCGATCGCACCATCCAGCTGATCCGGGAGAACGGCTGCAGGCCGGGTCTCGTCTTCAACCCCGCAACGCCGCTCAGCTGGCTGGACTACACGCTCGAATCGATCGACCTGGTGCTGTTGATGTCAGTCAATCCGGGCTTCGGTGGGCAGAAGTTCATTGGATCGGCGCTCGGCAAACTGGCCGAGGCGCGCCGCCGCATCGATGCCAGCGGCCGGTCCGTGCGCCTGGAAATAGACGGCGGCGTCAAGGTGGACAATATCGGCGCCATCGCTCGAGCCGGCGCAGACACATTCGTCGCGGGCAGCGCGATATTCGGCTCGGATGACTACGCCGCGACTGTTGCCACGATGCGCAGGGAGATTGCCGGGGAATCAGGACAATAGAATTGTTTCCGGTTCCCGCGACGCTCAGTTCGCCGCTGTGCCTGCCTTCATGGCAACCGCTGCTGGACGCGGCTTGACCTTGGGCCGGGCACCGAAAACGACGATCGTCTTGCCGTGAGCCGTCAGCAAGCCCTGTTCTTCCAGGACCTTTAGCACGCGCCCGGCCATTTCCCGAGAGCATCCCACCAGACGCGACAATTCCTGCCGGCTGACCTTGATCTGCATTCCCTGGGGATGGGTCATTGCGTCCGGCTCGTTGCACAGGTCCATGATCGCGTGGGCCACCCGCCCTGTGACATCGACGAACGCCAGGTCGCCTAGCTTGCGATTGGTCCGGTCCAGGCGGGTCGCGAGCTGGGTTGCCAGCTCGAAAACCAGGCTGGGGCTCTCAGCCGCGATCTGGCGGAACCGCGGATAGGTCATCTCGGCCAGTTCGCAATGCGTGCGCGTCCTTACCCAGGCGCTGCGCTGCTGGCTGTCGGAAAACAGGCCCATCTCGCCGAAGAACTGGCCCTTGTTGAGGTAGGCGAGGACCATCTCGTTGCCTTCCTCGTCCTCGATCATCACCTCCACGGAGCCGCGGACGATGTAGTAGAGAACGTCCGGCAGGTCGCCGGCGTGGATCAGGACCGTCTTCGAGGGCACCGTGCGAACCCGGCAGTAACTCAGGAAACGATTGATCGCCGGGATATCCGTTAGTGGCTTGACTGCATCTTCCATGTATTCCCCCAGAAGGGTCGCGCTGTTATCACGCCCTTTTATTACACCGTCCCTACGGGCCGCAAGACATAATTCGCCTGGGTCCGGATACTAGATCCGATACGCGGTGCTGGTCATCACGCTTGCGGTCAGTTTCATCAGGCTCCGGATCGGGCCCGGCAGGTCGCTACCGCCGGCAGCCATGGCTGCCTGCGCGTGGCCGACCTCATCAGTCTTCATCTGTTCCAGTATGGCGCGACTGCGGGCGTCTTCGACGGGCAGGCGGCCGAGATGGTCGTCCAGATGACCCTCAACCTGTCGCTCGGTTTCCGCCATGAAGCCCAGGCTCCAGCGGTCACCAGCCATGCCGGCGATCGCGCCTATCATGACGGAACCGGCGTACCAAAGCGGGTTCAGAATGCTGGGGCGCTCGCCAAGTTCCTCGAGCCGGTCGTGGCACCAGGCGAGGTGGTCGCCCTCTTCGCGCGCAGCCTGGGTCATCGCCGCACGGATTTCCGGCCGGCGGGCGGTGAGGGCCTGCCCATGGTAAAGACCCTGGGCCGCGACCTCGCCGGAATGGTCTACGCGGATGAGGCCGGCAACATGCCGTCGAGCCTGCTTGTCCGCCAGGTGGCCATCGAGGCCGGCAGCGGGGCTCGGGCGCTGCGATTTCGGGCGGCCCAGGGATGCGCGAAGCGCCAGGTCAGCCTGCTCGAGCAGTTGATCGAGAGGCGTCAGGATCCGATCAGGTAGGGAATCCACCATCCGGACATTATATATGCCGGCCGCAGGCCCGTCCCGGGTCGGGCCTCGATGCCCGGGAACGGTCGGGCGGGACCCCCACGGCAATCGGCTTTGCAAAGACCCCGTATCTTCTTTAGACTTTCCGCCCTTTCCCGAACCTGACCCTGTAAGGGGTTCAAATGAAGACGATTTTTGCTAGCCCGGAGCGCGTCAAGCGCGACTGGTACGTGGTGGACGCGGCCGGCAAGACGCTGGGACGATTGGCGTCGGAGTTGGCTTTCCGCCTGCGCGGCAAGCACAAGCCCGAATACACGCCTCACGTGGACTGCGGTGACTACATCATCGTCGTCAACGCGGAAAAAGTGGCGGTGACCGGCAACAAGCTGCGCGACAAGAAGTACTACCACCACACCGGCTATATGGGCAACTTGAAGACCATCGGGCTCGACAAGCTCCTGAAGGAGCATCCCGAGCGCGCAATCGAGTTTGCCGTCAAGGGCATGCTGCCAAAGACGACGCTCGGTCGACAGATGTATCGCAAGCTGCACGTGTTCGCGGGTGCAAGCCATCCGCACTCGGCGCAGCAGCCCAAGCCGCTAGAACTCGCCTGATACGCGATCGGGCCAACAGGAAGAAATGATGTCCGTCAATACGCAATATGGCACCGGCCGCCGCAAGACCGCTGCGGCCAAGGTGTTCCTGAAGCCCGGCAACGGGCAAATCGTCGTCAACGGCCGCACGCTCGAGGAGTTCTTCGGTCGCGAAACCGGCAGGATGATCGTCCGGCAGCCGCTCGAACTCACTCAGCTCGTCGACAAATTCGACGTGACGGTCAGCGTGGATGGCGGCGGCGTGACCGGTCAGGCCGGTGCAATCCGTCACGGCATCACGCGGGCGCTGATCGAGTACGACGAAACCTTGCGCAAGCCGCTGCGTGCCGCCGGCTTTGTCACCCGCGACGCCCGCGAGGTCGAACGCAAGAAGGTGGGTCGCCGCAAGGCTCGCCGCGGGACGCAGTTCAGCAAGCGCTGAAGCCTGCTGCCCTGTCGACCAACCCTTATTGGGGGATCGTCTAGCGGTAGGACTACGGACTCTGACTCCGTCAACCTAGGTTCGAATCCTAGTCCCCCAGCCATCAATGCAGGAAGGCCGGCCCGAAGGGTCGGCCTTTTTGCATTGTGGGGGCAGGATGAGAACCGTTGGTTCGACGAGGCACGCGTAGCGTGCCGAAGAACGGTGCCGCGCCTTGGCGGCACCGGCCCCGGAGGGGCGAGGCGCATGGCGCCGAGTAATCCTAGTCCCCCAGCCATCAATGCAGGAAGGCCGGCCCGAAGGGTCGGCCTTTTTGCATTGTGGGGGCAGGATGAGAACCGTTGGTTCGACGAGGCACGCGTAGCGTGCCGAAGAACGG
>JAHEAZ010000120.1 GCA_024642505.1 Gammaproteobacteria bacterium
TGGTGGCGGTGGTGGCGGCGGCGGCGGTGGCGGCGGCGGCGGTGGTGGCGGCGGCGGTGGTGGTGGTACCACCACGACCGTCGTCGAGCCCTTCGACCAGGACGAGTCGCTGAGACTGTATTCGGCCGGCGCAGAGCTGGAGTTCTCCGTAACCGACCAGCTCGGCGTCATCGCCGGTCTCGGCTACAGCCGTCAGGACCGCAGCGATGGGCCGAATGACGACGGCACCTCATGGCTGCTGGGCGCTACCTATGCCGTGGGCGACGCCGCTTCGTTGCGGGCATCTGCCTCCCGGCAGCTGCGGTTCCCGACGCTGCGCGATCTTTATGCTGCCGATCGTGGCAACCCGTCACTGTCCGCCGAGACCACCGACACCTACGAGCTGGCGTGGCGGCAGGACTTCGGGTCTGCGGGCCTCTCGTTCGAGGCAGTACTGTTTCGCATCGAAGCCGACGACTTCATTGAGCGTCCGCTGAGCGGCGGCATCGTCCAGAACTTCGAGGCCTACCAGTTCCAGGGCGTGGAACTCACCCTGGCGAGCCAGGGCGCAGGATCGTTCGACTGGTCGGCTGGCTATACCTACACCGACTCGGAGAACCAATCGAGCAACGCGGATATCAAGACGTTGCAGAACCGGCCGGAGCACAAGTTTGCGCTGCGCGCTGATTACGGGTTCAACAACGGGCTGCGTGTCGGGGGAAGCTGGCTGTATGTCGCGGACAGCTACGCCCTGTCGCGCACGACGCCGACCACTGCCCTGAAGCTCGCTGACTACAACGTGTTCGACCTCGACGCTTCCTTCACCTTCGGGGGCAAGGCCCGGGTGTTCGGCCGCATCGAGAACCTGCTGGATGAGCTGTACGAGGAAAACCTAGGGTTCCCGCAGGCTGGACGCACCTACGTGCTGGGCGCGGAATATCGTTTCTAGGAGCCGCGTTCCGGCGCGGCGGCGGCGCCGCGCTTAATGATCGGCGGTGCGCTCGGTCATCCGCCACAGCAGGACTGCCGCCAACCCGCCGACGAAGCCGAACATCAGGTGGGTCAGGATCGGATAGACGGGGCCGGAGCGCAGCGACCCGAACTGCATGCCCATGGTGAGGTTGGCCAGCACACGCAGCACCGGCTTTGAGCTCCACGCCAGGGCCCCGACCAGCGGCAAATACAATACGAACATGCTGACTTTCGGCCGCAGGCGGTAGCCCAGATCGATCAGGGCTCCCGGCAACAGGTAGAAGAGCGGCATCAGGGGGCCGTGATCGGCGCCCAGCGCCGGGGCCGCGACGGCAGCGCCAGCCGCTGCGATGGTGGCAGACCACGGGTTGGTGCAGCTCAGGCGCCCGAGCATCAGCAGGGCCACGGCCTCGATGCCATGATGGCCGGGCATCTGTAATGACCAGCGGAAAGCCTGCTCCAGCGCCGCAATGGCCACGCCCAGCGAGACGAGCCAGACGAGTCGTCCTGCGCTCAGGCTGCCTGTCAGCTCAATAGCGCCGAACAGCTTCCTTGGAGAGGAGTTCCCATTCATACCCTGCATGTTCATCACTCTTCTTTTGGGCCAGCAGGACCGCCCGGCCGTTCAGCAGCACGGGCCGCGGCCAAGGATCCACCCGGATTGCAGCTTCCTTCGGAATCGGGCTGCCGTCAACCGTTTCAACCGCTTCGATCCCGGTTTCGCCAAGCAAAAAGGTCACACTGGCGGTTCCGCTCAGCTCCCGAACGCCCTTCAGCCAGATGAAACGGCCATCGTGACCGCTCCTGCGCAGCCCTACCGCGGACAGCGCCCCGATCACCCCCATGTGGTCGCCCGTCACGCCCTCGAGATGGGCGCCGTGGCGGTCAGCCAGGTCGCTGGCCTGCTCGCGGGTGCGGACCACCTGCTGGGCCGAGCGCCCGAACTCCACCAGCGCCTCGGTCACCTCGTCGAAGGCCGCGACGCACAGCCCCGCGTCCGACCCCGGCGCGCTTTCCGCCGCAAGATAGTCGCGGCAGAAATCGACCAGGGAGCCAAATCCGGCGTCTCCCAATTCGACGTCGAGGCAGGCCGAGCTGTTGTGCGACGTATAGGGGATGTCGGGATGGACCAGGAGCTGGTGGCGGGTGATGCCGCGCGTCGCCGCCAGCCCGGCTTCGCCCAGGCGGGCGCCGAGCTGCCGTGCGCGAAAGCCGGTGCCGCGGGAATCCGGATTGTCGGTATCGTCGATGCCGATCAGGTAGCGCATGGTGGGCCCATCGCCGGGA
Source organism: Gammaproteobacteria bacterium (assembly GCA_024642505.1). GTDB lineage: Bacteria > Pseudomonadota > Gammaproteobacteria > Steroidobacterales > Steroidobacteraceae > SG8-30. The sequence continues at coordinate 2,239 of JAHEAZ010000120.1, forward strand.
TGCCCGGCCGTTACAGGCGAGCGTACACGGTCGCCCGTGTCAGGTCCAAGTCGCATCCGGCAAAAGGAAGGGGCGCCGAAGCGCCCCTGCCCACTCTCCCCGTAGCGACTGCCGGTCAGGCCGACGCGGTCGCCGACGTACCCGACGCATCACCCTCGCGCGCAGGGGCTGCGCCCTGCTTCTTCACTTCCTCGAGCCAGAGGCCATGGTGCTGCTTCGCCCAGCCTTCATCCACCTCGCCCGTCCACATGCCCTCCAAGGCGCCTTCAGTGCCGGCAGTGCCGAGGTAAATGTGCCCGCAAGCAAACGCAATGATGACCAACGAGCTTATGCCGTGGATGACATTGGCGTTCTGCATCGCCTCGCGCGTGAACCCCAGGTTCGGGAACAGCATGTAGAAGCCGGAGACCACGATACCTGTCCCGGTGATGACCAGCGCCCAGAAGTAGAGCTTCTCGCCGGCGTTGGCGAACCCGGCCGGCGGGTGCGTGCCATTGAAGCTGCCGCCCAGGTTCTTCAGCCATTCCTTGTCATAGGACGCCCAGATATTGCGCTTGAACCACTTGAGCACAATCACGATCAGGCCGACCGCGAAGAACAGCGCCAGGTAGTCGTGCACCGGCTTGGCAAATGCCGCATAGGCCGCAAATCCTTCCTTGCCCAGCACCGGAATCAGCACCGCACGGCCCCACAGCATGCTCATGCCGGTGATGGCCAGGATGATGAACAGGGTGGCATTGTACCAATGCAGCACCCGGTCCAGCGCCGACCAGCGAAGCACCTTCTTGCCGGTCCGGTGCTCCAGCTTCGCACCGCCCTTGGTAAAGTGGAAAGTCAGCACGGCGAGGATGACGCCGAGCACCAGGATTGCGCCGAGGGTCGCTACCGGCCCGCCACGGATTTCGCGCCAGACCTGGCCGCGGCTCTGGATCAGCACGTCCGTTTCCTGCCCGACGACCGCCGTATAGCCGGCCATGCCGCCGCGCACCTCGCGCCAGTATTCGGAGCGCGGATTGGCCGCGTCACCGGCGGCCTGCTCCTGGGCTTGCACCGCAGCCGTATACAGATACCCCGCCAGCGGCAAGGTCATCGAGCCCACTGCGATCACTACGATGCTCCACAGCATCGCCTTGAAGCGCCTGGCGCGTTTGCCTTCAGTGGCCTGTGCGTCACTCATTGCGTATCTCCTGCTCGAACCGCGCGGCAGCCTCTAACGGTCCGTCTGGCTGGTCGTGAAGCGCTGCTGCAACGCCTGCTTCGACTCCGCCGTCGCGTGCGTCTTCAGCAACGGATCACTGGCACCCTTGTACTCTCCCGGTTCGTACACGGTCGGGAACACGGGCCCGTAGCAGCCGGCCAGCGCGACCAGGGTCGCGGCGACGCAGACTGTCAGCTTTACTGTTGAGGTTTTCACTCGACTAACCCTCGTGCGTACAGGCGCTGTCGCCGGCCCAGCCTCAGCTCTTTTCCTGGTAGGCAGTGTCCCAACCCCAGGTCTGCGGCCGACCACTGCGCTTCAGTACACGCTCGCGATAGATGTCGGCCACCATGTCGCCGTCGCCGGCGAGCAGCGCCTTGGTCGAGCACATCTCCGCGCACAGCGGCAGCTTGCCCTCTGCGATACGGTTACGGCCGTACTTGTGCCGCTCTTCCTCGGAGTTGTCCTTGCCCTCGGGGCCGCCGGCGCAGAAGGTGCACTTGTCCATCTTGCCGCGGACGCCGAAGGCCTCCTTCTGCGGGTACTGCGGCGCCCCGAACGGGCAGGCGTAGAAGCAGTAGCCGCAGCCGATGCACAGGTCCTTGTCGTGCAGCACGATGCCGTCGTCGGTGGTGTAGAAACAATCCACCGGACAGACCGCCGCGCACGGCGCGTCGGTGCAGTGCATGCACGCGACCGAAATCGAGCGCTCACCAGGCACACCGTCATCGAGCGTCACCACCCGCCGTCGGTTGACGCCCCACGGCACCTCGTGCTCGTTCTTGCAGGCCGTCACGCAACCGTTGCACTCGATGCAGCGCTCGGAATCACACAGAAATTTCATGCGAGCCATGATCGATGTTCTCCTAGGCTGCCGTGATCTTGCACAACGAGGCTTTCGTTTCCTGCATCATCGTCACCGAGTCGTAGCCGTAGGTGAACGCCGTGTTGCAGGCCTCGCCGCGAACGAAGGGCGCGGTGCCCTCCGGGTACTTGTCGAGCAGGTCCTGGCCCTCGAACCAGCCGCCGAAGTGGAAGGGCGTGAATACGACGCCCTTGCCGACACGCGGCGTGATCATTGCCTTGATCTTGATCTTGGCGCCTTCCGGCCCCTCGAGCCAGATCCACTGCCCATCCTTGATGCCGATATTGTTCGCGTCGGCCGGGTTGATCTCGGCGAACATGTTCTGCTGCAGTTCCGCCAGCCATGGGTTGGAACGGGTTTCCTCGCCGCCACCCTCGTATTCGACCAGTCGGCCACTGGTGTGGATGAGCGGGAAGTCCTTCGAGTAATCCACCGCCTGGATCGACTCGTAGCGAGTCGGCAGGCGCCAGAAGCTCTTGCGGTCCGCATAGGTCGGATACTTCTCCACCATGTCGCGGCG
>JAHEAZ010000121.1 GCA_024642505.1 Gammaproteobacteria bacterium
CTCCATTTTGTAACTCATTGATTTCCTAAGCCGAGAAGGAGCAGGAATAGGGACTGTCCCCATTTTTGGTGCCTCCTTCAACAGAATCAATGCGATAGAAAAACGGGACTGTCCCCTCTAGTTGCTCCAGCTGATGGCGAAGTTCACCAGCTGCGCGCCGGTCTTCAGGCCGAGCTTGTGCTTGATGCGCTGGCGGTGCGCCTCGATGGTCTTGATGCTGAGGTTGAGCGCATCCGCCACCTGCCGGGTCGACCGGCCCCGGCCGATCATCCGCAGGATCTGCAACTCGCGGTTCGACAGCTGCCCGATCGGATCCTGGGATCCGCGGAGCTCCCCTCGCGTCGTGCTGCGTGCCAAGCGGGCCTGTAGGGTGTCGCTGACATAGATACCACCCGCCAGGACCTTCCGCAGCGCCTCCATGAACTGCTCACTCGCGGCCTGTTTCATGATGTAGCCGTTGGCACCGGCCGCGAGCATCCGCTCCGCGTAGACCGACTCGTCATGCATGGACAACACCAGCACCGGTAATGTCGGGTACTGGGCACGCAAGTCCTTCACCAGTTCGAGGCCGTCCCCATCCTTGAGCGAGATGTCGACGACTGCCAGGTCGGGTTGGTGTCGGCGAATCGTGGCACGCGCCTCATGGACACCCTCCGCCTCCGCGCAGACCTCGAGGTCAGCTTCGTTCTCGATCAGCCGGCGCAGGCCCCTGAGCACAATCGGATGGTCGTCCACCAGCAGCACGCGGCGGCGGGAACCGCGCTGCGCCACCGGCTCGCCGGGCTGTCCGGTGTCCGGGGCGCTCACGTGGACCCGCGCGCGCCGTGCGTCTGGCTCGGACAGGTCAAGGCAATCACCGTGCCGCCGCCTCGTCGCGGCGTCACGCTGAGCCGCGCGCCGATCATCTGCGCGCGGTAACCCATGATCTTCAAACCCAGCCCGGCGGCCGACGGCGCCTGTGGGTCAAAGCCCTTGCCGTCGTCGGCAATCTTCAGGCTCAGCTGCGAGTCCGTCATTCCGATGCTGACGCTCACCCGCCGCGCCCCCGCATGGCGAAGTACATTGTTCAGCGATTCCTGGGCGATACGATAAAGATGCAGGTCGGTGGCCGGGTCCCGCCGCGCCGCGCACCAGCCGCGGCTGGTGAAACGCAGCTTGAGGCCAGAGGTGTCACGCGTCCGCTCGACCAGTGCCCGCAGTGCCAGCTCCAGTCCGCCGCGCTGCACGGCCACGGGCGAAAGACCGTGCGCCAGCGAACGAGTGCTGCGGATCGCGGCGTTCACCAGTAGCAGGATCTCCCCGATGTCGCGCTCGACATCCATTGGCGGCCTGCCAAGCCGGCCCTGCAGGCCCTTGAGCATCAGCGCGACGCCGGTCAGCTCCTGCCCTACGCCGTCGTGCAGGTCGTGCCCGATCCGCTCCTGCTCGCGATTCGACGCTTCGATGATTTCCCGGGCCAGCAACCTGAGCTCGCTCACGTCGCGGGTGATCGCCAGCGCGGCAATCACCGCACCGGTTGCGTCGCGCAACGGCGCGACATGGCTCTCCACCCGGCACCGGCCACCCTTCAGCCCCACGATTTCGAATTCCAGCACACCGGACTGGCCAGCCATCACTTTTTCGTGCAGTGATTGGAAGGCGTCGCGATACTCGGGAGCGACCAGGTCGATCACCGGACGGCCGAGGACCTGCTGCGCATCGTCGACTTCCAGAAGGCCCAGGCCTGCCGGGTTCATCAGCTCCAACCGCCCGGCCCTGTCCACGACCTTGACGCACTCCGGTTCGGCCTCGAGGATCGATCGCAGCCGTCCCTCGCTCTCGGCCAGGTCCGCATAGAATTTCTTGCGGGCCGTGACGTCGCGGGTTGCGCCGACCAGGCCCGCCGGCGAGCCGTGCTCGTCGTGGAACCGCTTGACCGCGGTGCCAAACCATCGCGTTTCGCCATCGGCCCTGCAGATGCGGAACTCGAACCGGTGGACCTGCTCTGTCGACAACGCGTCATCCACGGTCCGTCGGACGAGCTCTCGGTCCTGCTCGAGGACCCGCTCGAGAAACTCGCCCATGCTCCTGGATTGCAGTCGTGGGGCATTGCCGTCGCTGCTCCGGTAGTCCACTTCGATCCGGTCCGAGTCGCGCCACCAGGTCCAGGCGGCCATCGCGTCGAGATCCATCGCGGACATGAGCTGACCCACCCGATGGCGCAGTTCCGCGTTGGCCCGCCCGGCTTCATCGCCCTGCTGCCATGGCTGGAAGGTGATGACGCAATAGCGTCGAGCGCCGAGCTCGACGCGCTTCAGTCGTGCCGCCATGCCGAACCGATCGACTTCCCGACATTCAGCCTGGCCGGTGGCAAGCGCCTGGCCCACGGCCGCGCTCAGGCGGCGCGCTGCGTCCGGCGCAAGCCAGTCGGACAAGCGAAACGACAGGATTGCCTCGCGTTGCAGCTGGAAGGCTTCGCGACAGGCTCGATTGGCGTACACCGCGGCCGACTCATCACGCCCCTCGACCACCAGAACCGGCTCGGCCACGCCCTCCAGCGCAGCGAAATGGTTCGCCGCAGAGGCTCGCGAAGCCGGACTCGACGCAGGATCAGCGCTCATTGCCGGCTGCCCGGATCGCCCTGGTCACCGGCCCAGCGTACTGCGTAGCGGACCAGGTCACGGGCGTTGGCGAGGCCCAGTTTCTCGCGGATATTGCGGCGGTGCGAGTCGACTGTCTTGGGACTCATGCCGAGCTCCGCGGAGATTTCGTGGGCGTCCATTCCGCGTGCCACAAGCCCGAGCACATCACGCTCACGGGTCGTGAGGACCGCCACACTGGTGCCGCCGGTCTGCGCACGGCGGCGCAGCCGGGACGTCGCGCGAGAGGAAAGCGAGCGGCTGAGATGAATGTCCCCCGCAACCACCCGGCGCAGGGCGCGCAGGAACTCGGCCGGCTCTTCCTGTTTCATGACGTAGCCGTGGGCGCCGAGCTCGATCAGGCGCTCGGCATAGAGATCCTCGTCGTGCATGGACAATACCAGCACGCGCAGCTGTGGCCAGCGCTGGCGCAGTTCAGCCAGCAGGGGGATTGCCTCCCGTCCCTGCAGGCTCAGGTCCAGCACCACCACCTGTGGCGCAGTTCTTGCGACGACGTCGAGTGCGGCATCGGGATCCTCCGCTTCCCCGACGACGACGAAGTCGGGCTGCTCGGCCAGCAGATACGACAGCCCATCGCGAACCACGGGATGGTCATCCACCACTACTACCGGAGTCCGTTCGGTCACGTTTGCGGCTACGCGAATCCCTGCTTGATGAAGCATGGTAACGCAATCGACCGCGACCGCGGCACGCGTGGACTGCCGTCACCCAGGCTGGCCACGACGCAACAGCGCGCCGGGCGGCGCGCATGGGTTCTACTCCTGCGGGTTTGGCCGGCATCCGGGCGGGCATCACGCCCGCCCGGATGCCAGGCGATTCGGGACTACTTACCGTCGGCGGCGGCGAAGTAGGCGGCGATGTCCGCGACGTCGGCGTCGGACAGCGTCAGCTTCTTCTGGTGCTTGAACTGACCGGCAACGATGGTATTGATCTTGCCGGCGATCTCGTCGGCGCTCAGGTCCGCGAAGTCTTCCGCAGGCTCGTGGCAATCCATGCACATCTCGGCCTTCTTCTCGCCCGCCGCGGCGTCTCCCGCCAGCGCCGCGCCGCTCATGGCCAGCGCACCGGAAGCGATCATCAGGGCCACCAAGTTGCTCTTCATCGTCAATCTCCTTGAATCCAGGATCATCAGGGTTCGGGCCGCCGGAATGATAGGCTCAGGCCCACAGCGCAATCATTTCGGAAAACACCTTAACGTTGCATGGCTGAATGTTGCCTGAATGCGCCGATCCGTGCCCGCCTGAAAGCCCAAGACCTCCTGTAATCAAGCGTTTACCGGCGCCAACAGCGGTATTTTCCACCTCTGAGTGGTTCCTCGTAAGCCGCCGGGTAGAATGCCGGAATACTTACCGGAGTCCGATCAGTGCCGCACGCAACCATCACCGGCTGGGGCAAGTGCATGCCGCCGGCCATCCTCTCGAACGCCGACATCGGCACGTTCCTGGAGACCAACGACGAGTGGATCAGGAGCCGGACCGGCATCAGCGAGCGGCGCGTCTCCCACGTGTCGCTGGGCGAGATGGCCTACGTGTCGGCGGCGCGCGCACTCGCCTGCGCGGGCATCGGCGCTGAAGATGTCGACCTGATCATCTTCGGCACCTGCAGCATGGACGAGCAGGTGCCCAACATGGCGTCCGGACTGCAGAAGCGGCTCGGCGCCGTGAACGCCGGGGCGATGGACATCAATACCGCCTGCACCAGCTTCCTCTATGGCCTGACCACCGGCAGCGCGATGATCCGCCAGGGCACCGTCCGCAACGTCCTGATCATCGGCGGCGAGCTGATTTCACACCTGATGGACTGGGAAAACCGCAATGTCGCCGTGCTGTTCGGCGACGGCTGCGCAGCCGTCGTACTGCAACCGACCGACGCCGATGAAGGGGTGCTGGCGGACAAGCTCGGCTGTTACGGCGAGGTCCGTGAGATCCTGCAGGTTCACGGCATGGGCCAGCGCTACGCCAACCAGGGCTGGGTGCTGGGCGACACGCAATGGAACTTCGAGGGCCAGGAGATCTTCAAGCGCGCGGTCGTCGGCATGAGCAAGGCCTGCGACGCGGTGTTGAAGGCCTGCGCGCTGGACGCCGACGACATCAACCTCGTGGTGCCGCACCAGGCCAACCTGCGCATCATCGAAGCAGTCGCGAAGCGGGCCGGC
>JAHEAZ010000051.1 GCA_024642505.1 Gammaproteobacteria bacterium
GGTTTCCGTGGTGGTGCGGAGCAATGGCACGAACAGGGTGCTCAAGGTCTGCCGGTCGGCGAACACCAGGCGTCCCGCGGTTGGCCCGGCAAAGTCCCGGCCTGCCCGGGCCGTCCCGTCGACGATGCGCCACGAGACCTGCGCCCTGCCAGTCGCCGGGCCTTGCCGCCTGAGCCGTAGCGCCGCAGATGTCGCCGCCCTGCTGACCGTCAACGATTCGGCGGCAAACGAGAAACTCTGTGCCGGAACGGGCGCTGCGGCGACGGCAACCGCAGCGTCGCGTTCCGTATCGTTGGGCGTCGGAGGGGCCGAGAGACTGGGTTCGGCAACGGGCGTGGGGACAACGGCGACAGTCTCGGGCGCCTGGTCTGCTTCCTTGGCCGCCGGAATAGCGGAATCCGCCGGCGTGCCCGGTTCCAGCGCAGCTGGCAACGGTCGAGGTTCGCCAGGAGTCATCTCGGGTCCAGCTACCAGCCAGATCAGGACCGCGGCCGCCGCAATGGCCGCCAAGATCACTCCTATGCTGGGTACGCTCGACCAAGGTAATCGCCGTGGCGCCAGCGGCTGTACCACTGGCGGGCTCTCCGCTACCGCCTGACTGTCATTCCCGCCCCCCCCCGCCAGCATCGCGAACCATTGATTGACGCTGGCCGGGCGATCCTCCCTGTTCCACGCCAGGCCCGTGGCAAGCGCCCGAACCACTGCCGAATCCAGTCCCGCCATCGCTGCCGGCTGGAGCCCGTGCGTCCGAGCCTCGAGGGCGTTCAGACGACTGAAAGGGTGAACACCGGCCAGCAGCTCGTATCCGACGCAGGCAAGGCTGAATAGGTCGTCGCGAGCTTCGGCTGGAAGCCCGGACAGGACTTCAGGGCTGGCATAGGCGGGAGTAGCCAGCAGGCTTCCCGTTCCGGTCGCTTGCGCACCGTCCGGACTGTCTTCGACCGAGGCGGCACCGAAGTCGAGCAACCGAACACTACCGCTGGAGGTGACCATGATGTTGCCGGGCTTTACGTCGCCGTGCACGACGCCCTGGTCATGTGCAGCGGCCAGCGCCTCGGCGCAGCCGGACAGGATGTGGAGGCGCTGCCGCAGTTCCGGGAGCGACGCGTCACGGTCTCGAAGCATCTCTGCAATTGACTGGCCGTCGAGGAGTTCCATCACCTGGAACCAGGTGTCCCCATCGCAATCGAGGTCGAAGACACGCAGTACGTTCGGGTGTGACAGTTGCCGCAGGCGGCGGAACTCGGTCCTCAGCCGCTCGACCGCGGCGCCAGAGTGTGCAAACTCCGGTCGTAGCGCCTTGATCGCGACATGGGCACCCGCAGTGTCGTTCGCCTCGCAACGCAAGTCACGGGCCCGGTAGACGATGCAGAACCCCCCGAAGCCGATGGTCGCCTCGATGCGGTAGCGATTGCGCAGGACCTGTCCGTCCGAGAGCGGTTCGCCATGACGGCCGGCAGGCGCGGCATCCTGCGCCAGGGAGACGCTCTGTGTCGACTCCGCCACGTCGACGACCGATATCGGTTCGAGCTCTGAGGTCGGATCTACCAGCTCGAGGGTCGGATCATCGTCAAGGTACGCGTCGCGTCCAAACGATGAAACGCGCTCGCCTACGTGGCTCGACTCGACTGCCATGCAGAATCCTTCCCGCCCGCCCCGGGGGAAATAACCCTGGGAGTGCAGACTGCTTGCCGTGGCGCGGATTACGGCCAACAGCATTGTGCGCTTCGCTGCGGGAGCCGCCATCGGGCCGTCCCGCAACCCCGGTAACACGCGCTTCACGCGCCATGGAAAAGATTACCCGGGTGCAGTCACCGCTGTGGGTCCAAAATCGGGCCATATGTAAAATACGCGGCGAAAACCGACGCTAAATCAGGCCGCTATGTCAAAACAGCGACGTTTAGCCCAACCGTGGTGGCGAGGGCGAGGCCGGATATCAGCTATCCCGCCTCGGGAAGCGGGGCACCCTTGGACAGCGGCAATTGCGCGGCCCGTGTGGAAGGCCTGAGGAAGGGCACGAGCAGCACCGGCAGCAGGACGAGCGCCGCATCGATGTACATCACCGTTGCATAGCCCTGCGAATCCGCCAGGGCGCCCTGCCACATGTTGGTGTACGAGATGGTCAGGTTCTTCAGGGCCATGTAGCCGGTGAACTGCGTCGCCGCGACCAATGGATTGGTCAGGCCCATGAAGACCGCAGCGCTGGTGCCGTAGTGCATGCCCATGCACAGGCTGAAGACCAGCGACGCGACGAAGTACTGGTTGATCGTAATGCCTTCCAGGCCGCCCGCAGTCGCGAGCGCGGTCGCCAGGTAAAGCGTCGGTAGCGTAGTCAGCAGGTACCACGCCGCCAGCATCTTTCTCTGCCCGTAGCGATCCGCCGCCCACCCACCGGCCACGCAGCCGAGGCCCGAAAGGATGGTGCTGTAGATGTTGAGCTCGGCGATCTGGCCGTCGCTCATGCCGAGGTCCACCTGCATGGTGCTCGAGATGGATGAACTGAGCGCCATCGCGCCCATGGGCAGCAACGCGAATGCCACGCCCACCATCGGGCCCATGCCCGACTGAAAGAATCCGGCACCGAGTTCGCGGGCGAACGTCCGGACGTTGGTAACGAGCGCCGTCCAGATGTTGGCGGTCTTCTCCGTGACGCGGCCGGCCAGCGACGGGTCCTTCACGAAGATGAGCACGAAAGTGAAAATGGCTGTCAGCAGCAGGCTGACGTACAGGAATGACACGTCGAAGCCCCACTGCTGGGAAACGAACATTGCTCCGCCGCCGCCAAGTCCCTGGCCGATATAGGCGCCGCCGAACATGAACCCGTTGGCGGTCGCGCGCTCGTCCTCCTTGAGCGTGTTGATTGCCAGCGAATCGATCGCGACATCCTGGGTAGCGGAAAAGAAATTGTGTACCAGGACCAGCGTAATGAGCAGGTCGAAGTTCCTGGCGTAGTCAACCTGCGCAACGCCGAATAGCGTGACGATCATCAGGGCCTGGCACAGGACGATCCAGCCCTTGCGGCCGCCAAAGCGCTGCAGCTTCACCAGGTCGACGAGCGGGGCCCAGGCCCACTTGAAGGCCCAAGGCAGGTAGAACGATCCGACAAAGGCACCTATCTGCGCCACATCGAGGCCCTGCCGGCGCATGTAGGCAGCCATGGCAACGGCCGCGAAGCCCAGGGGAATTCCCTCCGATACGTACAGGATTCCGAAGGTGGCCAGGCGGCCGCTACGGCTGCCAAGGAGATTCCTCGAAAGCATCTGGTTCCCCCGTCTGCTGTCCTGCTGGCTGCCAGGCTGCGCCCGCCGCCCGGAGCGGAAGATATCATCAGCCAGTAGCGAACCGCACCCCAATCACGGCAACGCCCGGCTTCCTTGCCTCAAGTGCCAGGCCAGCGGCCTCAGGCCGCCTGGCGAAGCGGCTGCGGCCGGCCGATTACGTAGCCCTGTGCGAAATCAATGCCCATGCCGCGCGCTGTCTCGAGGGAGGCGCTGTCTTCAACCTGTTCCGCGATCAGCCGGAAATTGAGCGTCCGGGCGAGCCGCACGATCGCCGCGACCATCGCCTGGTTCACCGCATCATGTGACAGATTTCGCATGAAGGTCCCGTCGATCTTTATGTAGTCCATGGACAGGTTCTTCAGGTTGGAAAATGCCCCAAGATCATTGCCGAAGTCGTCCAGCGCAAACTGGCAACCCATGCCGTGCAGGACGCCAATGAAGCGCTGCGCCAGCTCGAGGTTGCCGATGACGGCGTTCTCGGTCACCTCGAAGCACACCTGGGACGGCGGCACACCGGTGTGGTCCAGAGTCTCGACCACGAATTCGAGGAAAGAAGGGTCGCCTAGCGTCTGCCCGGACAGGTTGATCGCCACGCTCTTGCTGCCTGTCAGATGGATGGCGCCGCTGGCCAGCGCCGCCAGCGTCGTGTGGACAACCCAGCGGTCGACCAGGGCCATCAAGCGGTAACGCTCGGCGGCCTGCATGAATTCGCCTGGTGCGGCGGTCCGGCCCGATTCGTCTCGCAGCCTGAGCAGGACCTCGAGGCTGGGGCCGTCGGCGCCCCCCTCCCGCGCCGCGATGATTGGCTGGGCATACAGCTCGAACAGGCCGTCCCGAAGCGCAGACTGCAGGCGCTGCAGCCACTGGATCTCTCCGCTGTGACGGGCTACCGCCTCGTCCCTGGCGGAATACACATGCACGTGACTGCCGTCGTTCTGCTTGGCGACGTAGCAGGCCGAATCCGCCGCGCTCATCACATCCTCGATTTCGCCGCCTTCCCTGCCCACCTCCACTAACCCGACACTCACGCCGATGCTGAAGATGCGGTCCTTCCATACAAACCGGTAATCGTTGACCGAGCGGCATATGTCGCCGGCTATCTGGCGCGCCTTGTCCAGCGGGCAACTGATCAGCAGGATGCCGAATTCGTCGCCGCCGAGGCGTGCAACAGTATCGGAATCGCGGACCGCGTCGCGCAGCAGTGTCGCGATCTCGCGCAGCATGTTGTCGCCTGCCATGTGGCCGCAGGTGTCGTTGACGGCCTTGAACCGGTCGAGATCGAGATAGCACATGACGTGTGTCTGCTGGCTGCCACGGGACACCTCGATCGACTCGGCCAGTCGCCGCTCGAATTCCCGGCGGTTGACCAGACCGGTCAGGGCGTCATGGCTCGCCTGATAGGACATCTGCCTGGCGAGGCCGCGAAGTTCGCTGACGTCGTGCAGGACGACGGCGACGCCGTTGACCTCGCCATGTTCGGCGATGATCGGCGCGGCCGACAACTCGACACTACGTTCCTCGCCGGTGGCCCGCGCCAACATGAGCGCGCGGCGGCCCAGGCTCACCCGTCGCTGGCTGGCAATGCACTGTCTCACCGGATCCTGCAATGGCCGGCGGTCATGGTCATCGACGAACGAGGCAACTTCGGTCAACTCCTTGCCAGCCGCCTCCGTCCTGGACGTGCCGGTCAGCTCCTCCGCGATCCGGTTCATGAAGTCGATCCGGCCCTGGGTATCGGTCGTAATCAGGCCCTCGCCGATGGAGTCCAGGGTGAGCTGCGCACGGCCGTCCGCTCGGGGCGTTTCTGATCCCGATGCGACCGGCAGCATCTCAACTGCCGAGAACACGATGACGCGGGTCTTGCCGAGCTCCAGCGTCGTGCCCTTGAGTTCCAGGCGGGTAACCTGCCCGTGCGCGTCGGTGACCTCGATCTCCGTGACCTCCGGAGCCTCCTCACCCGCCAGCCGGCGTGTGACACCGGCCTGCACGAGCCCGGCGTACTCGGGGGATACGAGCTCGGCCAGCGTCCGGCCAAGCACCGCCTCCGGTTCGAGCCCGAGAAGTGAAAACAAGGCCGGGTTGGCGGCCTCGATTCTTTCTCGATGCACCAGCACTGGCTCATGCACGGATGCGACCAGGGCGCGCAGCATCGACCGATCGGAGTCGGCCTCGCCTCGTTCCGCGAGTACGCGCGCCGCTCTCGTAAAGCGCGAGGCCAGGGTATCCCCCTGGGAGTCATCTGCTGGTAGCTCCCCGCCGCGCGAGGCGGCAGCGGTTTCAACGGCATCGGCTACTTCAGACGCACGAACGAGCTCACGACGCTGCCTAACGACCACCGTCAGCAAGATGGCCACAAGCAGCGCCAGTCCGCTGCTGGCGATTTCAAGCCCGGTCATGCCGTCGCGTATCCCCTGGGGCGCGGTCTCGGCAGGAGATCGAATCCCTGCCACGCCCTTGTATGTTGTCAGCACACGACGTTTCGCAGCATATCGTAAGGTGGTGGAGCCGCCTGTGGCGATTCACCATAATGAGGCATGCATCCGGCTTGTCGGCCCCCGGATCAGGCCGTAATCTTTCGGGCCCCGACCCACTCGAACCGCGAGCCCATCCATGAGTCTCGATGTCGAATTTGCGCGCCGGCAGATGATCGACCAGCAGGTGCGGGCTTGGGACGTGCTGGACGACCGCGTGCTGGAGGCGCTGGCCGGTGTGCCGCGCGAGCATTTCGTGCCGGAAGCTTACCGCGAGGTCGCCTTCGCCGACACGGCGATCCCCCTGGGGCATGGCCAGTCGATGCTGCCCCCCAAGGTCGAGGGACGTTGCCTTCAGGCGTTGGCGATCGGCCGCGATGACAACGTGCTTGAGATTGGTACCGGCAGCGGCTTCTTTGCAGCCTGCCTCGCCCGAATGGGTCGGAAGGTCCACACGCTGGAGATCTTTCCGGATCTGGCGCAGGGCGCGGAACGCGCGCTGAAGGGTTTCTCGGTGACCAATGTCACTGTCGAGAGCGCCGATGCAGCTAAGCTCGCGCCGGATCCGCGTTACGACGTCATCGCCATCACGGCATCATTGCCGGTCTACGATCCACGCTTCGAGCGCGCGCTGAACCCCGGCGGACGCCTGTTTGTCGTGGTCGGCAGCGGGCCCGTCATGGACGCGCGGCTTGTCACGCGTGAAAGCGAGGACCAGTGGGTCGATGAAGTCCTGTTCGAGACCGTCGTGGCGCCAATGATCAACGCGCCCCGCCCCGGTACATTCACTTTCTGAGGCAACATGTTCGAACAGATCACCCCGGCTGAGTTCGTACAGCGGCGCGAAACCGGCGAGAACCTCCTGCTGCTGGACGTGCGCGAGCCGCGCGAGCTTGCCCTGGCCTCCGTGGATGGTGCATTGCACATCCCGATGGCCCAGGTCCCCGAGCGGATCGCTGAGCTGGACCGTGATCTCCGGATTGTGGTCATGTGTCATTCCGGCGGGCGCAGCCAGGCGGTCGTTGGTTTCCTGCATCACAAGGGCTTCGACAAGGTCGCAAATCTTGCCGGTGGCATCGCTCGCTGGAGCCGCGAGGTAGACCCTTCGGTGCCCTTATACTGAGCGCCTGTCAGCAAGCGCCGCCACCCAATGGTCTCAGGTAGTTGAAATCAGGTATGTTGGTGATATACCATACTACAACAGTAGTATTCCTAGGGCAGACGCCCAATAGAGTAAGTACATGAAAATTGGAACTTTTGTCCTTCATCTTGCGGTCTGCATCGCTCTTCTATCGGCTCCACAGGTTGACGCCAGCGACCTCGCCGAAGTGTACGCGCGCGCCCTGCAGAACGATCCGTTGATCCGGGAGGCGGAAGCCAACCGCCTCGCGGCGCTGGAGTCCAAGCCGCAGGCGCTGTCCGCGCTGTTGCCGCAGCTCAGTGCCAGCGCCGGCTACGACAAGCGCAAGACCGATGGAACCAGCCCGTTCAGCACGGCCACCGACACCGGTGACGTGGTGACCTTCGTCGGGCAAACGGACGTTGACGCGACTACCGAGAGTTGGGACGTCACGCTCCGACAAAGCATCTTCCGCTGGGAGAACTGGGTCACTCTGGGTCGTGCCGACAAGCAGGTGGCCCAGGCGGAAGTCGACTATCAGGCTGCCCAGCAGGACCTGATCCTGCGCACGGCCGAAGGTTACTTCAATGTGCTGGCGGCCAAGGACACGCTGACCGCGGCCGAGGCGACCTACGACGCGCTCGGACGCCAGCTCGAGCAGGCGGAGAAGCGATTCGAAGTGGGCCTGATTGCCGTGACCGACGTTCAGGAAGCCAAGGCGGCCTACGACTCGGCGACCGCGGCCCTCATCCAGGCTAAACGCATCCTGGCCACGCAGCAGGAGTTCCTGCGGGAGCTTACCGGCGACACCTTCGACACGCTCAACGGACCGGGTGAGAAGCTGCCGCTGTCGGCGCCGGACCCGGCCAACGAAGAAGACTGGGTCAGGTTCGCCATGGACCAGAATCTGCAGCTTAGCTCGAGCCGGATCGCCGCAGAGATCGCTCGCGACGACATCAGCCTGCAGCGCGGGGGACACTATCCCAGCGTCGATCTGTTTCTGTCGCGCGGAAACCAGGACGTCTCCGGTGACCGCCGATTTTCGTTCACCGACGCTGGCACCACCACTCGTTCCATCAGCCCGCTCGCGAGCAACACCGACGACACCACCATCGGCATCCAGCTGACAGTGCCGATCTACTCCGGCGGGGCCACCTCCTCGCGCGTCCGGCAGGCCGAGTATCGACATCGTGCGGCGCGCGAGAGGCTGGAACGCACCGCGCGCGCGACCGAACGCGATACCCGAGACGCCTACCTGGGCGTGATGTCCGAAATGTCGCGTGTACAGGCCCTTCAACAAGCCGTCGAGTCGGCCCGTGTCGCCTTGCAGGCAACCGAGGCCGGATACGAGGTCGGAACGCGTACGACCGTCGACGTACTCGACGGGCGCCGCCGCCTCTTCGAGGCCGAGACCAACTACGCCCGCAGCCGCTACGACTACCTGATCAACGTGCTCAGGCTGAAGCTGGCGGCTGGCGCGCTGGACCCACAGCAGGTGGCGGACCTCAACGGCAAGCTCACCGAGACGGTCTCGCTGCGTTAAGGGAGGGTATCCGGCTGGCCACCGGCAATGCGGCCCACGCCGTTCAGGTATCGTCCTGGATGTCGCGGCTCGCAGCGCGCTCCAGGCGATCGCGAATCGCCGCCCATGCCTCGCCTGAAGGAACCCGTTCCACCAGGATACGCGCGGCACCGCTGGCATCGAGCGATCGCAATGCCGCGTAAAGCTCGTGGCCGAAACCGTCCGGATCTGCGGGCATTTCCCGCCAGGCTAGCACGTGGATTCGGTCCGGCCGCGGCCGACGCGCCAGAACTGCCAACCCTTCGGTCGCCGATCCCTCCGCACAACGGCGCTCGACTGTCCCGACTTCCACCAGCTCGATCGGCGTAGTCGGCGCGTAGTGCGACCGCAGTGATCCTGGCACCCTTGGAACCGCGGTGCCGGCGGCGTCCACACGACCGACGATCCGCTCGAGCTCGGCAAGAGTGATCTTGCCCGGCCGCAGCAGGGTTACCCGGTTGGCATCGCAGGCTACGATCGTCGACTCGAGTCCGACCTCGCACTCGCCGCCGTCGATCACGAGCCCGATGCGATCGCCCAGTTCATCCCTGACGTGCGCGGCGCGAGTCGGGCTGATCCGCCCGAAACGATTCGCGGAGGGCGCCGCAATCCCGCGCCCGAAATGCCGCAGCAATTCGCGTGCGACCGGATGCGACGGCACGCGCAGTGCCACCGTATCCTGGCCGCCGGTGACCTCGTCGAGCACACCACCGGCCCGTGGCAGCACCAGGGTGAGGGGTCCCGGCCAGAACTCATCCGCCAGCCTGCGGGCCGACATGGGAACCTCGCGGGCCCAGTCGCCGACCTGCCCGGCCGAGCCGAGATGAACGATCAACGGATGATCAGCAGGTCGCCCCTTGGCCAAAAAGATCCGCGCCACGGCGGCGCGATTCGACGCATCGGCGCCGAGGCCGTAGACCGTTTCAGTCGGAAAGGCGACCAGCTCGCCCGCCTCCAGCCGCCGTACGGCCTCGTCAATCGTCCGTTCCATTGCCGGCGTCATCTCGCAATGATAGCGACTGCTCCGTGTCGCCGCCCGCCATGGAATCGGGACAGGATTCTATCGTGCCGGTTGATTCGGTCGCCCGCATTGCAGATTCAAGAGTAACGCGAACATCGGCCGCAAGTGCCGAGCCCTGCGCCAGCTCGGCGGCTTCTCGCGCCTCGGCCAGCGCTTGCTCCGCGCAACCAGAATCCAGCAGAGCCTGCGCCAGGTTGTTCCTGAGTGCGGCATCGGCCGGTGCCAACCGGACGCCGCGCCGGTATGCGCCTACCGCTGCACGCAAGTCTCCGCGCGCATAGGCAACGTTGCCCTGGCCCAGGTGAACGAGCGGATTCTCGGGCCATCGATCGGCGGCCGCCGCATACGATGACGCCGCGCCATCAAGCATCCCCGCGGCCTCCAGACCCGCGCAGGCGTCGAGATAATTCAGCGCGATGGGTTGGGCCGGCAGCGTCCCGGGCTCGAGCATCGTCGCCGCCCATCGACCGCCACGCCGCCAGCTGCCCTCGAATCGCTGCCAGGACATGACCAGCCGATCCTGTCGTCCGGAGCGCAACAAGACCTGATTGCGGACCGCATCGAAGCCGATCAGCACCGCGTAGTGCCACAACGGATGAGCGTCGATGCCGAGGTTTTGCAGGATCAGGACCGGGCGACCGGCCTCTACCTCCGCCAACAGGGCGCCCGGATCCTCCGGCAGGACGTAGGCGAGGCGGCCTCGTCGCCGCGCCGCTGCGAGCAACTCCTGCTGCAGGCTGCCCTCGCGACCGGGCAGGTAGACTTCCGCAACAAGCTGTTCCGGGACAGCCGCTGTGCCGCTCGCTTCGAGCACGGTCGCCAGGGCAGACGGCCCACACTGGTGGTCCTGCTGCGGGAAGAATGGAGCGTCGAGCAACTCGATGCGCGCGGGTGCGCCCGGCGGCAGCGCGGACCCAAGCGGCGCGACCGACGCGCAGCCTGACAGCCAGCTCAGCAGGAGCAGCGCTGGTGGCAGCCACAGGGAACCGCGGGTCGTCCGCATGGATCAGCCCCGCGCCCGGGTGGCTGCCCCGGCCTCCCTCAGACTTTCTTGAAGATGTCGATGACGCCCGTGAATTCGAGGATCATCAGGACCACAAAAACGATTCCGATGATCGCCAGCACGTCGCCACCGGCAGGCGCGTTGTCGATTCGCTCCGCCAGCGTCGCGAGCTCGGTGTCGGTCAGCCCACCCAGCCGCGCCTCGACGGTAGCGGGGTCGACGCCCAGCGCAACCATGCGACTGCGCACGTCGTCACGCGCCAGTGCAGCGGTGATCGTGCTGACATAGCTGCCGCGCTGTTCCAGAGCCACCGCACGGTCGGTCGTGACGATCGCCGCCTGGGCCGGCAACGGCATTGCCACCGACAACAAGCTCACACACATCACCGCCACGCAGGCACGGCGCAGGTTCTCAGTAAACATCCTGGTCTCCTTTGAACTACCGTTCAGGCGGCCAACCAGCCGTCGCCAGCCAGTCTACCGGCAAGCCTCTCAAGGGGTTAAGGCGATGTCGCAAAAGTACGACGCGGTGCACGAATCACTCGATCGGGGACCGGATCCAGCTGTCAGTGGCTCGGCGCAGCTGGTAGGCCGGCCAGTAGTGCTTATCCAGCTTCAGCGTGATGACGTCGATGGAATCGTTCCAGTTGACCGTCTTGAGTCGCAGCGACGACCGGTCCGGCCGCCCGGCGACTGCGTCCAGGAAAGCGTCGAGGTCCGGCGTCGGTACGCCATCGACTTCGACGATGCGCCGACCCGCCCAGAGCTGGTAACGGCTGGCTGGCGCGCCATACATGAAGAAGGCGACGAACACGCCTCGCGGCGGAATGCCGCGCTGCGCGGACATGGCGCGGTGCGGCTGCTGCAGGGTCGCCCCGGCCCAGACGACGATGCGGTCGATGCCGCGCCCGGTCAGCAGGGTCGTTGCAAGCTCCAGGTCGCGCTCCGCCCCATCGCGCCAGATCGTGACCTTCGCGTGACTCGACGCAAGGGCCCGCTCTACCTCCCGGAAGCTGTTGACGACGGCGCCATCTATCGCCAGTAGCAGGTCCCCGGGCTGCAGCACTCCTGCCGTGGCGGATCCGGCGACCAGCCGCGTGATGGACAGGACCTCGCGCCGGGTCGGGCTGTGATCTTCGATGCGGCGAATCCAGGCACCGGCCAGCCCGAGCCT
Source organism: Gammaproteobacteria bacterium (assembly GCA_024642505.1). Taxonomy (GTDB): domain Bacteria; phylum Pseudomonadota; class Gammaproteobacteria; order Steroidobacterales; family Steroidobacteraceae; genus SG8-30. Next base: position 11,631 of record JAHEAZ010000051.1, read on the forward strand.
GCGAGCCTCTGCAAGCGAGCGCGGAGCCAGTTCCGCCTCCAGCGAATAGAGTGGCCTGCCGTCGCGGGCGTGAGCCAGCGTTTCCAGGACGATCTCCGCCGGAATGCCCTGGTTTTCCTGCTGCATCTGCCGCCCGTTCTCGAACGCGAAGCTCGACCAGAGCGCCAGCACCTGGCCGCGGCTGTCAGCAATGACGCCATCAAAGTCAGCCGGCCCGTTGACCAGCCGGATGGTCGAGAGGTTGGACTCGCGGAACTGCAATGTCCGGGATAGCGGGAAGCTGACCGGGTCGATCGAACCGACCTGCGACCGCTGGGCGACCAGCCGTCCATCGGATTTCAGTCCCGCAACTGTGACCTCGTCACCGGGCGCGACCGCGCGCGGCACAAAGGACACCGCTCGGACAGGCGTGTCGCCGATCGCAGCCGGGTCGTAGGCAACCAGCGCGAGGTTGTGCAGCGGGTGAACGTAGCTCACACGGCCGGCAACCTCGAGCGTTCCCGCGAAGGTGATCCGGACATCGCCGGCCGCGACCGGTACGGTATTCCTGTCCGCCGCAATGAGGCCGTGCTCGGCGTCCACGATGACGCCGGTGCCGTGGTAGTTGCGCTCGGTGACACCGGACACCGAGTAGGGCATCGTGAAACTGATCTGGACCAGCGATGGCGCCAGCAAGTCCAGCACGCGATCGTCGGTCCTGGCGAAACGCGTGCTTGCAGACGGTTCGGCTGCACTGGGCGGTGGCGGTGCAAGCTCGTCGCAGGGCCAGAAGTCGAGCACGTCGTCGCGATGACAGCTGCGCGCCGGGAACCAGCGGCGATCGACGCGCACCGACTTCAGCTCAGGCGAGCGCGTGTCGTCGATAGTGAAATATTTCACCGACGCCAGCTGTCCGTCGGCCATGCCGGCAAGCAGGCGGGTTGCGTCCTCGAGTGCCGCGACCGGCGTGCCCGCGAGTTCCACGATGACCGCTCCGCGGGGAATGCCGGCGGGACCGAAGAGATAGCCCGGACTTGCGACGAATACGCCCCGCACGGGGACGTTCATGTGGCGCGCCATCTGCCAGGAAAGCGCGTGCAGCACGCTGTCACCGATCTCGAGATAGCGATCCGGCATCAGGGAATACAGGTCACTGACCTCGAGACGCTGCGCAATGCCGGCTCCGCCGCGCTCGAGTTCTACCTCGACCCGGGCGCCGACGGAGTCGTCGAGCACTTTCGCGAGGGCATCGAAGTCGGTCACGATGCGGCCGCCCACCCCGACCAGGATATCGCCGACAGCCATGCGACCGTCGGCCGGCGAGCCAGGCTGGACCTCGGCGACGACCAGCATGCCGGTGCGGGCGGGGAAGGCCTTGCGCGCGCGAGCTTCGGTCGCCGGCTGCAAGCCCAGCCGGCGAAGTTCATCGTAAGGCGTGTAGCTGAAGATTGTCTGCAGGGTCCCTCGCGAAACGGCCTGGCCGGCGCGGATCAGTTCCAGCGCACGCATGACCCGGTCGAGGGGCAGGTAGAAGCTGGACTGCGCCCCAGTCGAGCCGCCGGCGTTCAGCGCCACGACCCGGCCGGCAACGTCAATGACGGGCGAGCCGGAAGACCCTCCCGACGTGCCCGACGCGGCCTGGATGTAGAAAGTGTTGAAGTCGTTGTACTTGCCGACCCCGTAGTTCGGTGCCTCGCGATCAAGCCGTGCCAGGGTGCCGGCCAGAATTGACAGCTGCTCTCCGGCATCGTTGCCGACTACCCGGATCTCGGTGCCGACCTGGGCGCCCTGCGGGTAGAGCGGCAGCTCGGCCGGCTGGATAAAGCGCAGCTTCGATGGATCGTAGCGATACAGGCCGAAGTCATGCACCGGATCGCGATAGACGGCCTTCAACTCGACTTCCTCGCGATTGAGGAACACGGCCTGGGCAGTGACCGGTCCCGGCGTCACGACGTGCCGGTTGGTTAGGATCAGCCCCAGCTTCGCATCGACCACGAATCCCGTCGCCTGCGATGACGTGTTCCACTCGGTATCGAAAGCGCGTGTCGCGTCGATCTGGATCGTCACCACTCCAGTCGAGATGCGCTCGAGCGTCGTCGACCAGCCATTGGCTTCCAGTTGCGCGGCGGATGCCGTGCCCGTCAGCATGACCCAGAAAGTCGCCACTACTGCCAACCTGTTCAGCATGTCAGTCGATCCTGTATCCAAACGCGGCGTGGAAGCGCTCGCCAAACTCGTCGGGCGTAAAGCGATGATGCTGGGTTCCGACCTGGGCAATCTTGATTGCGCCCATCAGCGAAGCGATGCGTCCGGTCGTTTCCCAGTCCATGCCGCGCATGAGGCCAAACAGCAGCCCAGCCCGGTAAGCGTCGCCGCAACCGGTCGGGTCCACGACCTGTCCGGCCAGCACCGGCGGAATCTCGATCCGCGAACCGCCAGGCAGGTGCACGGTAGAGCCCTCTCCTCCACGCGTGACCAGGTAGGCCTCGACCCGCTCGGCAATCCGCTCGGCAGACAGGCCGGTACGTTCCTGCAGCAGCTGGCCTTCGTAGTCATTGACCGTGATCCAGCTGGACTGGTCGATGAAGTGGTCGAAGTCCTGCTGGCTGAACAGCGGCATGGCCTGGCCAGGATCGAAGATGAAGGGGATTCCCGCGGCCACGAACTGTTCCGCATGAGTGATCATTCCGTCTCGCCCGTCCGGCGCCAGGATGCCGATGCTGATACCGGCGTCGGCGGGAACGGCAATCGTGTGCGAGTGATTCATGGCGCCCGGATGGAACGCCGTGATCTGATTGTCGTCAAGATCCGTCGTGATGTAGGCCTGCGCTGTGTACTCGTCGTCCAGAACCTGCACGAAGCGCTCGGACAGGCCGTTCTCCGCCAGCCATCGGGAATAGGGACCGAAGTCATGCCCTACGGCCCCGCATGCATAACCCTCGGCGCCGAGGAGCTTGAGGTTAAAGGCGATGTTGCCGGCACAGCCGCCGAAATACCGGGTCAGCTTGGGCGCGAGGAAGGCCACGTTCAACATGTGGATCTTGTCGGGCAGGATGTGGTCCTTGAACCGGCCCGGGAAGACCATAACGGTGTCGTAGGCGAGCGAACCACAGATGAGCGCTGTCATTAATCGACCTTTGTGAGGCGTAGCCCGCGAACCTTACCTGCCCGGCAGTCCGCTGACCACCGCTTCAGCCGGAAGGGTGTCGGGCACGCAAGGGGCGGCTGGTGCACCCACGTTTGCGGCGACCGTGCTAGTCGATCAGCACCATCGCCCAGGTGAACGCCAGCAATACAAAGGAGCCAAAGACCGCCGCCGACCCCATGTCCTTGGCGAGTCCCGACAAGGCGTGCCGCTCCTCACCTATGCGGTCGACGGCTGCCTCGACGGCGCTGTTCAGCAGCTCCACGACGAGGATCAGGATGACCGGGCCCACCAGCAGGGCACGCTCGACACCATTCGTTGCAAGCCACAGACCGAGGGGTACCAGCACCGCAGCCAGCGCACACTCCTGACGAAAGGCCGCTTCCTCCCGCCAGGCCCCGATCAGCCCGCGATGAGTGTTGCCGAAGGCATTCAGCAGCCGCATCAATCCCGTCGGCTTGATCCGGCCGCTGCTCACGCCGCCGCCGGCTTCCAGGTCAGATCGAGCTGCTTGGCTGCGCGCACGTCGTCGAGACGCCTTACGGGGGTTGTGTAAGGCGCACCCTTGAGCTTTGGCGCATCGGTCTCGGCTTCCTGCTGGATCGCGGCCATGGCCGCGACGAAACCGTCGAGCTCCTCCTTCGATTCGGTCTCGGTCGGCTCGATCAGCAGGCACTCCGGCACCAGCAACGGGAAATAGGTAGTAGGCGCATGGTAGCCGTAGTCGAGCAATCGCTTCGCGAAGTCCATGGCGGTCACGCCCTGCTCCTTCGCCTGGCGTTTCATGGTCAGGATGAATTCATGGCTCGCGCGTCGTTCCGGGTATCCCGCATCGAAGCCCGACTGCTTCAGGCGCGCGAACAGGTAGTTTGCGTTCAGCGTGGAGTACTCTGCTACGCGGCGCATGCCTTCGCGACCGAGAATGCGCATGTACACGTAGGCGCGCAGGAGCACCCCCGCATTGCCCATGAATCCTGACAAGCGGCCAATGGACTGTGGCAGGTCGCGTTCGTCCAGCCAGCGATAGCGTCCGCCGTCACACCCGACCACCGGGATCGGCATGAACGGCTGCAACCTCTCAGCCACGCCGACGGCGCCGGACCCCGGTCCACCACCGCCGTGGGGCGTGGAAAATGTCTTGTGCAGATTCATGTGGATCACGTCGAAACCCATGTCTCCGGGTCGCACCTTACCGAGGATGGCGTTGAGGTTCGCGCCGTCGTAGTACAGCAGCCCGCCGGCTTGGTGGACGATCTTCCGGATATCCAGGATGCGGCGCTCAAATACCCCGAGCGTGCTGGGGTTGGTCAACATGATACCGGCGGTCGCAGGTCCGACCGCCGCCTTGAGCGCTTCCAGGTCCACGTCGCCGTCCGGGCGGCAGGCAATCTCCTTCACCTTCATGCCGCACATGGTGGCGGTGGCCGGGTTGGTGCCATGCGCAGCCTCCGGCACGATGACCTCGTCGCGACCCAGGTCCCCGCGCGCAAGGTGATAGGCGCGGATCATCGCTACGCCGGCGAACTCGCCCTGCGCACCGGCCATGGGAGTGAGCGACACCGCCTTCATCCCGGTCACGTCCTTCAGCATTTCCTGCAACTCGAACATGCACTCCAGGAAACCCTGGCCGGTCGACTCCGGCGCCAGCGGGTGTCGGCCCAGGAACTCAGGCAGCATCGCGTAGGTATTGCAGGCCTTGGGGTTGTACTTCATCGTGCATGAGCCCAGCGGATAGAAGTGGGTGTCGATGCTGAAGTTCATCTGTGACAGACGCGTGTAGTGACGGACCGCCTGCAGCTCGGACACCTCCGGCAACATCGGTCGGGACCGGCGGCGCAGGTTCTCTGGCACGCGGGCCACGGCCACCGGCGGTTGCTGGGAGACGGCGGCACGTCCCGGGCGGGACAGCTCGAAGATTACGGGTTCACGGGTCTGCATGACTACTCCTCAGGCGGCAGCAGCGCGCTTTAGCGCGTCAGCCAGCGTTGTGGCATAGCGTGCAATGTCCTCGCCGGTGCGGGTCTCGGTGGCGCAAACCAACAGCGCCTGACCAAGCTCCGGGAAGTCGCGGCCGAGGTCATAGCCGCCGACGATGCCCTTTTCGGCCAGCGCGGCCAGCACGGGTTGCACGGGACAATCGAACTGGATGACGGCCTCGTGGAATCTCGGCCCCTGGAAACCCGATCGTACCCCGGGAAGCTCGCAAAGCGCCGTCACCAGCTCTTCAGTTCGCGCTACACAGGCGGCGGCGACGCGCTCCAGGCCGGATGGCCCGAGCAATGTCATGTAGATGGTCGCCGCAGTCATAAGCAGACCCTGGTTGGTACAGATGTTGGAGGTCGCCTTGCCGCGACGGATGTGCTGTTCGCGCGCCTGCAGGGTCAGGGTGAAACCGCTGCGTCCGTCCAGGTCGACGGTGCGTCCGACAATGCGGCCCGGCATCTGCCGAACGTGCTCCATGCGCGTGGTCAGGAAACCGAAATATGGGCCGCCCGAGGATAGCGGCACGCCGAGTGGCTGCCCTTCGCCGCAGGCGATGTCTACGCCGCCCTCGCCCCACTCGCCCGGTGGCCTGAGCAGGGCCAGGGAAACGGGATTGACGATGGCTATCACCAGTGCGCCCTGCGCACGGGCCCAGTCGGTGATTGCGTCAACATCCTCCAGCTGCCCGAAGAAGTTCGGCTGCTGCAGGACGACGGCGGTGATGTCCTGTCCCTCGTAGGACCGCAGCGCCTCCGGTAGCGTACAACCACTGGCGCGATCGTAGTCGACCACGTCGAGCTTGAGGCCCTGGGTGCCCGCGATCGCTGCGGTGCAGCTCCGGTAGGTCGGGTTCACGTTCCGCGGAACCAGGATCCTCGATGATTTCGACCTGCGATTGGCGCGCACCGCCATCAGGCAAGCTTCGGCCAGTGCCGAGGCGCCGTCGTAGAGCGACGCGTTGGATACGTCCATGGCCGTGAGGCTCGCCATCATGGTCTGGTATTCGTAGATCGACTGCAGTGTTCCCTGGCTCGCCTCGGCCTGGTAGGGGGTGTACGCGCTGTAGATCTCGCCGCGCGTGGTAATGGCCCAAACCGGCGCCGGAATATGGTGCTCGTAGGCGCCCGCTCCGATGAAATTCAGCGGGCGGCCGTCGCGATTGGCGCGATCCAGCATCAGCCTGCCGACTTCCATTTCCGAAAGGGCCGGTGGGACGGCCTGGAGCGAGTCGATCAGCAATGCCGGAGGGATCTCGTCGAACAGCGCCTCGATATCCGGGGCGCCGATCGCCTCGAGCATGGCGCGGACGTCCTCATCCGTGTGGGGGATATAAGCCATGTGAGATTCTCCGTGCCGCGGTCAGCGCT
>JAHEAZ010000009.1 GCA_024642505.1 Gammaproteobacteria bacterium
GTCAACGCGCCAGAGCCTGCCTTGACCAGCAGCGAGTCGGAATGTCCGTGATAGCAACCTTCGAACTTGATGATCGTGTCGCGGTTCGTATAGCCGCGAGCCAGCCGGATGGCGCTCATCGTGGCCTCGGTACCAGAACTGACCATGCGCACCAGCTCGATCGAGGGCACCAGCTCGGTGATCCTGCGTGCCAGCTCCGTCTCGATCTCGGTTGGCGCGCCGAAGGACAGCCCGTCTAGCGCCTTCTCCCGTACCGCGCGGATGACGTCGGGATGTGCATGGCCGAGGATCATCGGGCCCCAGGAGCCAACATAGTCGATATATTTTCGCCCGTCGGCAGACTCGATATGGGCACCGGAGGCCCTGGCGATGAATACCGGCTCGCCGCCGACCCCGCGAAATGCGCGCACGGGGGAATTCACGCCGCCGGGGATGTAGCGGCTCGCTTCCTGGAACAATGACACGTCTGGACCTCGTTACTGGCGGCGGGAAGGGGCGACATTGTAGACCATCGGCAGTTCCGCCCGCGGCGGCCAAGGGGCGGGCACGTTCATCACCTCACGCCCGCAATAGGCGTGCCGACTACCATGGCCGGCCTGCTGGTTGCGGGCGGGGAAGTCCCGCTTTCGCTACGAAGGCCGAAAGTCGCTCCAAGGGGACCCCGCCTTTGCCACGCGCCGGCGTGGCACCGCGGCGCAGTGCGCGGGTGCGGGAAGGACGGTTCCCAAAGCGAGCAGGTTTCTGGCTTTCCGAGCGAGCGCAGGGTGGACCGGCCCGACCAACGCCCGCGCCGTGTTCTGTCGCGACTCGCGCACACTGACACAGCGCCGGTCCGCAATGCGCTCAGTCGAAGGTGTACCCGAACGCCTCGATCTCCCGCGCCCAGCGCTGCCGGACCAGTTTGGCGAGCTCTGGCGTGTAGTAGGACTGGTAGGGCTCCCGTTCGGACACGTTGGCGCGAGGCAGCGGCTGGTAGGGAATGCCGATCTGCGTGCAGATGGAGGCCATGTCTTCCTTCAGCCGCTCGAAACGGCCGACGAAATCCACGCCGAGGTCGCCGCTGCGTCGCTCCAGCATCCACCACTGCGATCGCCTTGACCTGGCCAACTCGACCTGCACGAACTGTGCGAACGAGCCGGAATCCCGCACCTGGGCGTGGCGCCTGTGCCCGGTGTCCCTGAGGACGTACACGTACCAGGATACGAGTCGATCCCAGGGATTGCGCACGAATGCGAACTTGTACAAGGAAGCAAAGACATCACGGGGAAGAACTCTTTCGGCGCGCCTCAGCGGAGCGTGAATGCGAAAGTAGTTTCGGCGCCAGTCGCGCACCAGGCCGAGGTCCGAGGCGATCTTGTTGAGGCGACCCGCGGAGGGCGACAGGGCGTGCGGGGCCAGGAATTGCGTGACGCTCGTTCCTGCCGTCTTCTGCACGTGCACGAACAGGAAGCGGTGGGATTCAGAGATCAGCATCGCCGTCAGTGCCGGCTCAAACGCAGCCCGCGGCCGGCCAGCATGGCAGGCAGGCCGTCAGGGCCGACCAGGTGCAGGGCGCCGACGATGATCAGGTAGTCCCGGCCGTCGTCCAGTAGTCCTTCGATTTGCTCGGCCCAGCTGCGGTTACGGTCCACCATGAGAGACTGGTAGAGGGCAGGAGCCGCGGCGAACTCGATGTCGAGTTGCTTTGCCAGGGCCTCGTCGTCCCCGGCACGCCATGCCCGCAGGAACTCGTCGAGCGACTCAGTTGGGCGCTCCGCGTCGTCCAGTGCCTTGAGCAGGAATTCGCGCTGAATGGCGAGTTCCATGGAATCGAGTGCCGCAAGCTGCTGGTCCAGAGTCTCGAGGCCCAGGATTTCCTTGCCGTCCGCGGCGGCGTGATCCTGAATAACCTGTTCGACGCCCGCGGCTGCCGTGTAGCCGTCACGTGCCAGCACCAGCGAAACAACGGTCAGGCCGGCGAACCAGGGCTCGAATTGGCCGAGCAGGTCCAGGTCGACGCCGATTCCTGCGGCACGCTCCCGGGCCAGTGCCGCATCGTCTCCCATCAATTCGTCGAGCGTCCGGCCCTCTGGATCGAGCGCCCGTTCGGTTGTCGCCGAGGCGATCTCCAGCGGCGACAGGTCGTCCATGTCCACCTCGAGGAACACCGCCTCGGAATCCTCGTAGGCGTCCTCGAGCTCACCTTGCAGTGTGAATTCACCGGACTTGAGCAAATGCACGGATCCGAACAGGTAGACGGTGGTGCCGCGACCTGCGACCGACCAGACAGGCGGTCCGTCGGCCGCGGAAGCCGCGGTGACCGGCACGATGAGTGCCATGAAGAATGTCACGGCGGTGAGGCAGGACTCCCTGACTTTCATGCTATGTCCCGTGCACCCACACCACGCGGGTATCAATCGTTCCGTCCGGGTAGAGATGCAGCCAGCGGTAGCCTGGCGGACGCTCGTCGATCGCAGGCTCGTCGTGTCCTGGCACGAACTGAAAACAGGTGGACGGCGTGCTCATCATCGCGATGCCTTCGCGCATGAGCTCAAAGGACTGGTGAACATGGCCCCAGAGCATGCCGCGAACGCTGCGGTGGCGGGAAACCACTTCCAGCAGCTCTGGGCCGTTCATCAGGCGAATGGAGTCCAGCCAGGCCGAGCCCACGGGAACCGGATGATGGTGCAGCACGAGGAGCACGTGGCTGTCCGAAAACCGCGCGAGTGCATCGTCGAGGAATTCGAGCGTCTCCGCCGACAATTGCCCGTGTGCCGCCCTTGGAACCGAGGAATCGAGGTGCACCAGTGTCCAGTCGCCATATCGCAGGACTGGCGACAGGTCGAAGGGCGGCTGGCCCAGCAGGGCGTCCATTTCCGAAGGCAGATCGTGATTGCCCGGCACGCAGTGAACGGGGCAGGTTTCCCGCGCCATGATTGCGGCGAGCTCGAGGTAGGCGCGCGAGTCGTCCTGCACCAGGTCGCCGGTCAACAGGACCGCGTCGACCGGCCAATGGTGCGAGCGGGCATGCTCCAGGCAGCGGCTGAAGCTCTCCATGGTATCCACACCCTTTACCCGGCCGGATCGATCGGGGCACAGGTGCATGTCGGTGAACTGCAGCAGGCGCAGGGGCTTCGCGCGGCGGCGGGGACTTCGGGTGCGGCTCATGGCGCAATCCTAGGACAGCCGCGATCCGGATGCACTGCAATGCTCCTGGAAGATGCACGAGCGCCGGCGGCCGCAAGGGCCGGCCGCCGGCAGAACCGGTCGCCTCCCGGCCGACTCAGTAGCGGTACTGGTCCGGCTTGAAAGGGCCCTCGGCGGGGATGCCGAGATAGGCGGACTGTTCCGCGGTCAATTCGGTCAGTCTGGCGCCGATCCTCTCGAGGTGCAGCTTGGCCACTTTCTCGTCGAGGTGCTTGGGCAGGACATAGACGTCGTTACCATATTTCTTGCCGTGCTTGTGCAGTTCGATCTGTGCCAGCACCTGGTTGGTGAACGAGTTCGACATGACGAACGACGGATGCCCGGTGCCGCAACCGAGGTTCACCAGACGGCCTTCGGCCAGGATGATGATGCGCCTGCCGTCCGGGAACTCGACGTGGTCAACCTGTGGCTTGATGTTCTCCCAGCGGTACTGGCGCAGCGAGGCGATGTCGATCTCGCTGTCGAAGTGGCCGATGTTGCAGACAATCGCCTGGTGCTTCATGCGGCGCATGTGGTCGTGGGCGATGACGTTCACGTTGCCGGTGGCCGTAACGAAGATGTCTGCTTGCGGGCAGGCGTCGTCCATGGTCACGACCCGATAGCCTTCCATCGCCGCCTGTAAAGCACAGATCGGATCGATCTCCGTGATCCAGACAGTTGCCCCGAGGCCGCGCAGTGACTGGGCGCAGCCCTTGCCGACGTCGCCGTATCCGGCGACGACCGCGATCTTGCCTGCGACCATTACGTCGGTCGCGCGCTTGATGCCGTCGACCAGCGATTCACGGCAGCCGTAGAGGTTGTCGAATTTTGACTTGGTCACGGAATCGTTGACATTGATCGCCGGAAAGGGCAGCTCGCCTTTCCTGGCCAGTTCGTAGAGGCGCTTGACACCGGTCGTGGTCTCCTCGGTGACGCCCCTGATGTGCCTCAGGCGGGCGGAGTACCAGCCGGGTTGTGTGGCGAGCCTGCGCCCGATGGCGGCAAAGAGGGCCTGCTCTTCTTCATTGCCAGGCTTGGCGATGACCGACGGGTCCTTTTCCGCGCGACTGCCCAGCATCAACAGCAGCGTCGCGTCGCCACCGTCGTCCAGGATCATGTTGGCGAACTCGCCTGCCGGCCAGTCGAAGATCCTGTGGGTGAATTCCCAGTACTCGTCGAGAGTCTCGCCCTTGTAAGCGAATACAGGCGTGCCAGCTGCGGCAATCGCGGCCGCGGCATGATCCTGAGTAGAGTAGATGTTGCACGAAACCCAGCGGACCTCCGCTCCCAGCGCTTTGAGCGTATCGATCAGCATGGCGGTCTGGATGGTCATGTGCAGCGAGCCGGCGATGCGGGCGCCCTTGAGCGGCTGTGCGTCCGCGTACTCGTGGCGGATCTGCATGAGACCGGGCATCTCGGTCTCGGCGATGGCCATCTCCTTGCGGCCCCAGCCCGCAAGCGAGATGTCCTTGACGTAGAAATCCTGCGTTGATTTTGGGTTCACGACAGCGTTCATGTCAGTCTCCTGATCATAAGAGCGCCGTTGCACGTGAGTCACCCACATTGCCGAGCCTGGCAGGGGCCTTCCCCGTTGCAGCGCTCCTCAGCACGCGGGCTGGCCCGGCTCATCCGGGCCAGAACATCCTGTCCGGATTTACTTCAGACCTGCGGCCCTGCGCAATTCCTCTGCCTTGTCGGTCCGCTCCCAGGTGAACGAGGTAAACGTTTCGGAGCGCTGGATTCCCTTGCCTCCGTTGCGTTCTGTCCACTCGTAGGTGGTCTTCTGCGGCTTGCGACCGAAGTGGCCGTAGGCTGCGGTCGCGCGGTACATCGGCCGGACCAGGTCGAGCATCTCGATGATGCCGTACGGTCTCAGGTCGAAATGGCCGCGGATCAGCTTCTCCAGCCGCGCGTCGGACACTTTGCCGGTGCCAAAGGTCTCGACGGTGATCGAAGTCGGGCGTGCCACGCCGATCGCATAGGACACCTGGATCTCGCAACGCTCGGCGAGACCGGCCGCGACGATGTTCTTGGCCACGTAGCGTGCCGCGTAGGCCGCCGAGCGGTCCACCTTTGAGGGATCCTTGCCCGAGAAAGCCCCGCCGCCGTGACGGGCCGTGCCGCCATAGCTGTCCACGATGATCTTGCGGCCAGTCAGGCCGCAGTCGCCGACCGGCCCGCCGATGACGAACTTGCCGGTAGGGTTGATGTGCACCCTGCTGGAAGGCAGCGCGTCGAGCCACTTCTTCGGCAGCACCGGCTTGAGTATGTGTTCCCTGACGCCTTCACGAAGGTCGCTCTTGCGCACCCCGGGGTCGTGCTGGGTCGACAGCACCACCGCATCGAGCCCGGCGATCCTGCCATTCTCGTAGCGGAGCGTGACCTGCGACTTGGCGTCGGGACGGAGCCAAGGTAAGGGTGAGCGGCGCGCCTTGCGGACCCGCGCCTGCTGCTCGACCAGCCGATGTGAGTAATAGATCGGGGCTGGCATGAACTCGGGGGCCTCGTTGCAGGCAAAGCCGAACATCAGCCCCTGGTCGCCCGCGCCCTGTTCCTCCGGCCGCTTGCGGTCAACGCCCTGGTTGATGTCGGGTGACTGCTTGCCTATCAGGTTGAGCACGCCGCAGGTTGCACCGTCGAACCCGACCTCGGAGGACGTGTAGCCAATGTCCTTGATGACGCTGCGCACCAGGTCCTCGAGGTCTACCCAGGCATGTGTCGTCACCTCCCCGGCGACGATGGCGACGCCCGTCTTGACCAGCGTCTCGCAGGCCACCCGGGCACGCCGGTCCTGCGCAAGGATGGCGTCAAGAACCGCATCGGAGATCTGGTCCGCAACCTTGTCGGGGTGGCCCTCGGAGACTGACTCGGACGTAAACAGGTATGACGAGGACAAGGTAGCTCCGTGAGTTTGCTGCCAAACAATCGCCAATTATAGCGTCACCCGGGCCGGGACGGCTGTTCCTGATTGCCCCCACCCCGCTCGATCGGGGAAAATGGCGGACTCACCATCAGGGGAGCTGGAATGCCGACACGCCGTGAACTCGCCAATGCCATCCGGGCCCTGAGCATGGATGCCGTCCAGCAGGCCAACTCGGGCCATCCGGGTATGCCGATGGGCATGGCCGACATCGCCGAGGTGCTGTGGCGGGACTTCCTCAAGCACAACCCCGGCAACCCCGAGTGGACCAACCGCGACCGCTTCGTCCTGTCAAACGGTCACGGGTCGATGCTGCTGTATTCCCTGCTGTACCTGACCGGCTATCCGGTCAGCATGGATGAAATTCGTCACTTCCGGCAGCTCGGATTCAGGACCGCGGGCCATCCGGAACGCGAGCCCGAACTGGGTGTCGAGACCACCACCGGTCCGCTGGGTCAGGGGATCGCCAACGCAGTCGGTATGGCGCTGGCAGAGAAACTGCTGGCGGCGGAGTTCAACCGCCCGGGGCACACTGTCGTCGATCATCACACTTGGGTGTTTCTTGGCGACGGCTGCCTGATGGAGGGCATTTCTCATGAGGCCTGTTCGCTGGCCGGAACCTGGGGACTGGGCAAGCTGATCTGTTTCTACGACGACAATGGCATCTCGATCGACGGCGAGGTCCAGGGCTGGTTCACCGACGACACGCCGCGTCGTTTCGAGGCCTATGGCTGGCAGGTCATTCGCAACGTGGATGGCCACGATGCGGATGCCGTCGTCAAGGCTGTGCGCAAGGCGCGGCGCGAGCAGTCGAAGCCGACCCTGATCTGCTGCAAGACCGTCATCGGCTATGGTTCGCCGAACAAACAGGGCAAGGAGGAATGCCACGGGGCGGCACTGGGCGCCGAGGAAGTACGCCTGGTACGGGAAACTCTTGGATGGCCGCATGCACCGTTCGTGGTGCCAGACGAGATACGCCGGGCCTGGGACATGAGCGCCGCAGGCAAGCGCGTTGAAAATCGCTGGAAGCGTGCGTTCAAGGCCTACAAGACTGAATTCCCCGAACTGGCCGCAGAGTTCGAACGCCGCAGTGCTGGCCGCCTGCCGGAGGGTTTCGCGGCCCGCGCCCTGGCGCTGGCCGGTGAAGCACAGGCCGACGGCGGCAATGTGGCGACGCGACAGAGCTCGCAGGCCGTGCTCAACCAGTTCGGTTCGCTGTTGCCCGAACTGCTGGGAGGCTCGGCGGACCTGACAGGCTCGAATAACACCCGGATCAAGGGCTCCGTAGAGTTTTCGCGAGAGAACGCGGAGGGACGCTACATCCATTACGGCGTGCGCGAGTTTGGCATGTCGGCAATCATGAACGGCGTCAACCTGCACGGCGGCTTCATCGCCTACGGAGGCACTTTCCTGGTCTTTTCCGACTACGCGCGCAACGCCCTGCGCATGGCCGCGCTGATGAAGGTTCCGAGCATCTTCGTGCTGACCCACGATTCGATAGGGCTCGGCGAGGACGGCCCGACGCACCAGCCGGTCGAGCACGTGGCATCGCTCAGGCTGATACCGAATATGGAGCTGTGGCGGCCCTGCGACGACGTCGAGACACTGGCCGCCTGGACTGCCGCGGTCGAGCGGCGTAGCGGCCCCACCAGCCTGGTGCTCACGCGCCAGGCCGTGCCGCACCAGCCGCGCAGCGCCGCCCAGGTCGAGGCGATCCGGCGCGGCGGCTACGTGCTGGTAGATTGCGAGGACGAGCCCGAGTGCATCCTGATCGCGACGGGATCGGAGGTTGGCCTCGCGGTCGACGCAGCGCGCGTCCTGTCGACGGAGGGCCGCCACGTCAGGGTCGTTTCAATGCCGTGCGTTTCCGTCTTCGCGGCGCAGGACCAGGGCTGGCGGGACGCGGTCCTGCCGCCCGGCGTTACGCGACGCATAGCCGTCGAGGCGGGCGTCACGGACGGCTGGTGGCGCTGGGTCGGGTCCGGCGGCTGCGTCATCGGGCTCAATCGATTCGGCGCCTCGGCGCCGGCCAAGGACCTGTTCCGGCATTATGGCATCACGCCCGAGGCGGTTGCGGCCGCGGCCCGGGCAGTACCTGGCCAATGAGCGCGACGCGCGGCAACCCATCATTCATTTCGACATCGACGAACCAAGGGGACCCTCAATGACGATCAAGGTCGGCATCAACGGATTCGGACGCATCGGACGCATGGTCTTCCGTGCCGCAGTGAAGCACTTTCCGGACGTAGAAATCGTCGGGATCAATGACCTGCTCGAGCCAGCCTACCTGGCCTACATGCTCCAGTACGACTCGGTCCATGGCCGCTTTGCCGGCGCGGTCGCGGTGGATGGAGATACATTGATCGTCAACGGCAAGAGGATTCGCCTGACGGCGGTGAAGGATCCGGCGGAACTGAAGTGGGGCGAAGTCGGTGCCGACGTCGTGGTCGAGTCGACCGGCCTGTTTCTTACCAAGGAGACCGCCGAAAAGCATCTCGCGGCTGGTGCAAGAAAGGTGATCCTGTCCGCACCGTCCAAGGACGATACGCCGATGTTCGTATTCGGCGTCAATGACAAGACCTATGCCGGCCAGGCGATCATTTCCAATGCCTCCTGCACCACCAACTGCTTGGCGCCCTTGGCCAAGGTGCTGAACGACACCTGGGGCATAAAGCGCGGCCTGATGACGACCGTACATGCGACTACCGCGACGCAGAAGACCGTCGATGGGCCGTCCAACAAGGACTGGCGCGGCGGCCGCGGCATTCTCGAGAACATCATCCCGTCCTCGACCGGCGCGGCCAAGGCGGTCGGTAAGGTTATCCCGGAGCTGAACAAGAAGCTGACAGGCATGTCCTTCCGCGTGCCGACTTCCGATGTATCGGTCGTCGACCTGACGGTCGAACTCAGCCGTGAGGCAACCTATGAGCAGATTTGCGCGGCGATGAAGAAGGCCTCGGAGGGGCCGATGAAGGGCATCCTCGGCTACACCCAGGACAAGGTCGTCGCGACCGATTTCCGCGGCGAAAGCTGCACCTCGGTGTTCGACGCTGAGGCAGGCATCGCGCTCGATGGCACCTTCGTGAAAGTCATAGCCTGGTATGACAACGAGTGGGGTTACTCCTGCAAGGTGCTCGAAATGGCGCGGGTGATCGCCGGCTAGTCCGGTAGCGCGCTCCGGCATTCCGACCAAGGCCGTTTTCCACGGAGGGCCGCATGGCTTCCATCCTTCGCATGACCGACCTCGATCTCGCGGACCAGCGCGTGCTGATCCGCGAGGACCTCAACGTGCCTATCCAGGACGGCGTGGTAACGAGCGATGCACGCATTCGCGCTGCGCTGCCGACCATCCGCCTTGCACTCGAGCGCGGTGGCCGGGTCATGCTGATGTCGCACCTCGGGCGGCCCCGGGAGGGCGAATACGATCCGGCCCTGTCGCTGGAACCGGTGGCCCTGCGGCTGTCAGAGTTGCTTGGCCGGAAGGTCCCACTGATCCGGGACTGGCTCGATGGCGTGACCGCCGGGCCCGGCGAGGCGGTGTTGCTGGAGAACGTGCGCTTCAACAAGGGCGAAAAGAAGGACGACGAGGAGCTCGCGCGCAGGATGGCCCAGCTGTGTGACATCTTTGTCATGGACGCCTTCGGCACCGCGCATCGCGCCGAGGCCAGTACCCACGGCGTGGCGCGCTTCGCTCCGGTGGCCTGCGCCGGACCGTTACTGGTCAATGAGCTTGTTGCACTGGAAACGGCGCTCGACAAGCCCGCCCGTCCGCTGGTGGCCATCGTCGCGGGCTCGAAGGTTTCGACCAAGCTGACCGTACTGGAGTCGCTGCTGGCCAGGGTTGACCAGCTGATCGTCGGCGGTGGCATAGCCAACACCTTCCTGGCCGCGGCCGGCCACCCGATCGGCAAGTCGCTCCACGAACCCGACATGATTGGCATCGCCCGGAAGCTGATGGATCAGTCACATGATCGAGGTGTGGACATCCCGATCCCGACCGACGTAGTCGTGGCCAAGGAGTTTGCCGCGAGTGCGGAAGCCGACGTCAAGGACGTTGCCGCAGTTGCCGAAGACGACATGATCCTGGACATCGGCCCGGATACCGCCGAGCGCTTTGCCGAAATCATTGCGCGGGCGGGCACGATAGTCTGGAACGGTCCTGTCGGCGTATTCGAGTTCGACCAGTTCGGCGAAGGCACCAAGGCCCTGGCCAATGCAGTCGCACGCTCAGGGGCATTTTCGCTGGCCGGCGGGGGCGATACCCTGGCGGCGATCGAGAAATACGGGGTCGAGGAGGGGATGTCGTATATCTCCACCGGCGGTGGCGCCTTCCTTGAATTCGTCGAGGGAAAGACGCTTCCGGCGGTCGCCGTGCTGGAGCAGCGGGCCGGCCCGACCTGAACTGACACGGCAGGCCGGGCGACGGTGCCGGCCCGCTCTCGTCTATGATGTGCTGCGGTCACGAAACCGCGCCAGAGAAACGCGGATGTCCCGTCACACCAAGATCGTAGCCACGCTGGGTCCGGCAACCGACGACCTCAAGGTTCTCACCTCGCTGATCCGCGCCGGGGCCGACCTGGTGCGCATCAATTTCTCCCATGGCCACGCTGCGGACCACGCGCGGCGGGTGCGACTGGTGCGTGACGCTGCGGATGCGGCCGGCCGCTACGTCGGCATACTCGGCGACCTGAGCGGACCCAAGATACGCATCGAGAAATTCGCAGCAGGGCCAGTCACCCTGAACGACGGCGACGAATTCACGCTCGACACCGCCATGGACCCTGGTGCGGGTACCCAGTCCTGCGTGGGTGTGAGCTACAAGAGCCTGCCTCGCGACGTCGTACCCGGCGACACACTGCTGTTGAATGACGGCCTGATAGCGTTGGAGGTCGCCACGATCGACGGTACCAGGGTCATCACCCGGGTGGCCCTTGGCGGTGAGCTCAGCAACAACAAGGGCCTCAACAAGCAGGGCGGCGGGTTGTCGGCCGGTGCCCTGACAGCCAAGGACCGCGAGGATATTCACACGGCCGCGGAACTCGGCGTGGACTACCTCGCGGTGTCCTTCGTGCGCAATGCCGACGACATCAACGAAGCCAGGCAGTTGTTGAAGGCGGCGGGCGGCGAGGGGCGGATCGTCGCCAAGATCGAGCGCAGCGAGGCAATCGAGCAACTCGAGCGCATCGTGCAGGCGAGCGATGCGGTCATGGTGGCACGCGGCGACCTCGGCGTGGAGATGGGCTACGCCGAGTTGACGGGCCTGCAGAAACGGATCATCCAGCTGGCACGCGCCCGCAACCGTCCGGTCATTACGGCCACCCAGATGATGGAGTCGATGATCGTCAATCCGGTGCCGACGCGGGCGGAAGTCTCGGACGTGGCAAATGCCGTGATGGACGGCACCGATGCCGTGATGCTGTCGGCTGAAACCGCGGTCGGCAGGTATCCGGTCAAGGTCGTCAGGGCCATGGCACAGGTGATCGAGGGCGCCGAGAAGTGGCACCTGGCCTACCGGCGCCAGCGAACGCATCTCGATGGGCACTTCACGCGTACCGACGAGGCGATTGCGGCGGCGGTAATGTACACCGCCAATCACCTGGACGTGACGGCTATCGTAGCTTTGACCGAGTCCGGTTCAACGCCGTTGTGGATGTCACGAATCCGCTCGGATATTCCGATTTATGCGTTCACGCGGCAGGAACGGACTCGAGGCCGGGTGACCCTCTATCGAGGCGTATACCCGATCGCATTCGATGTGACGCATACGCAGCCCGAAATCCTCTATCCGGAGATCTTCAAGGAGCTCGTCAGGCTAGGTCTTGCGGCGGAAGGGGACATGATCATCATGACCAAGGGCGAGTTGTCGGGTGTCACCGGCGGCACGAACTCGATGAAGATACTGAAGGTCATGCTGTCGGTGTGATCGATGCGGCGACCGGCCCGATTCCTGCTGCGCGCCCTGGCATGGCTGCTGCTGTTCGCGGCGCTGGCGCTGCTGGCGGCGTGGCTGGCGCTGCGTGCCAGCCTGCCCGAGGTTGACGGCGAACAACGTGTCGCCGGGCTCGTGGGTACGGTACTGGTCGAGCGGGACGCTGCTGGCGTCCCCGTCATCCGCGCCGGGACGCGCATGGACGTCGCCCGGGCGACCGGATTTGTCCATGCCCAGGAGCGTTTTTTCCAGATGGACCTGATGCGCCGTGCCGCGGCCGGCGAGTTGGCTGCCTTGCTCGGCCCGCCGCTGCTGGGGACCGATCGGCGGATCAGGCCGCACCGCTTCCGGACCCGAGCGCGGCAGGCGCTGGCGACCGTGGAGCGGCGGGAGGCCGCGCTGCTGCGTGCCTATGCAGAGGGCGTAAACGCTGGTCTCGGCGTCCTGCGGGCGCGGCCGTTCGAGTATCTGTTGCTGCGCTCGGAGCCAGAGCCCTGGACGCCCGAGGATTCCCTGCTGGTGATCTACTCGATGTGGCTCGACCTTCAGGGAGCTGCACCGCGCCAGGAACTGCAGCAGGACCGCCTCCACGCGACGCTGCCCGAGTCCGTATACCGGCTGGTTGCGTTGAGCCCGTCGACCTGGGATGCGGCGCTCGATGGCAGCGTGCTTGAACCTGTGCCTCTGCCTGGTGCCGGGGACTACGACCTCCGTGGGCTCGATCGGTCTCTGTTCAGGGACGGCGCCGCAGTGGACAGCAACGCGATGCGCCTGACCTGGAATCCCGACGGACCCGACGGACCCGACGGCATGGTCGGCAGCAACAACTGGGCTCTGTCCGGTGCGCGCACGCTGAGCGGCCACGCGCTGGTCGCCAACGACATGCATCTCGGCCTGCGCGTGCCAAACACGTGGTATCGCGCGCGATTGATTGCGGCGGCGGAGGGGGTGGACGTGACTGGCGTCATGCTTCCCGGTGTGCCAGGCATCATCGCCGGCAGCAACGGCCACGTCGCATGGGGTTTCACCAACAGCTACGGTGACTTCCAGGATCTCGTGGTCGTAGAGCCTGCCGAAGGCTTGCCGGAGGATTACCTGACGCCAGATGGTCCGCGCCATCTGGAACAGGCCGTTGAGACAATCGAAGTCGCGGGAGGGCAATCCGAAACGCTGTTGGTGGAGGAAACCATCTGGGGTCCGTTGATAGGCATCGACTCGCAGGGAAGAAGGCTGGCGCTGGCCTGGACTGCGCATCGTGCCGGGGGCATCAACTTGCGGCTGGCGGCGATGGAATCTGCCCGCAACCTCGACGAGGCGGTGGAGATCGCGGCGACGGCAGGCATCCCGGCACAGAACGCCCTGATCGGCGACACGACTGGCCGATTGGCCTGGGTCGTTGCCGGGCGGATCCCCACCCGCCATGGATACGATCCGGGGCTGCCAGCATCCTGGGCCAGGGAGGGGGTCGGTTGGAGCGGCTGGTTGCCGGTGGAATCGCAGCCTGCGCTGAAGGACCCACTGGGAGGCGCCGCATGGAGCGCCAATGCGCGTGTGGTCGGCGGCGAAATGCTGACCTTGATCGGCGACGGCGGCTACGCACACGGGGCCCGATCCCACCAGATACGCGACGACCTTGCAGGTCTGTCGCGAGCGGTGCCGGCCGACTTCCTGCGAATCCACCTCGATGACCGGGCAGGTTACATTCGACAATGGCAGCCATTGCTGGAATCGGTCCTGGCACGTGGTGGGGGCTCGCGCGCCGAGGCCTTGCAACTGGCTCGTACCTGGTCTGGTCGAGCATCCGCCAACGATGCCGGCTATCGCCTGTTGCGCGAGTTCGAGCGGACCGTGACCGATCGGGCCTTTGCGATGCTCACCGTCGAAGCGCGCCAGCGCTGGCCCGATTTCAAATGGCAGCCACCATCGCGGTTTTCCGACGTCGCCTGGCGACTCGTGGAAGAACAACCGACAAACCTGCTGGATCCGCGCTACGAGTCCTGGGACGCCTGGTTGGCGGCGGCGGTCGATGCTGCCATCGAGTCCTCGCGCAAGGGCTGTAAAGCGCTGGCGCAGTGCACCTGGGGGCAGGCCAACACCACGCGGATCCGGCATCCGCTGAGCGCCGCAGTGCCGTGGCTTTCCGGTTTGCTAGACATGCCGGCCACCGAGATGCCGGGCGACTGGTCGACTCCGCGGGTGCAGTCGCCCACTTTCGGTGCCTCGGAGCGTTTCGCCGTCGAGCCGGGGCGCGAGCAGGACGGTTACTTCCACATGCCTGGTGGGCAGAGTGGCCACCCGCTGTCGCCTTACTACCGCGCAGGGCATGAAGCCTGGGTCAAGGGTGAGCCAACGCCATTCCTGCCCGGGCCGGCGGAGCGCGTCCTGATGCTGCATCCCTAGGGCCACTGGCCGCGTGCCGAACCTCAACTCAACGCCCGCATCGCCCGGTCGAGTCCCTTCAACGTCATCGGATACATGCGTTCATCAAAGATTTCGCGGGTAATCCTGACCGAGGGCGTCCACTCCCAGCGGTCCTCGGGTTCCGGATTCAGCCACGCGTGGCGCGGGTAGGAGGCCAGCAGCCGGCGCGCCCAGGCTGACCCCGGCTCGTCGTTCCAGTGCTCGATGCTGCCCCCGGGCTGCAGGATCTCGTAGGGGCTCATGGTTGCGTCGCCGACAAATACAAGCTTGTAGTCGGCGCCGTAGGTACGCATCACCTCCATGGTCGGGATGCGTTCGGAATGCCTCCGGCGATTGTCCTTCCACACCGACTCGTAGACGAAGTTGTGGAAATAGAAGTACTCGAGGTGCTTGAACTCGCTGCGGGTTGCCGAGAACAGTTCCTGGCAGATGCGCACGTGGTCGTCCATGGAACCGCCAACGTCAAGGAACAGCAGGACCTTCACCGCGTTATGGCGTTCCGGCACCATGTGGATGTCGAGAATGCCCGCATTGCGCGCGGTAAGGTCTATGGTGCCGTCGATGTCGAACTGGTCGGCGGCGCCCTGGCGCGCGAATTTCCTGAGGCGCCTCAGGGCGATCTTGATGTTGCGGGTGCCGAGTTCAATCGAATCGTCGAGATTGGCGAAGTCGCGCCGGTCCCAGACTTTGACCGCGCGCCGGTTGCGCGACTCATGCTGGCCGATCCGCACGCCTTCCGGGTTGTAACCGTAAGCGCCGAAGGGCGAGGTGCCACCTGTGCCGATCCACTTGCTGCCGCCCTGGTGACGCTCCTTCTGTTCCTCGAGCCGGGCTCTGAGCGTTTCCATCAGCTTGTCCCAGCCGCCGAGCGACTCGATGCGCGCCTTCTCCTCGTCGGTGAGGAAAAGCTCGTTGGTTCGTCGCAGCCATTCGGCCGGTAGTTCAGCGACCAGCGTCTCGAATGCGGCCTCTAGTCCCCTGAAATGGGCGGCGAATACAATGTCGAAGCGGTCGTAGTAACGTTCGTCCTTCACTATTACCGCGCGCGCCAGCCAGTAGAATTCCTCGGCGGACAGGCTGACGATGCGCGCTGCGAGTGCCTCAAGCAGGGTCAGGAACTCCGTAATCGAGACCGGTACGCCGCCTTCGCGCAACATGTAGAAGAAGCGGATCAGCACGCCAGGGCTCGCGACCGATTCAGGACGGGCGGTTGGCGCGGCGGTGCAGGAATACGAGCTGCTCGAACAGGTGCACGTCCTGCTCGTTCTTCAGCAGCGCGCCATAAAGAGGTGGAATCGAGCCCTTCTGGTCGTCCGTGCGGAGCGCCTCAGGCGGAATGTCCTCCGCCACTAGCAGCTTGATCCAGTCGAGCAGCTCCGAGGTAGACGGCTTCTTCTTCAGGCCCGGCACCTCGCGAATCCGGTAGAACGCCTCCAGGGCTTCCTTCAGGAGCGACTTCTTCAGACCCGGGTAGTGGACGTCGACGATGCGGGTCATCGTGTCAGTGTCGGGGAAGCGGATGTAGTGGAAGAAGCAGCGGCGCAGGAAGGCGTCGGGCAGTTCCTTCTCGTTGTTGCTGGTGATCACCACGATGGGACGGTGCCTGGCGCGCACGAGCTCGCGGGTCTCGTACACGTAGAATTCCATGCGGTCGAGCTCGCGCAGCAAGTCGTTCGGGAACTCGATGTCGGCCTTGTCGATCTCATCGATCAGCAGCACGGACTGTTGCTCGCTGTCGAAGGTCCGCCACAGCATGCCCTTGACGATGTAGTTGGAGATGTCCTGGACACGTGAGTCGCCAAGCTGTGAGTCGCGCAGCCGGGATACCGCGTCGTACTCGTACAGGCCCTGCTGGGCCTTTGTGGTCGACTTGATGTGCCACTCAAGGAGCGGACGGTCCAGCGAACGCGCGACCTCCTGGGCCAGCTGGGTCTTGCCGGTTCCCGGCTCGCCCTTTATCAGGAGCGGGCGGCCGAGCGTCACGGCGGCGTTGACGGCCAGCTTCAACTCATCAGTTGCGACGTAGCTGTCGGTGTCTTCGAATCGCTGGCGTTCCATGCAAGGCTTACCTCATCACTGCGGAGGACCGTTGCAGCGGCTCCCCGGCGATCCGGCCATCTGGCTGGGAACGTGCCCGCGCACAGGCCGGCCGGACCCATTGCAGGCACCCGCCGCGCCCCAGTTGCAACTCAGCCGGTCTTGTCGGCCGGCGCCTTGGCGCCCAGTTTCTTGAGATCCGCCAGCACCATCGCCGAGTGGCTGGCCGGGTCCACCTTCATGTAGTGCTTGGCGATTCGACCCTCCGGGTCGACAATGAAAGTGTCGCGACGGGCCAATTCCATCATGCCCAGAAACTTGGTCAATACGCCGTAGCGGGTCGTGACCTGCTTGTCGGCGTCGGCCAGGATGACGAAGGGCAGTCCGTGTTCCTCCGCAAAGGTCTTGTGCGAGGCGACGTCGTCGACGCTTATTCCAAGGATTACGGCGCCGATGTCGCGGAATGCGAAGATGTTATCCCGCAGGTCGCAGGCCTGGGTCGTGCATCCCGGAGTGTTGTCCTTGGGGTAGAAATACATCACTACCCACTTGCCGCGATAGTCATCCAGCGAATGCCATTTTCCGTGTTGATCCTGAAGCCGGAATGCCGGCGCCACGTCGCCCGCGCCAGGGGAGTCCTGGGCGACCGCTCCGGCGGTGACGATCATTGAGGCGATCAATGCGGTCCCGATGCGGCATGCCGCTGCAATCATGAATAGCGTCTCCGGTGTTTGAAGTAGGTTCGGGGGCTGATCCCGGCCGGGGGCTAGAATAGCAGCCTTGTCCCATGGGTAGATGACTCCGATCGATCGCAAGGGTTCCCCACAAGTGGATCTTTCCCAGGAATCGCGGCTATCCGCTGGCCCCCGGATCGCACTGGTCCTGCCCGGCGGGGGAGCCAGATCCGCGTACCAGGTAGGTGTCCTGAAGGCAATTTCGGGATGGTATCCCGCCGGGACGCCGCTGCCCTTCCGGGTGGTCTGCGGAACCTCGGCTGGTGCCATCCTGGCTGCTGTGCTCGCTTCCTACGCACCGCGCTTTCGCCAAGGCGCCTCGGCGCTCGACCGGGTCTGGCGCGGCTTCCGCGTCAACCAGGTATTTCGTTCGGATCCACTCAGCATGCTGCGTTCTGGGGCGCAGGTCCTGCTGGCGCTGCTTTCTGGTGGCTGGCTCGTGCCGCCGCCCCGTTCCCTGTTTGATAACGATCCCCTCAGGCACCTGCTCGAGTGGCGGGTCAACTTCGCCCGCGTCCGTCAGGCCCTGGACTCAGGCCTTCTGGATGCCCTGGCGATCACCGCGACCAGCTTTGCGAGCGGCGAGTCGGTGTCGTTCATTGATTCCTCCAGCCCGGTGCAGGGCTGGGAGCGTCCCGGTCAGCGTGGCGTGGCGGCGGAGCTTCGGCTCGACCATCTGATGGCCAGTGCGGCGATCCCCTTCCTTTTTCCGCCAGTCAAGATGCTGGGGTCATACTTCGGGGATGGCGCCATGCGCCAGGTCACGCCGCTGTCGCCGGCGATCCGTCTCGGGGCAGACCGGATACTGGTGATCGGTGTCCGCGAGCGCGGCCGTGCTCCGGTCGGGGCGTCCATGACTGGCTCCCCGACATTCGGTCAGATGTTCGGCTTCATGCTAGACACCCTGTTCATGGAAGGCCTCGATGCCGATCTCGAGCGGTTGCAGCGGATCAACGGCCTGATTACGGACGCGCCGACGGCCACGCCGCTGCGCGGCATGAGGCGTATCGAGTCCCTGGTGATGCATCCTGCCGGCGATCTGTCAGCGGCAGCGATGGAGCATGCGGGCGAAATGCCGCGCAGCGTGAGGTCGCTGCTCAGGACCATGGGCGCGGCCAGCGAAATGGGCGGGCAACTGACGTCCTACTTGTTGTTCGAGACCGGTTACACGAGCAAGCTGATAGGGATGGGCTACGCCGAGGCGCAGCTGCGGCGCGAGGAAATCGGGATATTCCTCGGTCTCTAGAGAAGAAACAGTGTGCCCAGGCCGAGCAGGGCCGCAAATCCAACGACGTCTGTGATGGTGGTCAGGATCACGCCGCCGGCCAGTGCCGGGTCGATGCGCAGACGCTGCAGGGCCAGCGGAATCAGCACTCCTGCGACCGCCGCCGCGGCTATGTTGATCACGATGGCTGCGCAGATGACGGCCGCGATTTCCCAGGTCCCGAACCAGGCCCAGGTTGCGAGCGCAACCACCGTGGCCCAGATCAGGCCATTAAGGGCGCCGACCGAGAGTTCCTTGAAGAATAGCCAGCGCGCGTTCGAGCTCTGGATCTGGCCGAGCGCGATGCCGCGAATGATCAGTGTGACTGTCTGGGTTCCGGCGATACCACCCATGCTGGCGACGACCGGCATCAGAACGGCCAGTGCCACGATCCTGTCGATGGTGGCTTCGAACAAACCGACCACCCAGGAAGCGATGAAGGCCGTGATCAGGTTGATACCCAGCCACAGCGCCCGGCGGCGCGCGCTCTTCCGCACGCCAGCAAAGACGTCCTCCTCGTCCTCCAGGCCGGCCGCCGCCAGCAGCGGATGTTCGGCCTGCTCACGCACCACGTCGAGCACGTCGTCGATGGTGACCCGGCCCAGCAACTGGCGAGAGGAACTGACGATGGCGGCGGATAGGAGGTCACGACCCTCGAACAGCCGCGCGACCTCGGAATCCATCACGATGGAAACCGTCTTTTCCTGGTCCTCGGTCAGCAAGCGGGTCACCGGCAGTGCACCGAGGTAGCGGTCGTCGCGGTCCACCACGAACAGGCAGTCGGTCCTCTCGGGAAGTTCGCCACGCATGCGAAGGTAACGCAGCACGACTTCCAGAGTGACGTCTGGCCGCACCGTCACCGTATCGGTGTTCATCAGGCCGCCAGCGCTGTCCTCGGGGTAGGCCAGCACGGCCGTCAGCCGGACGCGGTCCTGCTGATCCATGGATTTGAGAACCTGCCGGGTAACGACCTCGGGCAGTTCTGCCAGCAGGTCGGCCAGATCGTCGAGGTCGAGACCTTCGGCAGCCGCCACGATCTCGTGCGTGTCCATCTCGTCGATGAGTTCTGCACGCACTTCTTCGGACAGCTCGATCAGCACGTCGCCGTCGCGCTCACGCTCGACGAGTTCCCATGCCAGCTCTCGCTGCGCCGGAGGCAGGGACTCGAGCAGGTGAGCGATCTCGGCGGGGTGTAGCGCGTTGATCATGCGTTGCGCGCCACGCAGCGTGCCCGACTCGAGGGCGGCGCGCAGCGACGCCAGCCGGGTGGCGCGATCATTGCGGTTGTCTAAGGTCGCCGTGGCCACTTTCAGGTTCCCCTGGGAGTCACTGCGGGAGTCCGCGCGAGTCTAACGGTAGCCGCCGCGGCGGGCCACCGGCCGTTTCGGCCCGTCGGTCCGCTAGGGGAGGCCGGTATGTCTGGCGAGCACCTGCGAATCACGGCCGGTGAAACGGGCCGCCAGCTGCTCGACGAGATATACGGAGCGATGCTGTCCGCCGGTGCAGCCGACCGCCACCGTGAGATATGCGCGGTTGTTCCGCTCGAACTCGGGGATCCTGGCTTCCAGGAATCGAGCTATGTCCTCGAGGAGGACGCTGACGGCAGGGCTCGCTTCCAGGAACTTCTGAACCAGCGGGTCCCTGCCGGTAAGCGGCCTGAGTGCCAGGTCCCAGTACGGATTCGGAAGTGTGCGCGCGTCGAATACGAAATCGGCGTCTCCTGGAATGCCTGTCTTGTAGGCAAAAGACTGGAACAAGATCGCCAGCCGCGCCGTCCGCCGCTCGTCCACCCGGCGGCGGATCAGTTCGCGCAGCGAGTGTATGCTGATAGCCGAGGTGTCGACGACCAGGTCGCCTGCGTCAGCCAAAGAGTGCAGCAATGCCCGCTCGGCCGCGATGGCTTCCGCCAGGCTAGCACCGTCCGCCGCCAGGGGATGGCGGCGACGGGTCTCGGCAAACCTTCGTAGCAACGTCTGGTCGGAAGCGTGCAGGTAGATCTCTTCGCAACGGATCCCGCTGCGCCGGAAGTCGGCGATCATTGACGGGATCGAATCGAGGTCGCCGGGTCGGTTGCGCGCGTCGAGTCCTACCGCAACCCGTTGGTATATTGGTGCTTCGTCTTGCAGCGTATGTGCGACGAGGTCCTGCAGCAGTCCGGCTGGAATGTTGTCCACGCAGAACCAACCGAGGTCCTCGAGCGTGTTGAGTGCGACGCTCTTGCCGGAACCCGATAAACCGCTGACGACGACGAGACGCATCATTGCACCAGGCAGGCTGGAGTTAGCCGGTCTGCGCCGGCGGGATTACATCCTACGTGTCCGGGGCGGCGCAGCGCCAATGCCGGCCGTCAGGCGGACATCCGGATCAGCCGCGGCGCCGGGCAACCTCGGCTGCGTGGTGATCGGTCATCTTCTCCTTGTGCTTCTTCACCAGCCGGTCGAGCTTGTCGGTGAGAGCGTCAATCGCAGCATACATGTCGCCGTCGGTGGCATCGGCATGGAGCTTGCCGCCGCTCACTGCGAGCGTGGCCTCGGCCTGGTGCCGTAGTTTTTCGACGCTGAGTACGCAGTGAACGTCAATGACCTGGTCGAAGTGCCTCAAGATGCGGTCCAGTTTCTTTTCTACGTAGCCGCGCAGCGCCGGCGTGATGTCGATGTGATGCCCAGTGAGAGTCAACTGCATTCCATTTCCTCCTTCATCAATCGCCCGGCGTTCACTTGACTGGCATGCGGCGCCTCTCGCTGGAAGACGCGATCCCCATCGCTTCGCGGTATTTGGCTACCGTCCGGCGCGCGACCTTGATCCCGTCCTGCAGCAGCATTTCCGCAATCTTGCTGTCCGACAGCGGATCGGCGCTGTCCTCCGCCGCGACCAGCTTCCTGATTCTGGCACGTATCGCCGTCGACGACACCTCGGCGCCACCGTCCCCTGAAACGCGGCTGGAGAAGAAGAAACGGAATTCCAGGACTCCACGCGGCGTGTGCATGTACTTTCCGGTGGTGACTCGCGACACGGTGGACTCATGCATCTCGATGGCATCTGCTACGTCCTTCAGCACCATCGGCTCCATTGCCTCGTCGCCGTGCTCGAGGAACGCGGCCTGGCGCTGGACGATAGTCCTGGCGACCTTCAGTAGCGTATCGTTGCGGATCTCCAGGCTGCGTAGCAGCCAGCGCGCTTCCTGCAGCTGGTTGCGCAGCACGGCGTGGTCTACCGAACGGGTCACCAATCCGGCATAGGTCTTGTTGAGCGCGATTCGCGGCAGGGCTGACGGGTTCAACTCGACCAGCCAGCCACCGGGCGTGCGGCGGACATATACGTCGGGGACGACATATTCGATGCGGGTTTGCTGCATTGCGGACCCTGGGCGCGGGTGACATCCGCGCACCAGTGTCAGGGCTGTGTCGAGATCTTCGACCGAGCAGTGCAGCTGGCGCCGTAACACGGCGAATTGCTGGCCGGCGATCAGGTCCAGATGGTCGCGTGCCAGCTCGAACGCCAGCTCGAGTGCCGGCGTCGACGGATCGAGCTGGGCCAGCTGCAGCGTTAGGCATTCGGACACCGAGCGGGCGCCGACGCCCGCCGGGTCGAGCTGCTGCACCGCTTCGAGCACAGCCTCTATTTCGGCGGGTTCCGCCTCGATTTCGGGCCGCAGGGTGGCAGCTATTTCCGCCGGGTCCTCGGTCAGGTAGCCGTCATCGTTGATCGCGTCGACGATCGCCCGGCCGATCATCAGCGTGCGCGGCTCGAGGTGGGCCAGTTCCAGTTGCCACAACAGGTGGTCGGTGAGCGTCTGCCCCGATTCGTCGGCCAGGTCGAGCATGCGGTCATCGTCGCCGCCAGACCAGGGAGCGTTCGATTCAACCGCGGTTGGTTCGGGCCAGTCCTCGCCGAATTCTACTGTCGGCTCTTCCGCGACTGTCTCGGCCGGGTCCGTGCTGTCGTTTTCCCTGGACTCGGCGAGATCATCGAGGGAAAGGTTGTCCTCGGCTTCCTCATCGGTCTCGAGCATGACATTACTCTCGAGCGCCTCGCGTATCTGGGCCTGCAGCTCGAGCGCCGGCAGCTGCAGCAGGCGGATTGCCTGCTGCAGCTGCGGTGTCATCGTCAGCTGCTGCCCGATGCGGAGCTGCAGGGAAGGTTTCATCATGCGGTCGTATCAGCCTGGAGGAACGAAGGGCAAAGACGCCTCACAAAGGGGCTCCTTCCCGATACCTGTTCAGAGGCGGAAGTCCTGCCCCAAGTAGACCTCGCGGACGTCCGGATTGGCAAGGATGTCATCGGCACTGCCGGACGCCAAGATTGTGCCCTGGTTCACGATGTAAGCACGACTGCATATGCCGAGTGTCTCGCGGACGTTGTGATCGGTGATCAGTACGCCGATGCCGCGGTTGGCCAGGTGGCGCACGATGCGCTGAATGTCGTTGACGGAGAGGGGGTCGACGCCGGCGAATGGTTCGTCCAGCAGCACGAATGCCGGGTCGGCCGCCAGCGCGCGGGCAATCTCGACCCGGCGTCGTTCGCCACCCGAGAGGCTGATGCCCAGGCTCTCCCGAATGTGCCCGATGTGGAGCTCCTCGAGTAACTCCTCCAGCCGCTGCTCGCGCTGTTCCTTGTCGAGCCCCGGACGGGTCTCGAGGATGGCGAGCAGGTTGTCGGCGACCGACAGCTTGCGGAACACCGAGGCCTCCTGTGGCAGGTATCCCAGCCCCAGCCGGGCACGCGCATGCATGGGCAAGCGCGTTACGTCCCTGCCGTCGAGTTCGATCTGTCCGCCGTCGCAGGCGATCAGACCGACGATCATGTAGAAGGCGGTCGTCTTGCCGGCGCCATTGGGACCCAGCAGACCGACCACCTCGCCGCTGGAAATTTCCACTGACAAGTCCTTCACCACGGTCCGCTTGCGGAACGACTTGCTCAAACCGAGCGCGCGCAGCGTGCTCATGGAGCGGTCCCCGGCTCGCTGTCCTTCGGTCCGCCGGGCGGCGACTTGGGATTGATCGTAATGCGCACCGGCTGACCGCCTTGCTCACCGGCCTCGGCGACGACTCGTTCCTCCAGCATGCTGTAGACCAGCGTGGAGCCGGAAATGTCGTTGTTGCCATCGGAAAGCCAGGCGCCACCGGCGAGCCGGACGCGGCCCGATGCCAGGTCATAGTCGATGCGGCTGGCGCGGCCCTCGGCCCGTTGTTCGCCGCGCTGCTGCGAGAAGGAAGCGGGAGTGCCGGTGACCTGTGCGACGGAGATCTCGTTGGCGACGAAGCTGACGGTTGCAAGGTCGCTCGAAAGGTACCCGCCCTCGGCCTGGATGCGCACATGCCCCTCCAGACGCCACTTGCTGTTCTCGAACTCGAGCCCGGTGGCGGTCGCGCGATCGGCCTCGACCCGGGCGTCACCCTGCGTAATGACGACGCGGGTAAACACCAGCACGCCGTTCTTGTAGTCAAAATCGCTCGACTCGGCCTCGACCGAGATCGGCAGCACCGCGCGCGGACTGGCCGCGTGCACCGGCGGGATGGCAGCAAGTAACAGCGCAGCCAGCGTGAGGCTAGGGGTTGAAGCGGCCATTGACCTTGGATTCCAACTTCAGGGTCTCAGCCTTCAAATCCGCACGCATGCCAGTGGCTGCGATGACGTAGGCGCCGAAGCCGAGCGTAACTGGCGCGTCCGTGACCGCCAGCTGCGCCGCGGTGTCGAGCGTCATCCTCTCAGTCCGTACCACTGCCGGCTCGGGAAGGGACCCGCGCTCGCCCTTCATGACCACGTCGCCCTCCAGCTCCACCACCTCGGATCCCGGCGTGATCTGCCCGCGTTCGGCGGTTAGCCGCCATTGCTGCCCTTGTAGCGCAAAGTAATCGAGTGCCACGGATTCCATGTCCACGATCTGGCGGGCCGGATCCTCGGTCGCGGAGCGAACCGCGAGTTGCAGCCGCACCTTGCCGTCAACACCATATTCGGTGACGGTCGAATCGCGCAGGTAGTAGCCGGTCTGCTGGGGTGATCTGGACGCACCGTCGGCCAGGCCGGAGTCGTCCCTGGCCAGCCTGAGGATGGCGAGGATCAAGCCCACCAGCGCAACAAGCAATAGCAGACGCGGCATCATGGCGCGGCTTCCCGCTGCGCGAGCAGCCAGTCGCAGAATTCCCGCACCGCGCCGTGTCCGCCGGGAAGCCGGGTGACATGACGCGCTGCGGCCAGCACCTGTGGGTGCGCGTCCGCCACGGCGGCCGGCAGTCCGACGGTGTGCATCATCGGCAGGTCTGGCAGATCGTCAACCAGGCAGGCGGCGCGCCCAGCCGGTATTCCCAGCGACTCAAGCAATGCGTCGAGGGCGGCCTGCTTGTCACCGGCTCCCTGGATGACATGCTCGACACCGAGTTCGTGCATCCGCGCGTCCACCGCGGCGCTGCTCCGGCCGGAAATGATCGCTACCATCACGCCTGCTGCGCGCAACTGCTTGATGCCGTGGCCGTCGCGAACGTGGAAGCTCTTGAACGACTCGCCCTCGGGGCCGAACCACAAGCGTCCATCGGTCAGGACGCCGTCGACATCCAGTACCAGCAGATCGACACCGGGATCCTTGCCGCGACGCCCGGTCACATTACCCCCGCCCGAAGCAGATCGTGAACGTTGAGTGCACCGACCAGCCGGTTATCCTGGTCCACGACCAGCAGACCGGTAATCCGATGCTGTTCCATCAGGTGCACCGCCTCGGCCGCCAGCTCGCCAGCGCCGATGGTCTTGCAGCCGCGCGTCATGACCTGGCGCATGCGCGTGCCGTGGACATCGATCTGGCCGTCCAGCGCGCGCCGCAGATCCCCGTCGGTAAAGATCCCGGCGACCTTGCCATGGCTGTCTACGATCGCGGTCAGCCCGAGGCCCTTGCGGGACATCTCCAGCAGACCTCCAGACAGGTTCGTGTCTTCGGCGACTGAGGGTAGCGCCTCTCCCGTTCGCATCACGTCCGCGACCCGCAGCAGCAAACGGCGTCCCAGCGTGCCGCCGGGGTGGGATAGCGCGAAGTCCTCCGGCGTAAAGCCGCGAAGTTCGAGCAGCGCCACTGCCAGCGCATCGCCCATGGCAAGCGATGCGGTGGTACTGGCTGTCGGCGCCAGGTTGAGCGGGCAGGCTTCGGCAGGCACGCTGACGTCCAGGTGAACCTGCCCCTCGCGTGCCAGCGTCGAGGCCGGCTGGCCCGTCATCGACACCAGCGGCACACCCATGCGCCTGATGAGCGGCAGGATGGTGAGGATTTCCGCCGTTTCACCCGAGTTGGAAAGGGCCAGCACCATGTCGTCGCGGGTGATCATCCCCAGGTCGCCGTGGCTGGCCTCGGCAGGATGCAGGAAAAATGCCGGGGTGCCGGTGCTCGCCAGGGTCGCGGCAATCTTGCCGGCGACGTGTCCAGACTTGCCCATGCCGGTAACGACCACGCGGCCACGACATTTCATGAACATACGGCAGGCAGCCACGAACGAGCCGTCGAGCCTTCCAGCCAGCGCGGCAACGGCATCGGCCTCGATTGACAGCGATTTGCGGCCTGCAGCGAGGACGCGGCTGTCGTCGATTGCTTCGCTCATGGGGTCAGCGGGACATGTCCGGGTGAGGTTGCCAGGTGGGGCATCATACACTGCGAGGCCTGGCTGCCATGCCGGACACTGCCCGTCTCCTCGCGGCAGGTACCAAAGGCTCTAGGCCGATGCGCCCGGTTTGACTACCATTGGCGTCCCTCCGGAGTAAACACCACATCATGACCGCCGACGAAGTCCAGCAGAAAATCCAGGACGCCCTGCCGGGCGCCACCGTTCACGTCCGCTCCGGCGACAACGTTCACTTCGAGGCGCTGATCGTCGCGGCGCAATTCGACGGCCTGCGTACGATCAAGCGGCACCAGCTCGTCTATGCGGCGCTTGGGGCGGCTGTCGGCGGAGAAATTCATGCCCTGTCGCTCGAGACCCCGACGCCGGACGAGTGGGCCGCTCGCCGCGGCAACTGATCTGTCGTGGATAAGCTAGAGATACAAGGCGGCGTCCGGCTGGACGGCGAGGTGCGAATCTCGGGCGCAAAGAACGCCGCGCTGCCGATCCTGGCCGCCGCGCTGCTTCCGCACGCGACCCTGCAGATCCGCAACGTGCCGCGGCTGCATGACGTCAAGACGATGATTGCGCTGCTGGACCGGCTGGGCGCGGGTGTTACCGTCGGCGAAAATTGCCAGGTTGAGGTTGATCCCACCTCGACCTGCGAGTTCACCGCGCCATATGAACTGGTAAAGACCATGCGCGCATCCATACTCGTGCTTGGGCCGCTGCTCGCTCGCCACGGTCGTGCCGACGTGTCGCTACCGGGTGGATGCGCGATCGGCGCCAGGCCGGTCAACCTGCACGTCGACGGGCTGAGGGCGCTGGGCGCGGATATCGAGATTGAGGGTGGATACATCAGGGCGCGTGCCGACAGGCTAAGGGGCGCGCGCATCGTGCTGGACACGGTTACCGTAACCGGGACCGAGAATCTGATGATGGCGGCCTGCCTGGCGGACGGACGCACGGTGATCGAGAACGCCGCCCGCGAACCTGAGGTGGTGGACCTGGCCGGGTTCCTCACTGCGATGGGCGCAAGGATTGCGGGAGCGGGCACCGACACGCTGGTAATCGAGGGCGTCGAGCGGCTTCACGGCTGCGATTACGAAGTTCTGCCGGACCGCATCGAGGCGGGCACCTACCTGGTGGCCGGCGCGATCACGGGCGGCCGCGTGCGCGCGCGCAATGCGCGCCCACAGCACCTTGATGCGGTCCTGGCCAAGCTGCGCGACGCCGGCGCGACCGTCACCGTGGGCAAGGACTGGATCGAGGTAAACATGAACGGCCGGCGGCCGATGGCCGTGGATATCCGCACCGCACCGCATCCTGGCTTCCCGACCGACATGCAAGCGCAGTTTGCCGCGCTTGATGCGGTGGCAGAGGGTGTCGGCACCGTGGTCGAGACGATCTTCGAGAACCGCTATATGCACATGCTGGAGTTGCGCCGGCTCGGTGCCGATATTCGTATCGAGGGCCACACTGCGGTGATCCATGGCGTGGATCGACTCTCCGGAGCGCCGGTGATGGCGACGGATCTGCGAGCCTCGGCCAGCCTCGTACTGGCTGGCTTGGTGGCGCAGGGCACGACCGAGATCCAGCGCATCTACCACATCGACCGGGGTTACGAGCGCATCGAGGAGAAGCTCGGGCAGCTTGGAGCCCACATCAAGCGGGTGCCTGGCGGTTCGCACTAGCAGGAAGCAGGCGCCAAAAGGAACAAGGAGACGGTCTCCTTTTTCAGGATGAAGCCGCGGCCTGGGCGGGCCGCTCGATCACCTTGATCTGGACGGTATGCTCGCGAGGCTGGCCCTCGAACGGCGGCCCGCGGCGCACGGTCAGCCTGACAGAATCCCCCGGCGCCAGCCCGGCGATACGGGCCAGCAGGTCCTCGGCACCGTTGATGGCCTGACCATTGACCTGGGTGATCACGTCGCCCGGGCGCACACCCTCGGTCACTGCCGGTGCGCCGCGATACACAGCCGTTACGATGACGGATCCCTGGGGGAAACCGAACTGCCGTGACTCCTCGGCCTTCAGGCTCTGCGGGCGGATTCCGATCCAGCCGCGAACCACCCGGCCCTGGCGAACGATGGCGTCGACGACGCCGCGCACCAGGTCGACCGGAATGGCGAAGCCAATGCCCTCGATGCCGGCATTGCGCGCGATGATGGCAGTGTTGATGCCAACCAGTTCGCCGCTGGCGTTGACCAGGGCACCGCCAGAGTTGCCGAAGTTGATCGCGGCGTCGGTCTGGATGAAGTTTTCGAAGGTCGAGACGCCAAGGCGGCCACGGCCGGTGGCGCTGACTATTCCCTGCGTTACCGTCTGGCCCAGTCCCATCGGGTTACCGATCGCCAGCACCGGCTCGCCGACTTGCAGCCGGTCAGACCGGCCGAGCCTGATTCCGGGCAGCTTCGACAGGCGCACCTGTAGTACCGCGAGGTCCGTGTCCCGGTCACTGCCGACCAGTTCGGCCGCGGCCTCGCGCCCGTCACGCAGTTGCACGCTGATCTGCGTCGCCCCGGCTATGACGTGGTAATTGGTCACGACGTGCCCGGCGCGGTCGTAGATCACGCCGGAGCCGAGGCTGCGCTCCACCCGCTCCCGGTAGGAATTCCACATGTCGCCGAAGAACGGGGCGAGTTCCGGCGGCAGGTTGCGCACACTCGGGACTCTCACGACGCGCTCGGTATAGACGTTGACTACTGCCGGCGCCGAATTTTCCACGGCGTCCACGTAGCTGACCAGCGACCCTGGAACTGTGTTGGGCTCTATCTGGACTGAAGCCGGGGCCGCCGCCTGGTCCGTGGCCGGCGTCGGAACCGTTACCGCCAGTGGCTCACCCGCGGGCCGGCCTCCTTCAGCGGCGGGCCTGTGCTGAAGCAGTTCCGGCCGCAGAGCCACCACAGCCAGCGCCAGCGCCAGTCCCAGCGCCACCCATGGCGAGGCCCACTTGATCCATCGCAGCAAAACCTTCATATGGCTGTCCCAACTCCCGTTGCCGCCCGGCTTGTGCGGTGCATGAATCACCCCGGACCTGCGTGTATAATGCGCAATCCCTCAAAGGAACGAAAACAGGGCCGTGCGGGGATGTTCAGGGGCTTCCCTGAGCGTGGCTGTGGGCTGAAGATCATCCAGGGGTTAGCTGATGAGCGAGCACGTTGACAAGGGTCGCCGGCAGTTGCTGACGGCCGCCACGGCCCTGACCGGCGCAGTGGGCGCGGCCTTCGCTGCCACGCCGTTCCTGGCTTCATGGAAGCCGAGTGCGCGAGCCAAGGCGCTGGGCGCGCCGGTGGAGATCGACATCTCCAAGCTGGAAGCCGGCGCCATGCTGAAGGTGGAGTGGCGCGGCAAGCCGGTCTGGGTAGTCCGCCGCACTCCCGAGATGCTCGAGAGCCTTGCGAGCGTCGATGAGCGCCTGGCCGATCCCGCTTCCGAGGCTTCCAGTCAGCCCGAGTATGCGCAAAACGAAGCACGGGCGATCCGGCCGGAATACCTGGTCGTGCTGGGTGTCTGCACGCACCTCGGGTGCGCGCCGCTGAGTCGCTTCACGCGCGGTGACGTTGAGCTCGGTGCCGACTGGCCGGGTGGGTTCTATTGTCCCTGCCATGGCTCGAAGTTCGACCTGTCTGGTCGCGTATACAAGGGCGTGCCGGCGCCGACGAACCTGTCGATACCACCCTACGCATTCGTGGACGACAATCACATCCTGGTCGGTCAGGACCAGTCGAGGGCTGTGTAATGGCGAATGGTGCAAGCGACGCTGCGACTGGAGGCGGCCGAATGAAGGCGCTGATGGACTGGATCGACGACCGGTTCCCGCTCACCCAGATGTGGAACGAGCAGTGGGGCAAGTACTACGCGCCAAAGAACCTCAATAATTGGTATTACTTCGGCTCGTTGTCGCTGGTGGTGCTGGTCCTGCAGATCATCACGGGTATCTTCCTGACGATGAACTACAAGCCGGCCGCGGCCGACGCCTTCGCCTCCGTCGAATACATCATGCGCGACGTGGAGTGGGGGTGGCTGATCCGCTACCTGCATTCGACCGGTGCCTCGGCCTTCTTCCTGGTCGTGTACCTGCACATGTTCCGCGCGATGCTCTACGGTTCCTATCGCAAGCCGCGTGAGCTGCTGTGGATATTCGGCATGGTCATCTACCTGGTGCTGATGGGAGAGGCATTCTTCGGCTACCTGTTGCCCTGGGGAAACATGTCCTACTGGGGAGCCCAGGTCATCGTCTCGCTGTTCGGCACGCTGCCGGTGATTGGCGCCGGTCTGGTCGAGTGGATCCGCGGGGATTTCTATATCTCGGACATCACCCTGAACAGGTTCTTTGCGCTGCACGTCATCGCGCTGCCGCTGGTGCTGGTGTTCCTGGTCATGGCGCACCTGCTGGCATTGCACGAGGTCGGCTCCAACAACCCGGACGGTATCGAGGTCAAGAAGAACAAGGGCCCGGATGGCCACCCGCTCGACTCCATCCCGAGTCACCCGTACTACTCGGTCAAGGACCTGATGGGGCTGGCGTTCTTCCTGGTGCTGTTCTGCGGCGTGGTCTTTTTCGCACCGGAGCTCGGCGGCCTGTTCCTCGAGCCGCCGAATTTCGAGCCGGCGAACCCCATGCAGACGCCGGCCCACATTGCACCGGTCTGGTACTTCACGCCCTTCTACGCGATGCTCCGCGCGGTTCCGGCCTTCTTCGGTACCCAGGTGTGGGGCGTGCTGGTGATGGGCGGCGCGATCGTGCTGCTGTTCTTCCTGCCCTGGCTCGACCGCGCGCCGGTCAAGTCGATCCGCTATCGTGGTCCTGTCTACAAGGTAGCCCTGGCGCTGTTCGTCGTGGTGTTCGTCGTGCTGGGCTACTGCGGCCTCAAGCCGGCTGTGCAGCCTTTCAAGACGCTGTCGGTTGTTGGCACCATCTACTACTTTGCGTTCTTCCTGCTGATGCCTTGGTACACGCGCATCGACAGCCACAAGCCGGAGCCGCAGAGGGTTACGTACCATGCTCATTAAGAAGATCGTCTTCGCCGCGGCGATGCTGGCCCCGGCAATGGCCCTTGGCGAGGCCGCCGCGCACCTCGACCACGCCGGCACCGACATCCACAACGACGCGTCGCTGCAACGCGGCGCACGCAACTTCGTGAACTATTGTCTCGGCTGTCACTCCGCCCAGTACGTGCGCTGGAATCGTGTTGCGGCCGACCTTGGCATCGGCGAGGCGGAACTCGAGCGGAACCTGATGTTCACCGGCGGCAAGTCGTACGACACGATCAAGAGTGCGATGCCCCGCGCGCAGGCGACTGAGTGGTTCGGCGTTGCGCCGCCCGACCTGTCACTGATCGCGCGCAGTCGCGGCACCGATTACATCTACACCTTCCTGCGGACCTTCTACGCGGATCCGTCGCGGCCCGCCGGAGTGAACAATCTGGTGTTGCCCAACACGGCCATGCCGCATGTGCTTGCCGACCTGCAGGGGGTCCAGACTCCGAGGGTAGAACTGGTAACTCGTGAGGGCGCGACCGAGGAACACATAGTGGGGCTTACCGGCGGCTCGCCCGGAACCCTGTCAGGGGAGGAGTACGATGAGTTCGTGCGGGACACCGTCAACTTCCTCGACTACATCGGTGAGCCGGTCAAGGCCAAGCGCCAGTCCATGGGCGTGTGGGTGGTGCTGTTCCTGCTGGTTTTCTGGCTGTTCACGTACCTCCTGAAGAAGGAGTACTGGAAGGACATTCATTGACAGCGCGGGCGTTCATCGCCCATGCGCGGAACGCCCCGGGGCGGACAGCACTGCCCCGGAGGGCAGCTGCCGGAGGCCGCCCGGTTTGACTGCGACGCCCACTTCCCGGCGACCCTACCTCGTGCGCGCCATGCACGAGTGGATGACGGACAATGGTCAGACTCCGCATCTCGTCGTCGACGCCGGGGTCGACGGAGTGGAGGTGCCTTCTGCCTACGTCAAGGACGGTCGCGTCATCCTCAATGTCAGCTGGCAGGCGACCCAGAGCCTGAAACTCGGCAATGACTTCATCGAATTTTCGGCACGCTTCGGCGGTGTCTCTCACCATGTCCTGGTCCCGGGCAGGGCTGTACTCGGCATCTATGCGCGCGAGACCGGCCAGGGAATGCTCTTCCAGGACGAGGAAGGCGATACGCAGCCGCCGCCGCCCGCGTCCGGGGGCGGCGGCAAGCCGAAGCTGCGCGTCGTGAAGTAGGCGCCGTTCCGGCTTCAGTCGCGGTGGGAGTGGCCTAGAGACTGAAGGCCGCGCGGATCAGCCGGCAATTCAGGTTCTCTGGCTCACCGTCCACTTCGACGACGTCAAAGCGCGCCGGCAACCCGGCGAGCCGGGGGTATCGCATCAGGAGGGCCTGCGCGGCGCGCACCAGGCGTGCACGCTTGGCGCGCGTGATACTGGCGGCCGCGCCGCCAAAATCATTCCGTGACCGGTAGCGGACCTCGATAATCGCAAGTACGCCGTCTTCGACCGCTACGATATCGAGCTCGCCCTGGCGGTTGCGGAAATTGCGGGTCACCACGACGTAGCCGGCGTATTCGAGATAGCGGCAGGCGGCATCCTCCGCCGCCTGGCCGACGGTCAGGTGGTGGGGGGCCTGCCGTGTCACTGGCCTGGGCCAAGGCCCGACTGCAGCAGTGGCTGTGGAAGGCCGCCGTTGACCTGTACGAATTCGAGCTGGCGGTGGACTCGTCCCTGTCCGTCAAGGGAGAAGCGTCCGGTCAGCCCGGCTACCGTGCCGCCGAAGGGGGCGCGCCGGCGGGCAAGTTCGGCAACGATGCCGTAGGCGTCGTAGCCGAACGCGTACAGGCGGCTGCGCGCCGGCGAACGATCCGGCCAGGTAGACGCCGCGATTTCACGCTGCAGCGCCGCAGGGCCCGCCGCGTCAATTACCCACGGCATGTCAGGGAAAATCACGCCATCGAGGTCGTTGTTGCCGCTGCCGCCCGGCTCGAAGATTTCGGAAGTCGAGTACATCGGAAGGCTGCCCGCGTAATTGAAGCGCAGCTGTGTCCTGATCAGCCTGCCGGCCACCGACTGCGCCGCCACGAAAATGAACTGGGCGTCCGGGCGGTAGGCGAAGGTCGGCTGGTCACTGTCGGTCTCGACCGGCCTAAGGTCGATCAGTCCGTTGATGATGTCCCGGAAATCGGTCGTGCCAGGCGCGTAGACGCTGCGCGCCGCCAGCGTTCCGCCGGCGGCTGCCAGTTCCTCGGAGAAGGCTGCCAGCACCCGCTGTCCCCAGTCGTTGGCGGGAACCAGCGCCACTCCGCTGACCAGTCCGTCGGCCACGGCGCGCCGCGCGGACTGCCGCGCCTCGTCCTCCGGGGACAGCGCGAACTGAAAAAAATCGCTCGGCGTGATGGTTCCCTCGGGCAGGAAGTTCAGCACCAGCGTCTTGGCACGGCCGTCGGCGATCGAGGCGAGCCTGGCGACCTCCTCGCGTGTCAACGGGCCGACTACGATGCGCGCTCCATCGGCCAGGGCGGCGAGGTAGGCGTTGCCCGCATCCGATGCGGCCACGTCATAGAGCCTGATATGTGGGCGGGTGCCCTCGGGTTGCTGGTAATAGGCGCTCAGGAATCCGTTCTGGACCGCCAGGCCGGCACTCGCGGCGCGTCCGCTCAGCGGCAGCAGCAGCGCTATATGGGACGAGGGCTCGATGGAGGAGGTATAGCGTTCGGCAAGTTCCGGCCAGAGGGTGGCGTTGGCCGGATGCGCCGGGTAGCGCAGCCGCCAGGCTTGTAACTGGCTGCGCGTGCCGGCGCTGCCGATGGACGCGTCGGCCTCGATGCGGCCCAGCTCGAGCCATCCGGCGACAACCTGGTCGGTACCCGGGGGCGGCCGGACGTCGGCGCCGCGCCGTGCCGCACCCGCAACGCTTTCGATGATCATGGCCTGGTTGGCAAGCCTGGCTTCGTCGCCGCGCAGTTGACCCTCGCGCGATACCAGCGTCACGACAGCCTCGGGAACTTGGCCGAGCGCGAACTGTGCCCGCGCGCGGGTGGCGAGCGAAGCGGGGTCTGGCGGAGCACCCGATTCGTCGAGCAGAGCGAGCGCCTTTTCTGGCTGTCTGGCGAGGAGGGCTAGCTCGGCCATGAGCCGGCGCCTTTCCTGGCTGTCCGCGGCCAAGACCGGCTCAGCGAGCCGGCCGAGCGTACGCTCCACCGCGGCCCTGTCGCCCGCTGCAAGCCATTCGCGCGCAGCGGCAAGCCACAGGCCGTTGACACGCGGCTGTGGCGCCATTGCCGCGGCTTCCTCCCAGGACCGGGCGGCGGCGGCGTGCTCCCCGCGCTGGCCGAGTTGCACGGCTCGTGTTTCGATTGCGCCAGTTGCGTCAGGCCGGACCCCGGTCGTCGGCTGGCATGCTGCCGCGAGTACGGTGACAAGAAGGGCTGCTGCCAGACGCGGCGGGGTGTATGAGGCTTGCATCGCGATACGCCCTTGGCGAGGATCGTTGCGCCGCGCCATGCGGCCGGGAGTGACATTATAGTGACCAAGACGGGCCGTCTTTACGTGGTATCGACCCCGATCGGCAATATGGGCGACCTGTCGGCCCGCGCCCGCGAGGTGCTCGCAGGCGTGGCAGTGGTGGCCGCCGAGGACACGCGCCACAGCGGTCGGTTGCTGCAGTCCCTGGGGATTTCCCGCCTGCTTGTATCGCTGCACGAGCACAATGAGCGCGAACGGGTACCCGAATTGCTCGATCGGCTGCGGCGCGGCGAGGACGTCGCGCTGGTCAGCGACGCCGGCACGCCGCTGGTCAGCGACCCCGGATTCCACCTGGTTCGCGGCGCCATCGCTGCCGGGGTGACTGTCAGCCCGGTGCCGGGTCCGTGTGCGGCGGTCGCGGCGCTCAGCGTATCCGGCCTGCCCGTCGATCGATTCTGCTTCGAGGGATTCCTGCCGCCGCGCCGCGCCGCGCGCCGGGCGCGACTCGAGGGCCTGGTCGCGGAGATGCGTACCCTGGTGTTCTACGAGGCTCCGCAACGGCTGGCGGATAGCCTGGCGGATGCAGCCGCCAAGCTCGGCGCGGGACGCAACGCGGCCGTCGCGCGCGAGTTGACCAAGCTGCATGAAAGCCTCTACCACGGGACCCTGGGCGAACTTGCCCGCCGCGCGGCGGAGGAGTCCGACATGAATCGTGGCGAGATGGTGCTGATCATCGGCGGTGCCGCCGCCCCGGCCCCAATCCGGTCCGCGGAACTCGACAGGACGCTGAAATCCTTGCTCAAGTTTCATTCTCCGTCGCAGGCTGCATCGCTCGCCGCGGAAATCACCGGCTTACGCCGTAACGCGTGCTACTCGCGTGCGCTCGAACTGGCCGGCAGTTGATAGTTGATGTCGCTTGAATACGCGCCCCAAAGCCCCTATGTTGCCTGCGGGAGTCGGCCAGGCAACCGCTGTTTTCCAACGGAAAGCGGAGGAAAGTCCGGGCTCCACAGGGCAAGGTGCCAGGTAATACCTGGGGGGCGCG
Organism: Gammaproteobacteria bacterium; assembly: GCA_024642505.1. GTDB lineage: Bacteria > Pseudomonadota > Gammaproteobacteria > Steroidobacterales > Steroidobacteraceae > SG8-30. The sequence goes on from JAHEAZ010000009.1 coordinate 35,543, forward strand.
AGCCCACGGAAAGTGCAACAGAAAGCAAACCGCCCAAGCGTGCGTTTTCGCACGACGGCAAGGGTGAAAGGGTGCGGTAAGAGCGCACCGCGTCGGCGGTAACGTCGACGGCACGGCAAACCCCACCTGGAGCAAGGCCAAATAGGGAAGCACGCAGCCTTACGGCTGCAGCGCGCGGCCCGCGCGTGTTTCCGGGTAGGCTGCTCGAGGTGCACGGTGACGTGCATCCCAGAGGAATGGTTGCCCACGACAGAACCCGGCTTACCGGCCGACTCCCACTTCTCACCACAAATCTGCGCGTTCCACCCTGAAACGTGCTGAACTCTAATAAGCCGCACGAAGTTAGTTCTATAAGTGCCTGATTTCAGGGCCCCAGAGAAAGCCTGCCGCTGCATGAAAGATCGGCTCTAAGTCTCTGAGCCGCAAGAATTTTTTTTTCAAGAAGCCGTTGACCGCCAGCACTCGTCTGCCTATAGTGGCGCGAAGTGGGAGAAAGTGGGAGGAAATGGGAGAAAATCCCGTTCCTGAACTGTGTTTCGCGGCGCAAACAAAGTCACTCTGGATGCCAAAGGCCGGATGGTCATGCCCACCCGGTATCGCGAGCGCCTGTTCGAGCGCTGCGAAGGCAAGCTCGTGATTACGGTCGACCGGGACCAGTGCCTGCTTCTCTATCCGCTGCCCGACTGGGAAGAGATCGAGCGCAAATTGATGCGCCTGCCGACGTTGAACGAACAGGCGCGGCGACTGCAGCGGCTGATGGTCGGACACGCCTCTGACGTCGAACTCGACGGTCACGGCCGCGTGCTGCTGCCGCCCAAGCTGCGCGAGTTCGCGCATCTCGTTCGCAACGCGATCCTCATCGGACAGGGTGCTCGCTTCGAGTTGTGGGACGAGCAGAGGTGGGACGAGCGCCGCGACGAGTGGCTCAACGCCGGGCACTCGGCGGAGCTATTGCCGCCGGAGCTCGGCTCGCTGTCCCTGTAAGACGCGCGAGCTGTGGCGGGCAACGCGGGCGGGGTTTCGGGCGGCGCGGCCGAACACGCGCCGGTGCTGCTCGACGAGGCACTCGGAGCGCTCGTCTTGCGGCCCGACGGGTTCTACGTCGACGCCACGTTCGGCCGGGGAGGGCACACGCGGGCCATCCTTGCACTGCTTGGGAAACAGGGGAAATTGCTTGCCATCGACCGGGACCCGCAGGCTGTCAGCGCAGCGAGGGCGTTGCTTGATCCGGATCCGCGGGCCAGCGTCGTCCATTCACCTTTCTCCCAGCTGGGCGAGGCAATCCACGGCTTCGGGCGTCCCGTCGACGGAATCCTGCTCGACCTTGGCGTTTCGTCCCCGCAGCTTGACGACGCGGCGCGCGGCTTCAGCTTTCTGCGCGACGGTCCGCTCGACATGCGCATGGATCCGGAGGGTGGAGAGACCGCTGCCGCGTGGCTGGCGCGCGCAAGCGAAAGGGAGATCGCAACGGTGATCTCACGACTCGGGGAAGAGCGCTATGCCCGCCGCATCGCCCATGCAATCGTTACCGCCCGCATCGAGCATCCGATCGTCACGACTGCCGGACTGGCTGGCGTCGTGTCGCAGGCGGTGCCGACACGCGAACCGGGCAAGCATCCGGCGACGCGCACCTTCCAGGCCCTGCGCATCTACGTCAACCGCGAGCTCGAGGAGCTTGAACAGGTTCTGCCGCAGGCCGTGGAATGTCTGGCGCCAGGCGGGCGTCTGGTGGTGATCAGCTTCCACTCGCTCGAAGACCGGATCGTGAAGCGGTTCATGCGGCGCGAGTCCAGGGACGATCCGGCCTGGGCCGGTCTGCCAACGGTGCCCGACCAGGCGCGTGCCCGCTTGAGCCTGGTCGGTCGCGCCGTGTTTCCATCCGATGACGAAGTGCGGCGCAATCCGCGTGCCCGCAGCGCGGTGCTGCGCGCGGCAGAGAAGGTGGCGGCATGAAGTCCGGCCGCTTGGTGTTGTTGATCCTGCCGCTGCTATGGCTGGCAGTACTGGCTTCGGCGGTCGGAGTGGTTTTCGTGCGCCACGAGGCGCGCAGCCTGTTCACTGAACTGGAGCAGCTCTCGTCGGAGCGCGACCAGCTCAATATCGAGTGGGGCCAGTTGCAGCTCGAGCAGAGCGCGTGGTCCAACCACGGCTTCGTCGAGCGGGTAGCCAACGACAAGCTTCGCATGACTCTGCCCCAGCCAGCCGAAGTACGGATCGTCACACCATGAAGCGCCGGCAAGACATGGGCGAGTTCGACCCCGGCCGCTTCCGTGGCCGTTCGCGGCTGGTCGTGACCGGCCTGGTATTGATGGCCTGTGCGCTAACCGCGCGCGCAGTGCACCTGCAGGTGCTCGACCAGGAGTTCCTGGCGCAGGAGGGTGACAAGCGCTACCTGCGCGAAGCCAAGGTGCCGGCTCACCGCGGTGCGGTCGTCGATCGCTTCGGCGAGCCGCTCGCCGTCAGTTCACCGGTGGACACGGTCTGGGTCAACCCGCAGGTGCTGGCCCAGTCGCCGGACGAAATCACCCGTCTGGCCAAGGCGCTGGATCGCGATTCCCGCTGGCTGGCGCAGCGTGTCACCAGCAACCTCGATCGCCAGTTCCTGTACGTCGCGCGCCACATGGACCCGCCCGACGCCGCGAAGGTCAAGGCTCTCGGTATCCCCGGCGTAGAGCTGATGCGCGAGTACAAGCGCTATTACCCGAATGGTGAAGTGACCGGCCATGTGCTTGGCTTCACCAACCTCGACGAGGCCGGCCAGGAAGGACTCGAACTGGCGTATGACCAGTCGCTGGCGGGAATCGACGGGCTGAAGCGCGTGATCAAGGACGCGAAGGGCCGCACAGTCGAAAACGTCGAGAGCATCCGGGCGCCACGTCCGGGGGAAGACCTGGAAACCAGCGTCGACCTGCGCATCCAGTATCTCGCCTACCGCGAGCTGAAGGCCGCTGTACGCCGGAACCGTGCGCTCGCTGGGTCGGTGATCGTTCTTGACGTACAGACCGGCGAAGTGCTGGCGATGGTCAACCAGCCGTCGTTCAATCCAAACGACCGCGCCCAGTACGAAGTATCGCGCTACCGAAACCGCGCCGTCACCGACATCATCGAACCCGGCTCGAGCATCAAGCCCTTCATCCTTGCCGCGGCACTCGGCTCGGGCCGGTACCACCCCGAGACGGTGGTCGACACATCGCCGGGTTCGGTCCGGGTAGGCATCAAGACGATCACCGACAAGCACAACCTCGGCGCGGTCGACGTGAATACGATCCTGGCGCGCTCGAGCAACGTCGGCATGGCCAAGATCGCGCTGTCGCTCGAGCCCGAGCAGATCCATACGACTCTGACCACGCTCGGCTTCGGGCAGGTGACCGCCAGCGGCTTTCCAGGCGAGTCCGCCGGCCTGTTGAGCAATGCCTCGCACTGGCGGCCGATCGGCATCGCAACGCTGGCCTACGGCTACGGCATGTCGGTGACACCGCTGCAGCTGGCGCAGGCCTACGCCACCATCGGTTCGTTTGGCGTCCGCCGGCCGATCACTTTCCGGCGCGTCGATGGACCGGTACCTGGCGAGCGCGTGATCGCCGAGCCCGTGTCGCGCGACCTGCTCGGGCTGCTCGAGCGCGTCGTCAGCCCGAGCGGCACCGGCATCAAGGCCACCGTGCCGGGCTATACAGTTGCCGGCAAGACGGGCACCGCCTGGAAAGCCGCGGACGGCGGCTATTCGCAGCATCGCTACACCTCGGTATTTGCTGGCCTGGTACCCGCATCTCGTCCCAGGCTAGCCGTCGTCGTGCTGATCGACGAACCTTCAGGTGCCCTGTACTACGGCGGCGACGTCGCCGCGCCCGTGTTTGCCTCGGTAATGTCCGGGGCATTGCGCCTGATGGGCGTTGCGCCCGACGACCTGAGCCACGTCGAGCCGGCAACCGTCGTGCAGGCCGGGCCATGAGCGCCACGCCTCCGCACATCGTCGCTCTCGATGAGCTGCTCGACGGCTTTGCCGTTGCGCCGCGAATCAACGTGGCGGGCCTCGGGCTCGACAGCCGTGCGATCCAGGCGGGAGAAGCGTTCGTCGCCGTGCAGGGACTGAGTTCGCACGGACTCGATTTCGTTGCCCAGGCACTCCAACGTGGGGCGTCTGCGGTGCTGTTCGACCCGGCCGACGCCGCGGCACCAGCGCTGCCTGCGGGTGTCCTGGCCGTGGCCGTGCCGGCACTGAAGTCCTGCCTTGGCGCGATCGCCGACCGCTGCTATGGAGCGCCCAGCACGCGACTGTCGATCGCCGGCGTAACCGGCACCAACGGCAAGACAACCTGCGCCTGGTTGCTCGCCAGCGCTGCCTCGCGGCTCGGTCCGAAGACGGCCTACGTCGGCACATTGGGTACGGGATTCCCACCCTCGTTGGCCGCGACGACACATACGACGCCCGATGTGCTGAGCATTCACCGGGTGCTGGCCGGTATTGCTTCCGCCGGCGCCAGACGCGCGGCCATGGAAGTGTCCTCGCACGCGCTCGACCAGGACCGGCTGGCTGCGGTGCGCCTGGAAATCGCGGCCTTCACCAACCTGACCCGGGATCACCTCGACTACCACGGCACCCTGGCGGCCTATGCGGCCGCGAAGCGGCGCATCTTTGCGTTTCCGGGCGTGACCCACGCGGTGATCAACATCGGCGACCCGGTCGGGCGCGAATTCGCGGCCGGGCTGCCGTCCGGGATCGAGCTGACCACGGTGAGCGTGGGCGAGGCAGCGGGCATGGCTGCTGCGCGCCGCGTGCAGGTCACTGCCATCGAACCCGCGGCGAACGGCCTGATGCTGACCGTTCAGGGCGAGTTCGGCGAACGGACCATGCGTTCGCCTCTGATAGGCGCCTTCAACGCGGAGAATCTCGCGGTCGTGCTGGGAGTGCTGCTCGCCTGGGGACATCCGGTCGACGCCGCCATTGCTGCACTGGCTGGCGGGCAGGCGCCGCCGGGGCGGATGGAGGCGTTCCCGACAGTCGCCGGAGCGTTGGCCATCGTCGACTATGCTCACACCCCCGATGCGCTGGCGAAGGTGCTCGAAGCAGCGCGCCGCCACGCCAGTGGACGACTGACGGTTGTCTTTGGCTGCGGCGGCGAGCGGGATTCCGGCAAGCGCGGACTGATGGGTGGCATTGCCGAGCGCCTCGCAGACGACGTCATCGTCACCGATGACAACCCGCGGCGCGAAGATCCGGAACGCATCGCCGCCATGATTCTCGGTGGCATGACGACGCCCTCTCTCGTGCGGGTCATCCACGGCCGCGAAGCGGCGATCTCCGCGGCGCTTGCAGACGCCGCCGACGGCGACGTGGTGGTGGTCGCGGGGAAGGGGCACGAGCAGCAGCAGGTCGTCGGCACCGAGGCGCGTGACTTCAGCGATCGTGACTGCGTGAAGCGGCTCGCGGGGAGCGTGGCATGAGCCGCACGCTGCATTTCCTGGCGCAGGCTTGCGGCGGGCGACTGGTCGGCGACGATCACGAGTTTGCCGCCGTTTCGATCGACTCGCGCACACTCGATCCTGGCGACTTGTTCGTCGCGGTCCGCGGCGATCGCTTCGACGGGCATGACTTCGCCGCAGCGGCCGCCGAACGAGGCGCCTGCGCGCTGGTCGTGTCACGGCAACTTCCGCTCGACCTGCCGCAGCTGGTCGTGGCAGACACGCTCGCAGCTCTCGCCAGCGGCGCCCGGGCGTGGCGCCAGCAGTTCGGGCTGCCGCTCGTGGGCGTCGGCGGCAGTAACGGCAAGACCACGACCAAGGAACTGCTCGCTGCCATCCTGGCGAAGCTTGGCCGGACACTCGCGACGCGCGGCAACCTGAACAATCACATCGGCGTCCCGTTGACACTATTCCGGCTCGAGCCAAACCACCGGGCGGCTGTGGTCGAGATGGGCGCCAACCATGCGGGTGAGATTGCGTCGCTGGTCGACATCGCCAGACCAACCGTCGGACTGGTGACGAACGCTGGCGCAGAGCACCTCGAAGGCTTTGGCAGCCTCGAGGGTGTGGCCCGTGCCGAGGGCGAGATGTTTGCCGGGCTCGGTGGCGACGCCACGGCGGTGATTAACGCCGACGACGATTTCGAGCCGCTATGGCGCGAACTTTCTACGGCTCGCCGCAGCGTGACTTTTGGTATCGACAGTGATGCCGATTTCCGGGCGCTTGCGATCTCGACCGGCATCGAGGCGGGCGCCTGGGTATCGCACTTCGAGCTCGCTACGCCGACAGGTCGCGCACCAGTGCGACTCGCACTGCCGGGTCGCCACAACGTGCTGAACGCCACCGCAGCCGCTGCTGCGGCCTGGGCCTGCGGAGCCAGCTTGCGGCAGATCGTGGATGGGCTGGCGGCGGTGCAACCCGTCCGCGGTCGCCTGCAGCTGAAGCCGGCACTGTGTGGCGCGTGGCTGATCGACGATTCCTACAACGCCAACCCGACCTCGGCGCTGGCCGGGCTCGAGGTGCTCGGCGGCCTGGACGGCGAGCGATGGCTGGTGCTCGGCGAGATGGCCGAGCTCGGTGAGCATGCCGCCGCGGGTCACGCCGAGGTTGGCGCTGCGGCTCGAGCCCAGGGCGTGACGCGGCTGTTCGCAGTCGGCCCGACTACGCTGCACGCGGTCGAGGCTTTTGGACAGGGTGGGCACTGGTTTCCGGACACCAACGCGCTGGTTGCAGCGGTCAGGGAATCCATGCGGCCGGGCGTCGCGCTATTGGTCAAAGGATCGCGCGTCAATCGGCTCGAACGGGTCGTCGAGGTTCTCGTCGAGGCGCCGCCCACGGCGTGCAACGGCAACTGAGGACGCGGTAAAGATGCTGCTTCTGCTCTTTGACTGGTTGTCAGACTTCTACGGCGGATTCCGCGTGTTCGGCTACCTGACGCTGCGCGCGATCCTGGCTGTGCTCACCGCACTCGCATTCTCCCTCATGGTTGGCCCGTGGATGATCCGCAAGCTGGCGGAAAGACAGATCGGTCAGGTAGTGCGCGAGTACGGGCCACAGACCCACCTGGGCAAGAAGGGAACGCCCACGATGGGCGGCGCGCTGATCCTGGTGGCGATCGCGGCCGGTACGTTGCTCTGGGGCGACCTGACGAACCGATTCGTCTGGATCGTGCTCGGCGTGACCCTTGCATTCGGGCTGATCGGTTTCTACGACGACTATCTGAAGCTTGTCGTGAAGGATCCTCGCGGCCTTGCGGCACGCTGGAAGTACCTGTGGCAATCGCTGGCCGGGCTAGGCGCGGCCCTCGCCTTATGGACCACGGCGCAGGGACCGACTGAAACCTCTCTCTACGTGCCGTTCTTCAAGGATGTCGTCCTGCCCATGGGCGCGCTTGCCTACGTCGGCTTCACCTACCTGGTGATCGTCGGTGCAAGTAATGCGGTCAACCTGACCGATGGTCTGGACGGGTTGGCGATCATGCCCTGCGTGATGGTGGCCGGCGCCCTCGGCGTATTCGCCTACGTCACCGGCAACGTCAATTTCGCGAGTTACCTGCAGATCCCCTACGTACCGGGCGTGGGCGAGATGCTCATCTTCCTCGGTACCATCGCCGGCGCCGGACTCGGCTTCCTCTGGTTTAACACCTATCCCGCTCAGGTGTTCATGGGCGACGTCGGCGCCCTGGCACTCGGTGCCGCGCTCGGCGTGGTTGCGGTGATCGTCAGGCAGGAACTCGTGCTGGCCATCATGGGCGGCATCTTCGTCCTGGAGACCGTCTCCGTGATGGTCCAGGTCGCCTCGTTCAAGCTGCGCGGCAAGCGCGTCTTCCGCATGGCCCCCATTCACCATCACTACGAGCTCAAGGGCTGGGCTGAACCGAAGGTGATCGTCCGTTTCTGGATCATTTCCTTCGTGCTCGTCCTGGTCGGGCTCGCCACGTTGAAGATCCGCTGATGGAAGCCCAGGCCATGCATCGCAGCCAGGAGAACGGACCACGCCCGGTCAGCGTAATACTCGGGCTCGGCCGTACCGGAGTCTCCTGCGCCCGTCATCTTGCGCTGCGCGGCCATGAATTGCGGGTCACCGACTCGCGCCGCGAACCGCCCGGCCTGGACGAACTGCAGCGCGCCCACACGGACGCCAGGCTCGCGCTCGGCGGATTCGACCAATCATTGCTAGAGGGTGCGGACCAGGTGGTGATCTCGCCCGGAGTATCGATGCGCGAGCCGATCGTCGTGGCGGCTCTGAACCGTGGCCTCGACGTCGTGGGCGACATTGAGCTGTTCGCACGCGAGGCAGGCGGCCGCACGGTCGGCATCACCGGGACCAATGGCAAGAGTACGGTGACCACGCTGGTCGGCGAGATCGCCGAGGCGGCCCGGATGAACGTGCGGGTCGGCGGCAACATAGGTCGCCCGGCACTCGAACTGCTGGTCGGCGAGCCCGCTGAGCTGTACGTGCTCGAGCTGTCGAGTTTTCAGCTGGAGGCGACCCGCTCGCTCGCACTCGAGGCGGCGGTGGTCCTCAACATCACGGCAGATCATTTCGACCGCTACAGCGACCTGTCCGAATATGGCGCTGCCAAGGCGAGGATTTACGACCACTGCGCCACTGCCGTGGTCAATCTCGACGATGAGCTGGTGCGGCGCATGCCGCGGCCCGGGCAGCGAACCATCGGCTTCAGCCTGGCGCGTACGGACGCGGATTACTCTCTGCAGGACCTGTCTGGCTCCACCTGGCTGATGGCCGGCAGCGAGCCGGTGCTTCCGTCACAGGAGCTACGCCTGAGCGGCCGTCACAACGCGGCCAATGCGCTTGCCGCGCTGGCGCTCGCCGACGCCTGTGGGCTGCCGCGCAGCGCGGCCATCACCGCGCTTCAGCATTTTCCGGGCCTGCCACACCGCACGCAGTGGGTCGCTGATATCCGTGGCGTTCGCTGGATCGACGATTCCAAGGCGACCAACGTTGGCGCAACGCTGGCCGCCGTAGACGGTCTCGGCGGCCCGCTGGTGCTTATCGCCGGTGGCGAAGGCAAGGGCCAGGATTTCACGCCGCTCGCGAGGGCGTTTCACCGCAAGGTGCGGCGCGCGGTGCTGATCGGTCGCGACGCGCGGGCGGTCGGCGCGGCGCTTGCCGGGGCCTGCGAGGTCGAATTCGTCGCATCGATGGACGAGGCGGTCGCCGCCGCAGGGCGGGTGGCGCAGCCCGGCGATACCGTCATGCTGTCGCCCGCCTGCGCCAGCTTCGACATGTTTCGTGACTACGCACACCGCGGTGAAGCGTTCGCCGCGGCAGTCCGGGGAGGCGCTGCATGACCGCTGCAGCATCACTGGCCTATTCCCGCTCGGCCGGGCGCCAGCCACGACTGGCGATCGATCCGGTGATTGTCGCGGCCACGCTGGGTCTGTTGCTGCTCGGGCTGGTCATGGTGACCTCGTCATCGGTGACGATAGCCGAGCGCCAGGCAGCCGACCCGTTCATGTACCTGGACCGGCAGCTGCTGTCAGCCGTCCTCGGGCTGATCTGCGCTGTGGCGATGCTCGCGGTTCCCATGTCGGTATGGGAACGCGCTGCGCCGTTGCTGCTTGCTGCCGGATTCATCCTGATCGTGCTGGTGCTGATACCGGGCGTAGGCCATGAGGTCAACGGCAGCCGCCGCTGGATCCGGATCGGGCCGATCAATTTCCAGCCTTCCGAAGTGACGCGGGTGGCGTTGCTTGCCTACGTCTGCGCCTACGCGGTGCGTTACCAGGAAACGCTGGCGAGTTCCTGGCAGGGTTTCTTCAAGCCCCTGACGGTGCTTGGAGTGGCTGCGGCGGTGCTGCTCCTCGAACCGGACTTCGGGGCAGCGGTGGTACTGCTGGCAACAGGTGCGATCGTGCTGTTCCTGGCGGGTGCCCGCTGGCGCGACTTCCTCGGCGTCGCCGCGATCGGTGCGCTGGGTGTTGCGACGCTGGCGCTCACCTCGGATTACCGTGTTCGCCGGCTCACTGCATTCATGGATCCCTGGGCGGACCCTTATGACAGCGGCTTCCAGCTCACCCAGTCGCTGATCGCGATCGGCCGGGGAGAATGGCTTGGGGTCGGGCTCGGATCGAGTATCCAGAAGCTGTCCTACCTCCCCGAGGCGCATACCGATTTCGTCTTTGCCGTGCTGGCGGAAGAGCTGGGACTGGTCGGCGTTGTCGGGGTTCTGCTGCTGTTTCTGGTGCTGGTACTCCGGAGCCTGAGGCTCTCGCGGCTGGCAGCAGATGCCGGCATGCCCTTTCACGCCTGCATGGCGGCGGCCTTCGGCGTGTGGCTCGGTCTGCAGGCTTTCATCAACATCGGCGTGAACATGGGGCTGCTTCCGACCAAGGGCCTGACCCTGCCGCTGTTGTCCTACGGCCGCTCCAGCATGCTGGTCACGCTGGCATGGATCGGCGTACTGCTCCGGATTAACCACGAAGTGATTGCCTCCGGACGCGTGACCGCGGACAGGAGGTCGCCATGACCGGCCCGGTGCTGATCATGGCCGGCGGTACGGGCGGCCACGTCTTTCCGGCCCTGGCAGTGGCGCGCGCCCTGCGTACCGGTGGGCACGACGTGGTGTGGCTCGGCACGCGCCGCCGCATCGAGGCGCGGTTGGTGCCCGCCGAAGGCATTCCCATCGAGTGGGTCGACGTCGAGGGCCTGCGCGGGCGTGGCTTCGGCGGCTGGCTCGCCGCTCCGGTGAAGCTGCTGCGTGCCATATCGCAGGCACTATCTGTCCTGCGGCGCGTGCGTCCGGCCGTGGTGTTCGGTGGTGGTGGCTTCGTGTCGGGTCCGGGCGGCCTCGCTGCGTGGCTCATGCGTACACCGCTGGTCATTCACGAGCAGAATGCCGCCGCCGGCCTGACCAACCGCTGGCTGGCTCGCCTCGCCGGCACGGTAGCCGAGGCCTTCCCCGGCAGTTTCCCGGGACGTAAGGATGTGGTCACGACGGGCAACCCGGTGCGGCGCGAGATCGCTGCCTTGCCGCCGCCGGAAGAACGCTTTTCCCGCCGCGCCGGCCGGTTGCGGCTGCTGGTTTTCGGCGGCAGCCAGGGCGCTGCGGTGCTGAACCGTGTGGTGCCACAGGCCCTGGCCATGCTGCCCGACGCCGTCCGGCCGCTGGTGCTGCACCAGGCCGGCGGGCCGCAACTCGAGCAGACCGCGGCTCTCTACCGCCAGTTGGGCGTGGAAGCCGACGTGCGGGCGTTCATCGACGAAATGGCCGCGGCTTATGGCGCGGTGGACTTCGCCGTCACCCGCTCGGGTTCGACCGTATCCGAGCTCGCGGCAGCGGGCCTCGGTGCGCTGCTGGTGCCCCTCGCGACAGCCATGGACGACCATCAGACCAAGAACGCCAGTTTCCTGGTTGCCGCCGGCGCCGCACGGTTGATCCGCGAGGCTGAGCTGACGCCCGAACGGCTCGCGCATGAGCTTCTCGAGATTCTCGAGGACGGACGCGAAGTGCCGCTGGCCATGGCGCGCGCCGCGCGCGCGGTCGCCGTCACCGACGCAGCCGAGCGGCTGGCGGGGTTGTGCCTGGACGCCGCGGAGGGCAGGCCATGACCGACCGCATGCGCCGGATCCACCGCATACACTTCGTCGGCATTGGTGGCGCCGGCATGGGCGGCATCGCGGAAGTGCTCTTGAACCTGGGCTACGCGGTGCAGGGGTCGGACCTCAAGCACAATGCGGTTACCCGGCAGCTGGTTCGGCTCGGCGCGACGGTGCACATAGGCCACGAAGCCTCGCAGGTCGCTGCCGCCGACGTGGTGGTCGCGTCCACGGCGGTCCCACAGGACAACCCCGAACTCGTCGCGGCCCGCGAGGCGCGGTTGCCGGTGGTGCAGCGCGCCGAGATGCTGGCTGAGCTGATGCGTTTCCGTCAGGGCATCGCCGTGGCCGGCACCCACGGCAAGACCACCACTACGAGCCTGGTGGCAAGCCTGCTCGCTGGCGGTGGGCTGGACCCGACCTTCGTGATCGGTGGGCAGCTGAAGAGCGCTGGCACCAATGCACGCCTGGGAGCGGGCCGTTACCTCGTTGCCGAGGCTGACGAGAGCGATGCCTCGTTCCTGCACCTGCAACCCGTCATCGCGGTCGTCACCAACATCGACCGCGACCACCTTGCCGCCTACGACGGCGACTTCAACCGGCTGAAGCAGGGCTTCGTCGAGTTCCTGCACAACCTGCCGTTCTGGGGCCTGGCGGTTCTGTGTGCCGATGACGCGGAGGTACGTGAGATCGTACCGCAGGTACCGCGGCCGATGATTACCTACGGACTGTCGGCACATGCCGACCTACGGGCAGTCAACCTGTGCCGCTCGGGTTTCCGCTCGGAATTCGACGTGCTGCGCGAGGGCCGGCCGCCGTTACCGGTCAGCCTCAACCTGCCAGGCACGCACAACGTGCTGAACGCGCTAGCTGCCATTGCGGTGGCCACCGACCTCGATGTCGGCGATGAGGCGATCCGTGAGGCACTGGCAGACTTCGAGGGCATCGGTCGTCGACTCGAGCGGATTGGCACGGTGACCACCTCCCGCGGGCGGATCGATATCGTCGATGACTACGGCCACCATCCGACCGAGATCGCGGCGACGCTGGAGGCCGTGCGCCAGGGCTGGCCTGGGCGCCGCGTGGTGCTGGCGTTCCAGCCCCATCGCTACACGCGTACCAGCGACCTCATGGACGACTTCGGACAAGTACTGTCCGGGGCCGACGCATTGCTGGTCACCGAGGTGTACCCGGCGGGCGAGCAATCGATCGCCAATGCGGACGGCCGCGCCGTGTGCCGCGCAGTGCGCTCGCGCGGCCGGGTCGAGCCCGTGTTCGTCGAGGACGTCCTGACGCTGGCCGGCTCGCTGGCCGACATGATCGAGGACGGCGATCTGGTCGTCACCATGGGCGCCGGCAATATCGGCGCGGTGGCCCACGAGCTGCCCGTGAAGCTCGGCTCCGGAGGCGACGCATGACGGAGATTGCGGTGCCGCCGGGCTTCGACTCACGAATTCGTCACGACGAACTGATGTCGCGCCATACCTCCTGGCACATTGGTGGACCCGCCGACCTGTGGTTCGTGCCGCGCAACGTGGCCGACCTGTCCGAGTTCCTGGCGCAGCTGCCGCTGGAAATTCCTGTGACCTGGGTCGGGCTGGGTAGTAATGCGCTGGTTCGCGATGGCGGCATACGCGGCGTGGTGATCTGCCCGCACGGTTCCCTCAACTCGCTGGAACGCCTCGACGAGACCCTCATCCGGGCCGAGGCGGGCGTACCCTGCGCGCGAATCGGCCGGCAGGTCATCAAGTGGGGCCTCGGTCCCGCAGAGTTCTTCGCCGGCATTCCCGGCACCCTCGGTGGGGCGCTGGCGATGAATGCGGGCGCGTGGGGCCAGGAGACGTGGCCGCGGGTCGTTGAAGTCGAGACCATCGATCGATCCGGCGTAGTGCGCCGCCGCATGCCGTCCGAATACCACATTGCCTACCGTAGCGTGACGCATCCCGCGGGCGGCGAGTGGTTCGTCGCCGCCACGCTGAGCTTCGAGCCGGACCCGCAGGCGAGCACCGAGTCGATTCGCCGGTTGCTGGAGCGGCGCCTGGCGAGCCAGCCGATCGGCGAGTGGAGTTGCGGCTCGGTGTTCACCAACCCGCCGGGCGACCATGCGGCGCGCCTGATCGAGACGGCCGGGCTGAAAGGCTACCGCGTCGGGGACGCAGCGGTGTCCACCAAGCATGCCAATTTCATCATCAACCAGGGTCATGCCAGGGCAGCCGACGTGGAGGCGGTGATCCGTCACGTGCAGGAAACGGTGGCGCGGGTCCACGGGGTGCGGCTGCATCCGGAAGTGCGGGTCCTGGGAGAAACGGTATGAGTTCGCTGAGGGTGACGGGCGTCGAGTTTCGCCGGATTCAGGAGGCCAAGGCGTTCGGCAAGGTCGCCGTGCTGCTGGGCGGCCGCTCGAGCGAACGCGAGGTCTCGTTGATGTCCGGCAACGCGGTCCTCGCTGGCCTTAAGCGGCGCGGCATCGACGCGCACGGCTTTGACCCGGCTGAGCTGCCATTGTCCGCGCTGCTCACGGAGAGTTTCGATCGTACCTGGATCGCCCTGCACGGCCCGGGCGGCGAGGACGGCACGGTACAGGGCGCGCTCGAGTGGCTGGGGATGCCTTACACCGGTAGCGGGGTGCTCGGCTCGGCCATCGGCATGGACAAACTCCGTACCAAGCAGCTGGCGCTTGCCAACGGCCTGGCGACGCCGCCTTTCCTGGTCCTGAGCGGCGCCGACGACTGCCGCCGGGCCGCGGAACAACTCGGGCTGCCGCTCGCGATCAAGCCGGCTACGCAGGGATCCAGCGTCGGCATGTCGAAGGTCGAGCGGATCGAGGACCTGGCCACGGCATGGCGCAGTGCCTCGGCGCTCGACCCCGTAGTGATCGCCGAGCCATGGATCGCCGGGCAGGAACTGACCGTCGGCGTCCTGCAGGGCGAGGCCTTGCCAGCAATTCGCATCGAGACGCCGCGGACCTTCTACGACTACCAGGCCAAGTATTTCGCCGACGACACGCGGTACCACATTCCCTGCGGGCTCGAGGCTGGCGCCGAGCGGGCTTTGCAGCGCGCGGCACTCGCGGCCTTCCGGGCGGCCGGCGCCCAGGGCTGGGGACGCATCGATTTCATGATGGGCGAAGACGGCGTGCCGCTGCTGCTCGAGATCAACACGGTGCCCGGCATGACGGATCACAGTCTGGTGCCGATGGCGGCGCGGGCGGTGGGCGTCGACTTCGACGAACTGGTGTGGCGCGTCCTCGAGACGAGCTTCGCGCGTGAAACGGCATGAGTCTGTTGCGCAAACGCAATCGACGCAAGGCGGCCACCCGCCGGCATTTCGCCCTGCCCGTCCTGGACTGGCGCCGTATCGGCGCAACCGCGGCGGCCATTGGCGCGTTGTCGGCGCTCGGCTACCTGGTCTCGGTAGGTCTCGACCAGCCGGTGCGCAAGGTCACGCTGGAAGGCTCATTCCAGCGGATTTCCGCGGTTGATGTGGAACAGGTGATGAGGGCATCGCTGAACGGGGGCTTTGTCACTGCCAATCTCGACGAGCTGCGTGCGGCGATTGAGGCCCTGGCATGGGTCGACCGGGCACGTGTGCAGCGCCGCTGGCCCGACACGATCGTAGTCGAGGTGCTGGAGCAGCAGCCGGCAGCACGCTGGGGCGAAGACGGGTTGCTCAACACCCGCGGCGAGCTGTTCGTGACCGGCTCGCGGCACCTGCCGCCAGAGTTGCCGCGACTGGACGGTCCGCCGGGCGCCGAGGCTCTGGTGGCGCAGCGCTACCTTGCGGTTCAGGGGCGCCTGCTCGACCTCGGCCTGCGTCTCACGGCGCTGCGGCTGGATCCGCGCGGCGCCTGGGAAATGGACCTGTCAAACGGAGTGACGGTCCGGCTCGGCCGTAGCCAGGTGGACCAGCGGACCGACCGGTTCATGCGCGTCGCTGCACAGGTAATCGCCGGTCGCGCGGCCGAAATCGAACACGTGGACATGCGCTATTCCAATGGCTTCTCGATCGGGTGGCGAGCCGGAGCTGGTCGGAAACCGAACCGCGCGGCCGCCACGATGAGGACTGGGGAAATTGATACAGATGCCTAAGCGCTCGGACCGCAGCCTGATAGTCGGGCTCGACATAGGAACCTCGAAAGTAGTCGCCTTGGTGGGCGAGCTGCATGCCGACGGCAGCCTCGAAGTCATTGGGCTCGGTTCGCACCCATCGCGCGGCCTCAAGAAAGGCGTGGTGGTCAATATCGACTCGACCGTGCAATCGATTCAGCGCGCCGTCGAGGAAGCGGAGCTGATGGCGGGCGTGGAGATCCGCTCGGTCTTCACCGGCATCGCTGGCAGCCACGTGCGCAGCCTGAACTCCCACGGGATCGTCGCGATCAAGGACAAGGAAGTGACCAGCGGCGACGTCGCGCGCGTGATGGATGCCGCCCAGGCGGTCGCGATCCCGGCGGACCAGAAGATCCTGCACGTGCTGCCGCAGGAATTCATCATCGACGGGCAGGAGGGCATCCGCGAGCCGATCGGTATGTCGGGCGTGCGCCTCGAGGCGCGCGTGCACATCGTCACCGGCGCCGACAGCGCCGCCCAGAACATCGTCAAGTGTGTGCAGCGCTGCGGACTCGAGGTCGAGGACATCGTGCTCGAGCAGCTTGCCTCGAGCTTTGCGGTGCTGACCGACGACGAGAAGGAACTGGGCGCCTGCATCGTCGACATCGGCGGCGGAACCACCGACATCGCCGTCTTCTCCGGTGGCGCCATCCGCCACACCGCAGTCATTCCGATCGCCGGCGACCAGGTTACCAACGACATTGCGGTGTCGATGCGCACGCCGACACCGTATGCGGAGGAGATCAAGATCCGCTACGCCTGCGCGCTGTCGCAGCTGGCAAATCCCGACGAGACCATCGAGGTGCCGAGCGTCGGCGACCGCCCGCCGCGGCGGCTGGCCCGCCAGACGCTGGCCGAGATCGTCGAGCCGCGCTACGAGGAGCTGTTCACGCTGATCCGCGACGAGCTGCGCCGCTCCGGCTTCGAGGAGGCGATCGCGGCCGGCGTCGTGCTGACCGGCGGCAGCGCCAAGATGGAAGGGGCCGTCGAGCTGGCGGAGGAGATCTTTCACATGCCGGTGCGCTTGGGTGTGCCGCACGGCGTCACTGGGCTTGCGGACGTCGTCCGCAACCCGATCCACGCGACCGGAACGGGGCTGTTGCTGTACGGCAGGGCCAACGCCAGCCAGCCGGCGCCGCGGATCGTAGGCGAGGGCGTGAAAACGGTGATGGAGAGGATGAAGTCCTGGTTCCAGGGCTACTTCTGAACGATCGGGGGCGAGTGCCCCGCAATGAAGCAGGGTCAATCAGCGGAGGAGATGACGACATGTTCGAACTAATGGATACATACAGCCAGAGCGCGGTGATCAAGGTGCTCGGGGTCGGTGGCGGCGGCGGCAACGCCGTGTCGCACATGTCCCAGAGCGGCATTGAGGGGGTCGAATTCATCTGCGTGAACACCGACGCGCAGGCGCTCAAGCACTCCAAGGTGAAGACGGCGTTGCAGATCGGCTGCAACATCACCAAGGGTCTTGGCGCGGGCGCCAACCCCGAGGTGGGGCGTCAGGCCGCCATGGAAGATCGCGACCGGATCATCGAGCTCGTCGAGGGTTGCGACATGCTGTTCATCACTGCCGGCATGGGCGGTGGAACGGGCACCGGAGCGGCGCCGGTCGTCGCACAGGTGGCGAAGGAGCTCGGCATCCTGACGGTCGCGGTGGTCACCAAGCCCTTCGCAATGGAGGGCGCCAAGCGCGGTGCGATTGCTGATACGGGCATTCTCGAGCTTTCGAAGTACGTGGACTCGCTGATCACGATTCCCAACCAGAAGCTGCTCTCGGTGCTGGGGGGATCGACCACGTTGCTGGACGCGTTCCGGCAGGCCAACGATGTGCTGCAGGGTGCCGTGCAGGGCATCGCCGAGCTGATCACCCGTCCGGGACTGATCAACGTCGACTTCGCCGATGTGCGTACCGTCATGGAGGAAACCGGCGTGGCGATGATGGGAACCGGCTTCGGCACCGGCGAGAGCCGCGCGCGCATCGCCGCCGAGATGGCCGTGTCGAGCCCGCTGCTCGAGGACATCAATCTCGCCGGCGCGCAGGGCATCCTGGTGAACGTCACCGCCGGCCTCGACCTGGCCATCGGCGAGTTCGAGGAAGTCGGCACCACGGTGAAGCAGTTTGCCGCCGAGGATGCCACGGTGGTGGTCGGGACCGTCATCGACCCGGCACTCGAGGGTGAGCTACGGGTAACCGTGGTGGCGACTGGCCTGAACCGTCCGGCGGCGCGGGTCGCTGCGCCTCCGGTGATCACGCCGGTCCAGACGCCACGGCGCAGGCCAGACGTCGCAGTCGTGAACGGCCGTAGCGGCAGCTCTGCACCGGACTACAGCCGCTTCGAGGCGCCCGCCGCCTCGCGCGGCCGCCAGCAGCGCGCCGTTGGCGATGGACTCCGGGCGGACCTGCCGGATGAAGACGTTCTCGATATCCCGGCGTTCCTGCGGCGCCAGGCCGACTGAGCCGTCGGTGATGCAACGGAACCCGTCCGCCGTTTTCTCCGCTGGGCGGCGGGTTCCGGCTGCTTCCTCTGTGTTAAATTACCGGGCTATTACAGTGGCTTGTCCGCTTGGCGGACGCCCTGGCCCAAGGCAATTCCGTACCGTCAGAGCCAGACCTTGAAGCAACGAACGCTCAAGAATTCAATTCGCGCCACCGGCGTCGGGCTGCATACCGGCCGCAAGGTGCTGCTCGTCCTTCGGCCCGCGCCCGCCAACGTCGGCATCGTCTTTCGACGCACCGACCTCGACAATCCGGTCGATGTCCCGGCGCGCGCAACCAACGTCACCGAGACGACACTCGGCACGACGCTCGCGGTCGGCGATACCAAGGTATCGACGGTCGAGCATCTTTTGTCCGCACTGGCCGGGCTTGGCATCGACAACGCCTTCGTCGAGCTTTCCGCGCCGGAAGTGCCGATCATGGATGGCAGTGCCGGCCCGTTCGTCTTCCTGGTGCAATCGGCCGGCATCGAGGAACAGTCGGCGCCCAAGCGCTTCGTGCGCATCTGCAAGACCGTCGAGGTCAGGGACGGCGACAAGTGGGCCCGCTTCGACCCCTACGAGGGCTTCAAGGTCAACTTCGAGATCGAGTTCGAGCACCCGATCTTCCGCAAGCACGGCCAGCGTGCGAGCATGGATTTCTCGACTAGCGCTTTTCTTCGGGAAATCAGCCGGGCGCGAACCTTCGGCTTCGTCCGCGATCTGGAGTTCATGCGTTCACGCAACCTGGCGCTGGGCGGGACCATGGACAACGCCATCGTCCTCGACGACTACCGGGTTCTGAACGAGGACGGCCTGCGCTACGAGGATGAGTTCGTAAAGCACAAGATTCTCGACGCAATCGGCGACCTGTATCTGCTCGGGCACAGCCTGATCGGCGAGTTCACCGGCTTCAAGTCCGGCCACGGTCTCAACAACAAGCTGCTCAGGGTGCTGCTCGCCGATGCCGAGTCCTGGCAGGAAGTGACCTTCGACGAGCCGGCCGCGGCGCCGATTTCCTACGTGGATCCGGTTGCCGTCGCCATTTGACCCGGGAGTTCCGTAACCTGATTCCGTACCGGCCCGGCACGGGTCCCCGGCGTTGGCCGGGTGGTACTGGGGGTCGACACCTCTGGGCCGCGACGCTTGGGTGGGCGCTGGTCTGGCCGGCCCGGTCTTTGGCCACGGTATCGTCGGAGACGCGGGCACTGGTCAGGCCGGCCCTCCCGCGCCTGCCGGTCTGGCTCGTACCAGAACCCGTTCGATCGCTGTACCGAGCCGGCGGGCAGCGGACTCCTTCAGTTCCGGGGCACGGTAGCGGATGCGCGTGGCCCACGCCGCTGAGTCGACCAGTACGGTCAGGGTCCCGTCCCGTACCGCCGCGCCCCAGACGTGGGCGCCCAGACCGTCTGGCAACTCGTCCCGGACCGCCCGAAGAACCCTGTCGGCCGTGGCCGAGCCCTGGCGTAACTGCTTAAGAAGTCCTGTGCTTTTATCCAGCAAGTCACTGACCGACGTTGGTTTTTTCCCCTTCAACGGTATTATGTCTCCTGGTCTTTATTGTAAAAGTGCTTGAAATAACAAGGGATTTTTGGCATTTTGCGACCTCCATCGGCACCTGCCGGGGGCCGGTCGTGGCCTGATGTCAGGCAACTGGGACCCTTAGCGTAGGGCTCTGAGAGATTACGGCAAGTGGTGCCTTTCCGTCTGCGTAGGCGGGGAAGGAAACTGCCGGTGGGTTCCAGGGACGGATCGATCGCTGAAATCGCCAGAGGGCCTGCCTATGGGCTTCGATACTGTTGCGCTCTTCCGCCGTCTGCCGAGGCTGGACTTGTCGCGTCCACGGACCCTTGCGCTGACGCTCGGTGGCGCCGTCTTCCTCATGGCCTGCGCCTTCCTCGCGGGCACGGTGACGGGCTCGAGCTACGTTGAGCGCAGCGCGCTGGCTGATCTCGAGCACTGGTCCAGCGACCTGCAGTCGCAACGGCAGGCGATCGTCGAGGCCAGGTCGGTAGCGGAGCAGCAGATCAGCGCCCTGGCTGCCCGCATCGGCCAGATGCATGCCAGGCTGATTCGCCTCGATGCGCTGGGCAAGCGCCTGACCGAGGCGGCCAACCTGGACCGCGGCGAATTCGACTTCGACAACCCACCGGCCGTCGGTGGTCCCGAGGATTCGGCTCCGGCAGGGGAGTCCCCCACCATACCGACCGTGGCCGGACTCCTGGATTCGCTCACCACGACCATTGACGATCGCAGTCGACAGCTGGCGGCCCTCGAGACTCTCATCCTGTCGCGAGAACTGGCCAGCCAGATTGTGCCGGGCGGCCGGCCGGTCGAGTCCGGGTACATTTCCTCCTTTTTCGGGAAGCGCCCCGATCCGTTTTCCGGCGAGACGGTCTTCCATGCGGGGCTCGATTTCGCCGGCGCACCGGGCACACGAGTGCTCGCGGCGGCCGGTGGCGTGGTCAGTTTCGCGGGCCGGGACAAGGGTTACGGCAAGCTGGTCGAGATTACCCACGGCAACGGCTATGTCACCCGCTATGCCCACAACGCCTCGCTGCTGGTCGAGCCTGGCCAGACGGTGCGTCGGGGCGATCCGTTGGCCTTGATGGGGTCCACCGGTCGGTCTACCGGTACCCACCTGCATTTCGAGGTCCTGCGCGACGGTCGACCCGTCAATCCGGTGTCGTTCGTCCGCCGTTGAAGTCACCTGGTTCCGCCGGGTACGCTCCGGCGCCCAAAAACCGTACAATACCGGGCTTTTAGCCGGCGCCGCACGGGGCACACACCTTGTCCCGGTGGCCGACCCGGAGGACCCATTCCCTTGCGGAACATCTTTACCAAGCTTTTTGGCAGCCGCAACCAGCGGCTGTTGCGGGAATATGGCGGCTACGTAAGCCGCGCCAACACTTTCGAGTCCGGGTTCAAGTCGCTATCTGACCAAGACATCCGGGCGCGGACCGATCATTTCCGCGAGCGGCTGGCGGCCGGCGAATCCCTCGACGACCTGCTGCCTGAAGCGTTTGCCGCCGTACGCGAGGCCGCCGGGCGTGCCATCGGCCTGAGGCACTTCGACGTGCAGCTGATCGGCGGCATTACCCTGCACCAGGGCAAGATTTCCGAGATGCGCACGGGCGAGGGCAAGACCCTGGTTGCCACGCTGGCGGTTTACCTGAATGCGCTCGCCGGCAAGGGCGTGCACGTCGTGACCGTCAACGAATACCTGGCACAGCGCGACGCTGACTGGATGGGTCCGGTCTACCGTTTCCTCGGCCTGACGGTGGGCGTGATCAAGAGCGGCCAGAGTCCGGCGGAGAAGCGCGCAGCCTACGCCTGCGACGTCACCTACGGCACCAACAACGAGTTTGGTTTCGATTACCTGCGTGACAACCTCGCCTTCAGGCTGGAGGACCGCACCCAGCGCGAGTTGAATTTCGCGATCGTGGACGAGGTCGACTCGATCCTGATCGACGAGGCGCGCACCCCGTTGATCATCTCGGGCCCGGCTGAGGAAAGCACCGAGCTCTACCAGAAGATCAACGAGCTGGTACCGCGCTTTTCACGCCAGGATGAAGAGGAAGGCGAGGGCGATTACTGGGCGGACGAAAAGAGCCGGCAGGTCCACCTGTCCGAGTCGGGCTTCGAGAAGGCCGAGGAGCTCATGCTGGAGGCCGGACTGCTCAAGGAGGGCGATAGCCTCTACGACGCCGCCAGCATCCGGCTGATGCATCACCTGAACGCGGCGATGCGCGCCCATGCCCTGTACCGCAAGGACGTCGAGTACATCGTCAGGAACGGTGAGGTCATCATCGTCGACGAGTTCACCGGCCGCACCATGCCTGGGCGACGCTGGTCGGATGGCCTGCACCAGGCGATCGAGGCCAAGGAAAGGGTCAAGATCCGCGAGGAAAACCAGACCATCGCGTCGATCACCTTCCAGAACTTCTTCCGCCTCTATTCCAAGCTGTCGGGCATGACCGGCACGGCGGACACCGAGGCCTTCGAGTTCCAGCAGATCTACGGGCTCGAGGTCGTGGTCATCCCCACGCACCGCCCGATGGTCCGCAAGGACATGGCGGACCTGGTCTACCTGACGCAGAAGGACAAGTTCGACGCCATCCTCGAGGACATCCGCGACTGCATGAAACGGCAGCAGCCGGTGCTGGTAGGTACGACCTCGATCGAGACCTCGGAGCTGCTCTCGACGCAGCTCACCAAGGAGGGCTTCGTCCACCAGGTGCTGAACGCCAAGCAGCACGAGCGCGAGGCCCAGGTCATCGCCCAGGCCGGCCGGCCGGGTGCGGTAACCATCGCGACCAACATGGCGGGACGCGGAACGGACATCGTGCTCGGTGGCAACGTCGAGAAGCAGGTCGAGCACGTTCGTGCCGAAGACGACCTGGCTGACGAGGAACGCGAATCGCGCATCCAGACGTTGCGCGGCGAATGGCAACAGCTGCATGACACTGTGGTTGCGGCGGGCGGGCTGCACATCATCGGTACCGAGCGGCACGAGTCGCGGCGCATCGATAACCAGCTGCGCGGCCGTTCCGGCCGCCAGGGCGATCCGGGCTCCAGCCGCTTTTACCTGTCGCTGGAAGACAGCCTGATGCGCATCTTCGGCGATCCAGAGCGCACCAAGTCCATGCTGAAGACCGTTGGCATGCGCGAGGGCGAGGTAATCGAGAGCCGCATGCTGACTCGCCAGATCGAGCGGGCCCAGCGCAAGGTCGAGGCGCACAACTTCGACGCGCGCAAGAACCTGCTCGAGTACGACGACGTCGCCAACGACCAGCGCAAGGTCATCTACCAGCAGCGCACCGAGATCATGTCGGCCGACGACATGGCGGACGTCATTCGTGGGCTACGTGCGGAGGTGGTCGAAGGCATTGTCGCGACATTCGTCCCGCCGGGCAGCGTCGAGGAGCAGTGGGAACTCGAGGAGCTGGAGCAGGAGATCGCCAGGGACTTCGGTGTCGAGACCGGGCTCAAGGCCTGGATCGCGGAGGACGCGAGCCGCGAGAACAAGGCGATCACCGAGCATCTGCTGAGGGGCATCGAAACTGTTTACGAGGCCAAGGTCGAGCACGTCGGTGCGCCGATCATGCGTCACCTCGAGAAGGCGGTAATGCTGCAGCAGCTGGACGGACAGTGGCGCGAGCACCTCGCCGCCATGGACTACCTGCGCCAGGGCATCTACCTGCGCGCCTACGCACAGAAGAATCCGAAGCAGGAGTACAAGCGCGAAGCCTTCGAATTGTTCACTACGATGCTCGATCGCATCAAGCGCGATACCGTCGTGCTGCTGCAACGGCTGCAGGTACGGACCGAGGAAGAGATCGAGCGCGAGGAACGCGAGCGGCAGGCGAGGCTGCAACGGCAGATGCAGACACTGCACGCCGCGCCCCCGGCGATCGGCGCCGTACAGGGTCCCGAGGCCGGACCCGCCGCCGCCGAGGAAGCCGGACCCGGCCGCGCGGCGGGCGGTCCCGCCTCGCACGCTGCGCCCTTCGTGCGCGAAGAGCGTAAGGTCGGCCGCAACGAGCCCTGCCCCTGCGGGTCGGGCAAGAAGTACAAGCATTGCCACGGAGCGTTGCAGCAGGCCGGTGGCTGATCAGTCACACATCGTCAGGGCGCACGGCATGGGAGCGACGCAGGCCAGGCCCGAAGTACATGTCATGGCCGGCGTGCTGTCGGACGACCAGGGCCGGGTGCTGATTGCCCAGCGTCCGGTCGGCAAGCACCTGGCGGGGCGCTGGGAGTTTCCCGGTGGCAAGCTGGCCAGGAACGAGGCGCCGCTGGCTGGCCTGAAACGCGAAATCGAGGAGGAGCTGGGCGTCAGCGTGCTGGCAGCCGAGCCGTTGATCCGGCTGCGCCACGACTACAGCGACCGGCGCGTGCTGCTCGACGTCTGGACGGTGAGCGACTATGCGGGCGAGCCGCGCGGGCTGGATGCCCAGGCAATCGAGTGGGTGGCCCCCGACGATCTGCCTTCGATCGACTTGCTCGAGGCTGACCGGCCCATCATCACCGCATTGCGCTTACCGAGAATCGCTCGCTGCATTGCCGGCGCCAAGGCGCTGCTCGAATCGACTGCGGGAACAAGACCTGAGGCGTTGTTCTGGAGCCTGCAGGATGCCGAAGCGGGATCGGAGGCGATTCGCGAGGCGGTCCGCGCAGCGCGCCGCGCCGGTCACCGGGTGATCGTCAAGGGGGAGGGCGTCGAGGCCGCGATGGCTGCTGCCGCGGCGGGCGCCGATGGAATGCTGCTCGAACCCACGGGCGGCATGCTGACCATCGATCCGAACGGGTCCTTCATGGTCGGGGCGATTTGCCCGACCGTGGCGGCGGCGGAGTATGCCGCCGCGGCCGGTGCGCACTTCCTGGTGCTGGCGCCCGGTGCCGAGGGTACTGACCAGAGGCAGTTCAACAAGCTGCTCGGGCAACTGGGGCTGCCGGCCTATCTCGGCTGGTATCGGGATGCAGACGCGCTCAAGCGGATGCTGGCAGGCGGCGCCCACGGTTGCGCCATCGGTCCCGCCGCCGACGATGCCGGGTAGCTATCAGCGCGGTCCAGGGAGTTCGATCCATGCATGCCATCGACGTCACCAACCCGCGCACCGGCCAGGTCGACTACCAATTCACGCCGCTTGGTGCGAGCGAGCTCCAGGCGCTCTGTGGGCGCCTGCGTACGGCACAGCCCGCCTGGCGCGATGCCGGCATGGATCATCGCGTAGCCGTACTGCAGCGCTTCAAGGTGGCTCTCGAACGTCATCAGGCCGAAATCGTCGCGGCACTCTGCACGGACACGGGCCGCTACCTGATGGCCGCGGGCGAGGTCACCTCAACCATTGGGGCCATTGACCGCTGGTGCCGGGAGGCGCCCGGCCTGATGCGGGAGGCAGAGGGTCGCTCCACCCAGGTACCGACCATTCACTACCGCAACCAGTGGGTGCCCTACCCGCTGATCGGCGTGATCAGCCCATGGAACTTCCCGATGGTGCTGGCTTTCATCGACGCGATTCCGGCGCTCCTCGCTGGCTGCGCGGTGCTGATCAAGCCGAGCGAAATCACGCCGCGGTTCGCCGATGCGGTCAGGCCCGCCATCGAGGACGTGCCGGAGCTTGCCACCGTGCTCGCAATCCATGCCGGCGCCGGCGAAACGGGAGCGGCGATGGTGCCGCTTGTCGACGCCGTATGCTTCACCGGTAGCGTGCGCACCGGCCGCATCGTTGCGGAGTCCGCGGCGCGTGCGTTCATCCCCGCCTTCCTCGAGCTTGGCGGCAAGGATCCGGTCATTGTCACCGAGACCGCTGACCTCGACCTGGCGACCACCGTGGTGCTGCGCGCCTCGGTGCTGACGACCGGACAGGCCTGCCAGTCGCTGGAGCGCGTGTACGTACATGGCAAGCTGTATGACGACTTCGTGGCCCGGCTGGCAGAGAAGGCTGCGCGCGTGACCCTCAACTGGCCCGACCTGCACCAGGGCGAGATCGGGCCCTTCATCTGGGGCCGCCAGGCCGACATCGTGCAGGACCAGATCGATGAGGCGGTGACCCAGGGCGCCAGGGTTCTTTGCGGCGGCAAGGTGGAGGACCACGGCGGCAAGTGGCTGCGGCCGACGGTGCTGGTGGACGTCACGCACGACATGAAGATCATGGGCGAGGAGACCTTCGGGCCGGTGATGCCGGTCATGCGCTATCGCGACGTGGAGGAGGCGATCTGTCTGGCCAACGATGGTGTCTACGGCCTGTCCGCGGCAGTCATCGCCGGAACGGAAGCCGAGGCCGAGGCCATCGGTCGGCGCATCGACGCCGGCGGCATCAGCATCAACGACGGTGCGCTGACCGGCGTGATGCATGAATGCGAGAAGAACTCCTTCAAGTGCTCGGGGATGGGCGGCTCGCGCATGGGCCCGGGCGGCTTCACGCGCTTCTTCCGCAAGAAGGCGCTGATTTTCCAGACCGCCAGGCCGGTGCCGATCGAGGCATTTGACGAAGCGAACGCGGCGCCGAAGTAAGCGTTGCCAGGCACCTTCTACTGCCGACGTGGCTCGACGGTCGTAACCGGCGTTGCCACCTTCACCAGCTGCTTGCCGACGTTGCTGCCGTCGTAGAGTCGCATCAGCGCCCGCGGCATTTGCTCAATACCTTCCAGCACGTCTTCCTGGTAGCTCATCAGGCCGGCGGCGATCCACTCGGCCATCTGCGTCTCGGCCGCCGGGAAATGCTTCTCCAGGTCGTAGATAAAGAAACCTTGCATGCCGGCACGATGCTGCCCGACCCGCCACCAGTTCCTCAGGCAGTATTTCTCCTCGTCGGACTTCAGGTATTCAGATATCCGGCCGCAGAGCACGATGCGGGCGTAACGGTTGATGTGGGCGAGCGCCGCGTCGAGGATCGGGCCGCCGACGTTGTCGAAGAACACGTCGACACCCTGCGGGCACAGTTCGCCGACGCGTTGCTCAGCGTCTTCCGTTCGATAGTTGATGGCGGCTTCATAGCCGAGCCGGTCCACCAGCAGGCGGCACTTGTCATCGGTACCAGCGATGCCGACGACGCGGCACCCCAGGTTGCGGGCGATGAAGCCGCAGTTCGAGCCGACCCCGCCGGCGGCGCCGGACACCAGCACGGTCTCGCCGTGCTTGATGCGCCCAATCTTGGTCAGGCCGAGGTAGGAAGTGAACCCGGTCATGCCCAGCACGCCAAGCGCAGTCGAGAAGGGCACCAGCCTCTGCTCGACCTTGTACATCATGAAATACGGCGAGCCGTCGCTGATCGAATACTCCTGCCAGCCGAGCTTGCCCTGGACGATGTCGCCGACGGCGAAGCCCGGGTGGTTGGACTCGACCACTTCGCCGACGCCGCGTCCGCGCATGGTCTCGCCGGTCTCGAGCGGCTTTTCGATGCCCGCACCGTCAATCA
Source organism: Gammaproteobacteria bacterium (assembly GCA_024642505.1). Lineage (GTDB taxonomy): Bacteria > Pseudomonadota > Gammaproteobacteria > Steroidobacterales > Steroidobacteraceae > SG8-30. The sequence goes on from JAHEAZ010000009.1 coordinate 62,574, forward strand.
GGTACATGCGCATGACCGGCGCGAGCGACAGGTACAGCGTGCGAATCAGGAACTGGCCGGGACCGGGAGCCGGGACCGGCACCGACTCGAGCTGGAAATTGTCCTCGCGGACGTCCGGATCCGGGCGGGAGGCCATGACCCAGCGGCGGTTGACGCGAGCGGTCATCGGTGTTCGAGCCGGAAGATGGCTTCGTAGAAATAATCGAGTCCGCGCTCGGCAAAGCGCGGGTTTGCAACGAGTACGTCCTCGCGTTCGAGCAACTCGACTGTGAATTCGCGATCGAACAATTCGTGGACTTCGTCGATCGACACCGAGAATGGTGGGCCGTCCATTTGTTCCTGCGGATACTCGAGCGTTATCAGCAGGCCGCGCGCAGCGGGCGCCAGCAGGCCTCCCAGGTGCTCCGCATAGCGACGGCGCATGGGTGGTGGCAGCGCGATCAGGGCGGCACGATCGTACCAGGCCGCAATCGGGCCGGCGATCGGTGGCGCCAGTTCGAAGAAATCTCCCTGCAGGATCTCGTAACCCTCGGACGTGTAGGCGGCATACGGACCGCGCGGGGCGACCTGCGGCACGATCCTCTCGTGTTCGAAGAAACCCGCCGCCGCAACTGCGCTCAGTTCAACGCCCAGCACCGGATGCCCGCGGCGAGCCAGCCAGACCATGTCCAGGCTGCGGCCACACAACGGTACAAACACCTGCCTTTCCGGGTCGACGCCGAGTCCGGGCCAGTAGCGCGGGAGCGACGGATGGAAATCGGGTTGGTGAAAGCCGATCTGGCCCTGCTGCCAACGCTGGTGCCAGAACTCCGGTTCCATGGTCAGTGTTGACGATCGCGGTCGTCGGCGTCGGAATCTTCCGCCATGTCGAGCGCGGGTTCACCCGGGATGGCATGCTCTTCCTTGAACCAGGCGCCAAGGTCGATCAGCTTGCAGCGCTCGCTGCAGAAGGGGCGCCACGGGTTGGCAGGACTCCACTCCAGCATGCGTCCGCAGCCAGGGCATTTCACGGTCATGGTCGCCCTCCTGTCAGCTGCAGCAGGTGAGCGTGAAGGGAATGTCTTCCTGTGGCTGCACCGGCCGGGCCTGCACGCCGGTCCAGCGCAGGAAGCGCACGCTGCAGCGATAGTGGCTTCCGCTCACTTCGGGAAACAGCTCGGAGCCGCCCGGCAGTTCGATCCGCAGCAGCTGTATCGGGTGCTCGCGCTCGAAGGTGATCTGGAACACACCGCCCGGCGCGGTTTCCTTCTTCGGCCGCGCGTTTTCGCGGGTGACCCACAGTAACTCGGACACGCTTTCGCAAAGTGCACGAAGGCGACTCATCCATTCATCCAGGTCGCGCTCACGGACAGCTGCCGGTCGGTTCAGCCAATGGAAGTAGTCGGGCAGGTCGAATTCGCAGGTGCCGCCGGGAATGGCGCTGCGATGCTTGATCGAATTGAGGAACTCCGAGTCGCGCAGCGGCTGCATGAAGTGGCTGCCCGCGGTGTTGAGTTCCTCGCGGCGCCGCACCAGAGTCGCCAGTACGGCGCGCAATCGTGCACCGTCCACGCCCGGGCGATTCTGGTAGTCGCGCAGGAGATTCATCTGCCGCTCGAGTTCCTTCAGCACGTCGCCGCGTGAATCGCCGCGCGCGGTGATGGCGAGGATCTCGAGCAGGCTGTCGACCGCGGCGCGGCTGGCCCAGGGGTTGGGCGAGGAGCAGTGGAATACTGCCTGGTTCCACAGGAACTCCAGGCGCAGGAAAGCGCGCATCCGCTCGTTCAGCGGCTGCTCGTAGACGACGGGCTCTGTGGCCGCCTCCGGGGCCTCGACGGGCTCGAACATCCGGCTATTCTGCGGCAGGGGTCCGGGTCCGTAAACCTCTCCAGGGTGGGCGGAGAGTCCGATTGAGGGATTTTCGCAGGGCACGTGATTTGGTATGGCACCCGACAGGGGCGGTGGGTCCTGTCGGCACGGTCGCACCCGGGTGAAGTCAGGCATTGGAATCTGCCAGGACCCGGTATCGGGTGTCGAGCAATTCGACCTGCGCTGACAGGTCTGACATCGTTCCCGCATTCAGGATCACGTCGTCGGCGGCCGCCAGGCGCGCATCGCGGGAAGCCTGCGCAGCGATCATGGCCTGGGCCGACTCGGCCGTCTCGCCATCGCGTGCCTGCAGTCGGGCCAGCTGGTCCTCTACGGGGCAGTCGACGGCCAGGATCCGGTCGACCGCATCGATCCGGCCGGACTCGACCAGCAGCGGAATGACCAGGATCTGATAAGGACCGCCTGCCCTGGCCGACTGTCGGGCCAGCTCGGCACGAATGGCCGGGTGCAGAATCGCCTCCAGCTTCCCGCGGGCGGCGGGCTCGGCGAAGATCAGGCGGCGCAGCGCCGGACGGTCAAGGCGACCGTCGACGCCCAGCATTTCGGTACCGAATTCAGCGATTACGGCTCGCAGGGCGTCTCGGCCCGGCTCGACGACCTCGCGCGCGATCCGGTCGGTGTCGAGCACCGGAACACCATGGGCCGCGAACAGCTCGGCGACCGTGGACTTGCCGCTGGCAATGCCGCCGGTCAGCCCGATTCTAAGCGGCGGTGCCACAGCCCGCTCAGCGCAAGCCGGACAGCGACAGGTAGCCGCCGACGATCTGCGGTCCCCACAACATCGCGATCCAGCCGGCGCCAGCGAGATAGGGGCCGTAGGGAATCGGGACTTCGCGGCCCTGCTTGCGAAAGACGATCAAGGCGATCCCCACGGCAGCGCCGACCGCGGCGGACAGCAGCAGGATCAGCGGCAGCATCTGCCAGCCGAGCCACGCACCCAGCGCTGCGAACAGCTTGAAGTCGCCGAAGCCCATGCCTTCCTTGCCGGTCAGCAGCTTGAAGGCGTGGAAGATGCCCAAGAGGAACAGGTAGCCGGCGGCGGCACCCATGATGGCGTCCCGGGGCGAAACGGGCAGGGCGCTGCCGGAGGCCGGGTCGTGCCAGAGGCTCGCCAGCAGGCCGAGCCACATGAGTGGCAGGGTCATGCCATCCGGCAGCAGCTGGTGATCGACGTCGATCCCGGTCAGCGGGATCAGGAACCAGGTGACCAGCAGCGCACAGCCGGCTTCGAAGCCGAAGCCGAAGTGCCAGGCCACTGCAGCGCCCAGGAGTGCCGTGGCCAGCTCGATCAGCGGATACCGGGCCGGGATGCTGGCCCCGCAGCTGGCGCAGTGGCCGCGCAGCGCCAGCCAGCTGATGAGCGGGATATTGTGCACGGCACGGACCGTCGCCTTGCAGGCCGGGCAATGGGAACGGGGCGAAGACAGCGTCAGGGTCGACTCGGCCGCAGCCTCGGACTGTCCGGTGAGTTCAGCACATTGGCTGCGCCACTGCTGTTCCAGTATGAGCGGCAGGCGGTAGATGACCACGTTAAGAAAGCTGCCGATGAGCAGGCTCAGGACGAAAACGATACCCGCGAAGGCTGCGTTGCTCGCCTGCAGCAGGTTCACGATGTCCACGATGAATCAGCTCCCTCCAGCGAAACGCCGCGACGAGCGCGGCGTTTCGGTATCACTAGTACTTGGGCCACGTCGTCAGATGACGGCGCCGAGCTTGAAAATCGGCAGGTACATGGCAATGACCAGGCCGCCGACCAGAACACCCAGGATGACCATGATCAACGGCTCCAGCAGGCTGGACA